>CAZAFW010000041.1:0-12186 GCA_964484935.1 uncultured Peptostreptococcaceae bacterium
GACCATATATTCAACCGCCTGCTTGCCGGCGTAATGATAATGGTCCTTATGCTTATTTTGTTCAAACCCAAAGCAAAACAAAAAGAGCTGAAGTCCCCGATGACATTCAAGCAAAAGCTTGCAGCAACAGCGGCATTTTTCTTCGTCGGACTCTACGGCGGGATTGTCCAAGCAGGGGTCGGTTTCATCATTATTGCCTCACTGACATGGATAACCGGATACGACCTTGTTCGAATCAACAGCATAAAGGTATTCATAGTAGCCATTTATACATTTTTCGCACTCGTCGTGTTCGCTATAAACGGCAAGGTCGATTTGATTCTAGGCCTTACATTGGCAGTGGGCAACAGTGCCGGCGCATGGATTGGAAGCAATTTCGCGGTCAAAAAAGGCGACCGTTGGATAAAAATAATCCTGGCGTTCGCCGTCGTAGCAATGGCAATAAAACTTGTCTTCACTTCATGATTCTTTTTGACCGCCAAATTGCGGCAAATGTAAAACCCAAAACCAGTGCATATTGTATGACAAATGCATAGACGGTTCTTTTGACCGCCTCAATAAAAAACTCAATAGGCAGCATCTGTATCAATACGTCCGTTTCAGGATTTAAAATCCACAGGTCGTTTGTAAAAAAAACATTGTGAAAACCGATGAAGTACTTTTGGAAATCGGTGGAGACCATTACGGCAAAGGCGATTGCCGCTAAAACCACAGTAAGACCCGATGCAAATATTGCCTTGGAAGGCTTTTTCATTTTCCTTCCGTCAATGGCATAAAGTATGAAAAGACCCAAGACCACAAAGGCCAAAAAAACATTTCTCAGATAGAAGCCGGCCATAAAAAGCTTCTTTACATCCACCATGTGCAGTTTTTCCCTTTCTCCGAAAACCTCGACGCTTTCTCCGCCGATTACTGCCTTCATATCAAGCGAATCCGTCCGGTTTCTAAGATAGGCGATTATGCCTGCGCTTATCTCAGACAATCCCTTCGAATCTGTCCCTACAACTCTAGTTATGTTCGATTCTTCATGCATTTGTGCATAAAAATTTTCGTCATAAGCAACCATTTCAAGGCTTGTGAGCAATAAAACCACCGGAAGCAAAATCGCCACCATAATCGTCAGGCTTCTTTCAAATATTTTCTCCACTTGAATCTCCTTCTTCCGGAACCTTTAATTTTGGGTTTCTTCTTTGGTCTGTCTCCTGTCTTCAAGTGCCGTCATCAGCCTTATTATCTGTTTGACCGAAAAAAGCAAATTTTCATTTGTCCTTTCGATGGCCGTTTTCAAGTCCGTCGCTTCCCTTTGTATGGAAAATGCGGCGGTGACTCCGCTTTCCTTCAGTTGCGTGGAATCGGCTGTAACCGCTCCCGCCAATGCTACAAGAGGTACATTCTTTCTTTTGCATCTAGATGCAATTCCCGATATCGCTTTACCCATAAGGCTTTGCCCGTCGATGCTTCCTTCTCCTGTGATGACCAAATCGGCTTCATCGAGCTTGGAATCGAAGTCTGCAGCTTCAAGAATCAAATCGATTCCGCTCTCGAGTTTTGCATCGAAAAGCGCCATCAGGCCATAACCCAGTCCTCCAGCCGCTCCCGCTCCTGGAATGTCCTTGAAGCTTTTGCCTGTCGCCTTGGAAACCACCGAAGAAAATTTCTCCAGATTTTTATCCAATGTTTCTACGATGCAGCGGTCCGCTCCCTTTTGGGGACCGTATATGAAGGCTGCTCCCATTTCCCCCAAAAGAGGATTGTTGACGTCACAGGCAACCATTATTCTTGAATCCTTCAAACGGGAATCTATATTCGCCAAATCGATGCTTTCTATTTTTCCGAGTCCTTCTCCCGTAGGCCTGACATTTGCTCCTTTTCCATCAAGAAACAAGGCTCCAAGCGATGCCGCCATTCCTGTTCCTCCATCGTTGGTCGCACTTCCGCCTATCCCTATTATGAATTTTCGGCAGCCTTTTTCAAGCGCATCCCATAGAAGCTCCCCCGTTCCAAATGTTGTTGTGTGAAGAGGGTTTTTTATTTTTGTAAGTGAAAGCCCCGAAGCCTGCGCCATCTCGATTACTGCGGTTCCATCCGGCAAAATCGCATAAAATGCTTCAACCGGTTCGAAATCCGGACCTGTCACTGTGCATTGTATTTTTTGGCCTCCGGCGGCCGCAAGGTATGCGTCAACCGTTCCTTCTCCTCCGTCGGCCAAAGGGGTTTTGACAACACGCACACCCTTTTCATCGGAGGCGGCTTTTTCAATCAAGTCGCAAATCGCAATCGACTCCATGCTTCCCTTGAAAGAATCAGGCGCGGCTAAAACAACATATTCCTTCATAAAATCGCCTCCATTTCAAACCTTATATTCTGGCAACCCCCGAAGCCCTTGCAGCTTCCATTACTGCCTCCGATACCGACTTCATGATTCTCTTGTCGAATGGTTTAGGCAAAATATTGTCTTCATTGATTTCGTAATCGTCTATTACCGATGCTATTGCTCTTGCCGCAGCTATTTTCATGGCCTCGTTTATGTCCGAAGCCCGCACATCCAAAGTCCCTCTGAAAATGGCCGGAAAAGCCAAAACATTATTGACCTGATTCGGGAAATCGCTTCTTCCCGTTCCTATTACTCTTGCTCCGCCTTCCTTGGCAAGATCGGGCATTATTTCCGGAACCGGATTTGCCATTGCAAACACTATGGCATTCTCTTTCATTGATGAAATCATTTCTTTTGTGACGATGCCGGGGGCCGAAACTCCAATGAATATGTCCGAATCCTCCATTGCCTTTGCCAAGTCGCCTTTCATGCCGGAAAGATTTGTGATTTCGGCAATTTCTTTTTTCGCCCAGTTGAGGCGCTCATCGCCTTTGCATATTATTCCCTTGCTGTCGCACATGACAAGGTCTTTGAATCCAAAGTCCAATAGGAGCTTGGTTATTGCAGTTCCTGCAGCTCCAGCCCCGTTTACGACAACCCTCATGTCCTTTTCGTTTTTGCCTACTATTTTCAATGCGTTTATTATCCCTGCCAGCACAACAATGGCGGTGCCGTGCTGATCGTCATGAAAAACGGGTATGTCCATGATTTCCTTGAGCTTTCTCTCAATTTCAAAACATCTGGGCGCAGAAATATCCTCCAGGTTTATGCCGCCAAAAACCGGCTCAAGCAGTTCCACCGTCCTTACTATTTCATCAACCTCATTGCTTTTTATGCACACCGGGAAGGCGTCCACACCACCGAATTCCTTGAACAATACGGCCTTTCCCTCCATTACCGGCAAAGCCGCGTCCGCGCCTATGTCACCCAATCCGAGAACTGCCGACCCGTCAGTCACAACGGCAACCATGTTGCCCTTGCTTGTATATGTATAAATTGAATCCGGATTTTCATGTATCTTTCTGCAAGGTTCCGCCACTCCCGGTGTATAAGCCGTTGAAAGGGCGTCCTTGTCCTCAACCTTGACTTTCGAAACTACCGTAATCTTACCCTTGTGCTTTTCGTGCATTTCAATCGCCATTTTGTTGTAGTCCTTCATTTTAATCCTCCCCTTGTCTTTTGTATTTTTCTCTTTCCGTATCGTATATGTTGCCCCCGTATGAATCTATGGCCACTACTGCTGGAAAGCCTTCCACTTTAAGTCTTCTTACGGCTTCGGTACCCAAATCTCCATAAGCTATGACTTCCGCTTCCTTTATCGAATTCGCAATCAGAGCGCCGGCTCCTCCAATGGCGGCAAAATAAACGGCTCCATGCCTCACCATTGAATCTATGACTTTTTTCGAGCGCGTACCCTTTCCTATCATTCCCCTCAGCCCTGTCTCGATAAGCGGAATTGTCAAATCATCCATCCTATAGCTTGTCGTCGGACCCGCCGAACCTATGACCGCCCCTGGCTTTGCCGGAGCCGGGCCAACGTAGTAGATTATTGAATCTTCAAGTTCGAAGGGCATTTCATCACCTTTTCCGAGGGCTTCCACCATCCTTTTGTGCGCTAAGTCCCTGCCCGTATATATAATTCCTGTTATCACGACCATGTCTCCAGCTTTGAGTTCCTTGACCTTGTCATAGGTCAAGGGCATCTCTATTTCCTTTATGGAACGCATAAATTCCTCCTCCTTAAAGTATTCTTTCCTCATGACGCGTAGCGTGGCAATTAATAGCCACCGCCGCCGGAAGGCCTGCAATATGGGTCGGGTATGTTTCCACCTTGACTGCTATAGCGGTAGTTCTTCCGCCAAGACCCTGAGGCCCTATTCCCAAATCGTTTATTTTCAGCAAAAGCCGTTTTTCCATTTCAGCCAAAGAGGAATCAGGATTACAATCATCCACGCTTCTCAAAAGGGCTCTTTTGGCCATCTCCGCCACTTTTTCGAATGTCCCCCCTATTCCCACTCCAACAAAAATTGGAGGGCATGGATTTGGTCCCGCTTCCGAAACCGCCTGAATGACGAAATCCTCGACACCCTTCATTCCGTCCGAGGGTTTAAGCATTTTGATCCTGCTCATGTTTTCACTCCCAAACCCTTTCGGAGCAACTACAATCTTCACCCTGTCCCCCGGCACTATTTTAAGATGAATCACTGCAGGCGTGTTGTCCCCGGTATTATCTCTAAGAAGAGGGTCCCTTACTATCGACTTCCTCAGATAGCCCTCTTGGTATCCTTTCCTTACTCCTTCGTTGACAGCCTCCTTAAAATCTCCTCCAGTCAAAAATACTTCCTGGCCAAGTTCTATAAAAAGTGTCGCCATTCCAGTGTCCTGGCAAATTGGCACTCTGTTTTCCTTTGCCAAATCGGCATTCTTGATTATGTTTTCAAGAATGTCTCTGCCTATTTCAGACTCCTCGGTGTTTTTCGATTCAGAAAGCTTTTTATAAACATCTTCCGGAAGATTGTAATTTGAACTTATGCACATTTCCCTTACTGCATTCTCTATTTCCTTCACATGAAGTTCTCTCATCTGAGCATTCCTTTCGCCGCTCTAAAAAAAACAGAAAAGCGCTTGGGCTTTTCTGTTCAGGCGGCCTTTTTATGTTATAAATATACACTAAAAGCCTATATAATTCAACTTTGGAGCGCTCTATTTATTTTCAAAAATATGCTCGTATTCTCCATATCCTTCCTCTGACAATTTATCCTTTGGGATGAATCTGAGCGATGCCGAATTCATGCAGTACCTGAGTCCTGTAGGCTCGGGCCCGTCTGTAAAGACATGCCCCAGGTGTGAATCAGCATTCCTGCTCCTTATTTCAATCCTTTTTCCAAAAAGCTTTGTGTCGATTTTTTCGACAATGTTGCCTGCTTCCAAAGGCTTGGTGAAGCTTGGCCATCCGGTACCGGACTTGTACTTGTCAGTTGAACTGAAAAGCGGTTCGCCCGATACGATGTCCACATATATGCCGTCCTCTCTGTTGTTCCAATACCTGTTGTTGAACGGCGGCTCGGTTGCCTCGTTTTGAGTGACTCCGTATTCAAGTTCAGTAAGCTCTTTCAGCCTTTTTGTCTTGTCGAATTCAGCATTCCACGTTTTTTCCATGGTGTCTTCCTTCCTTTCTGTCGTCGAAAATACTCCGTTTGATTGTTTTCCGTCCAGATTTGAAACGCAGCATTCGGAATACGCCTCTTTCTTGCTGTAATAGTCCTGATGGTACTCCTCTGCATAGTAGAATGTTTCCAATGGCAGCACCTTAACCGCAATCGGCTCTTCGAATCTTTCCGACAGCTCCAGTTTCTCCAATGCGAATTCAGCAAGATCCTTTTCTTCTTCGCTTGCATAAAATATCGCCGGGGCGTATTGCTGGCCCATATCCGGAAACTGCCCTCCCCCGCTTGTGGGATTTATCGACTGCAGATAGGCGTCCAAAAGCATTGAATAACTTATTTCATCCGAATCGTAGAAAACTTCGACAGCCTCGTAATGACCGGTTTTGCCTGACGAAACCTCCTTGTATGTGGGGTTCTCGGTGTCACCGCCGGTATAACCCGAAGCAGCCTCTGCAACGCCTTCGAGCCCTTCAAACATTGATTCAATGCGCCAAAAGCACCCTCCTGCAAAAACCGCCTTGTCGTATTCTTCGAAGCCACTGAAATCCGGAAATTCATCCTCTTGCTCCGGCGCCCCCTTCCTTGCCCCTATCGATATCAGTGCAACTACTATTATGATCAAGGCCATTCCCGGTATAATCAATCGTTTCATTGTCATCACATCCTTATATTTGTATATACCCACAATCTTCGATTTATACCCCCTGCGAGTATAAAAACGTTCAGAAAGAGGCGCCCAATAGACAGGCGCCTCTTTTCCTAATCCGTTCCCGATTTTTTAAAGGAGAAAACTGAAAGCGAGTATCTTCACTTCCTGCTTTCAGTTTAACCCATGCGTCACAACAAGTCTTGAACAAAGGGTTACATAATAATTAAGAATTTGTAATTATTAATACAAGACCGTTTCCTCGAATCTCTTTACTGTTTCAAAATAATAGTCCGATTCTTTTTTCATGAAATTATGGATTTGAGGAATCTCATATGCCCATCCTGCCGCAGCAAAGTCAACCCCTGCTTTCCTTGCCATCTGGAGTCCCGGCTTCAAATCATCAACCATCAGAAGCTGTGACGGCTTAAGACTGAAGGCTTTCATTATTTCATCAAGCGGATAGGGATTGGGTTTCCTCTTTTTCGGATTGCTGTCCCATCCGAAAACCATATCCGGGTCGGGCGCTCCATTAAAACTGTAATCCCTCAAAATGCGCTCTTTTTCAGAATGGGAAACGACAGTCAATATGCCCCCCGCCTCCTTGAATTTCCAAAGCATTTCTATAAATCCCTCGAAAAAATCCGGTATTGTCTTTTCCGTGTGCTTTCTCCATATTCCGTATTGTGTCTGTATCTCATCTTCACTCATCTTGAGTATGTCGGTGCAGAAGGGTCCGAAACCGGGTTCAAAGCACGCGAGTATAAACCCCTCCAAAGTATGAAGCGGCATATCCTTTCTGAGTATCCCCATGGTTTCGACGAAAGAAGGATAATGTACCTGGGGCGTGCTGTCTACTGCCGTATCGTCGTGGTCAAGCACAAGGCATTTATAACGCATTTGATCACCTTTCCCGTAAATTGATATTTTTTGCAATTCCGAGTGCGCTACATTCTTTCCATGCGTTCGTAAAGCTTATCTATTTCCGAATCCGGAGTCATCAAGTCGAGAATCCACGCCATAATCATTATGCACGGAATATTTACAAGAAGCCTTGTGAGCGCGAACGGCGCTCCCATTGATGATATTTCAAAAAGAAGCATTGGTATCTTTGTGGTCGACCATGCCCCTATGAAAATCATTATGTTTGAGAATTTGACACCTTTTTTCATGAATACGGCGGCTACCGGAAATGCACCGTAAAGGGGACCGACTGTCGCAGACCCGAAAAAGAAAGCCAGCAGAACTCCTTTTGCCCCTGATTCTTTCCCCATAAGCTTCATCATTGTCTCCCTTGAAATCCAAACATCAAGAAGCCCAAGCAGTATGAAGATGGGAGGTATTATCGACAGCATTTCTGTCAATGCAAATCCTGATATTTTTATGGCTTCGAGACCTTTTCCCGCATCCCACGCAAACAAGAGTCCCAAAAGAATTCCCGCGATAAGGGCGCCCTTGAATTTCTTGATCAGAACCATAGGCCGCCCACCACCTTTCCGATTACATAAGCCACTATGAACGAAAAAATAAACCCCATCAAATTCCGTATAAGCGTAAGGCGCTTGCCGAAATATTCAGCTTCCATGGGAGCGGTAACCATCCCCACCATCATGAGCGAAGATATGAAAGCCCCTATCTGCATGTATCCTGCCCCATTGTCGATAAGGACCGAAGCTGTTGGAAAAGCTATGAATCCCGGAATAAGAGTTATCGCGCCGACTACCGCAGACAAGACCACTCCAATCCACCCTGATTCATCACCTATTATCCTGCTTATAAAATCGGCGTCGAAAACTGCGAGAAGCACTCCTACCAATATCAATATCCCAAGCAAAGCGGGGAATATCTTGCTGAAGGACTTCCACGCCTTATTCAAGGCTTTTTTTGTTTTTTCCCTGCTTTTACGAAAAGACAGAGCCAAAAGCAATGCAGACACTCCATATAAATAAATGATTCTCATATGATCCTCCGAAACGTTTCTTACATAATAATATAAAAAAAGCGAAACCGCCATCGATTCCGCTTATTTTGATTTCTATTTTCTTACTCTCGCAACAATCCCGCCGTTGGCAGAAAGCAATTCGGCTGTATTTATTTTTACAAGGGAATTCGGGGAACCCCCTCCGGTATATACAAATTCCTTCTCCATAACTCTTTCATCCACCACGAAAACAGCCTGGTATCCGAATGAAGGCACCCCGCCAACAGGGTATCCCGTTTTTTGCAAAATATTTTCAGGCAGCGCCGTCTTAGGCCTTTCAATCCCCAAAGCTTTTGCAACCCTTTTTGATCCAACCCTGTCTTTACCTTTCACTATAGCAACAATTATGTTGCCTTCGGAATCGGACATGCAGATATTTTTAACGAAATCTTCGGGACTTGCACCTGCCGTCTCCGCAGCTTCCTCGACGCTGTGGCAGGATTTTTGAAACACCAGATGCTCGCAGTCAACATTGTTTTCATCTATATGCATCTTGAGCTTTTTCTCATATTCATTCATTTCTCTGCTCCCCTTATGACATTCTTGATTATTCCGCCTCCCAAAACTTCTCCGTCCCTGTAGAACACTGCCCATTGGCCTGGAGCCGGCGCCCTTTCGGGCTTGTCGAAAACCACCCTCGCCTCTTTCCCTTTTGCCGGGAATATGCTTGCCTGGAGAAACCATCCCCATTGGCAAACCCTTACCTCTGCCTTTATTGGCAAGAGCAGTTCGTCAAACGGTATGAAATTTACTTTGCCCACATGTATTTCGCTTGCATAGGTTTCGAAATCGTCGCCCACCACTACGCGATTTTTTCGGGAATCGATCGAAACAACATAGTAACGGCGGTCGAATGTATGGCCTAGCCCTTTCCTTTGACCGATCGTGTAACGCGATATGCCTTTATGCGTTCCAAGCACATTTCCGTCCGAATCAACAAATTCTCCCGGAATTGCCGCGTTTGGAAAGCTCGCCTCAACAAAATCAATGTATCTTTTGCCGGGCACAAAACAAATATCCTTGCTTTCCCTTTTGCAGGCAGAATAAATGCCCATCTCCAAAGCAGTTTCCCTTACCTGTTCTTTTGACAAGACATCCCCAAGCGGAAGCAAGAGATGCGAAAGCTGGCCTTGCCCCAAACCGTTCAACAGATATGACTGGTCTTTGTTTTCAGCCTTTGCGCGGTAAAGCCTGTACCTGCCCGATTCCTCGTCGAATTCGACTGACGCGTAATGTCCGGTAGCCAAATAATATGCACCGATTTCCATCGCGTATTCCAATAGTTTGCCGTATTTAATCTGCCTGTTGCATTCCATGCACGGGTTTGGAGTCATGCCCTCCGAATAAGCCTTGGCAAAAGGGCTCTTGACCACCCAATCGAAAACCGGCCTGAAATCCGCCACGTGGTGCGGAATTCCCAGGCTTTCCGCCGCCTTGCGCGCCTGAAAAATTTCCTTTTGGGGCCTTGGCAAGCCGTCATCGCCTATTTCATCATAAAGATGCATTGTGACCCCGACAACCTCGTAGCCTATTCTTTTTAATAAAAAAGCCGTCACTGAGCTGTCAATACCTCCGCTCATGGCAACGGCCACTTTGTTTTGATTTAGCGTCATATGGATTATTCCTCTTGATCTTTTTTACAATCATATCATCAAAGTAGGGCTTTGTTAAGCATATCCCTCAATGCAAGGGCTTCTTCTCTAGTAAGGGTTATTCCCTTTCCCATTTTTTCATGAGCGGGATCCCAATCCCTTATATCGTATTTTGGGTTTCTGTCATTCCAGCTTACCAGATTCAATTCCTTCTTCCACCCGCTTGCCGACTCCGATAAAACACCTATTTCTTCTGTGATTTCAAACTTCAACGCCATAAAAACCTCCCATATCTTTTACAAGGCACATGAATCTTCTCTTTTCAATACAATAACCAATCAAATTCATTATCCTATTCTCCCATTGCAACCTCGATGCCCTTCGGATCGAAACCCTCGATTATACTGTTGCCGATTACAAACGTCGGAAAACCGCTTACATACATGTCCCGCAATTCCTGACGGACCGCTTTGTCGGTTCTGACATCCCTTTCCACAAATCTGTATCCTTTTTCTTCAAGAAACTTCTTCGCCTCTTTGCAACGGGGGCAAACATCGCTTGAGTACATTGTTATAGTTTTCATATAAGCTCCTTTCGCAGCCTAAGCCGCAATCAAATTGAAAATCGTATAAAAACATCTCGCCATATGTTATGATACCCTTGAATTTTCCATTCACTCAAAGATGCAGGCATCTCATATCCCCACAACTGGACTTAGGTTTAGCCGTATTTCTTTTTCACGTGATTGTTTCGAATTTTTTGCCGCATTTGGGACATTCTATGCGTATTTTGCCTTTACTCTTTGGAATCCTGCTCCTTTGACCGCAATGCGGACACTTTTGAACCATATAGTCCAAAGCTGCTTCTATCCGCCTCGCATCAAAACCCTCAATTATTTCATTCCCGATAATGAAGGCCGGTACTCCTCGTATGTACATGTCCCTCAGTTCCTCTTGCGCTTTCATGTCCTTCTGAACATCTTTTTCTATATATTTGTAGCCTTTTTCTCCAAGAAACTTCTTGGCTGCGCGGCAATGGGGTCACATGGCGCTTGTATACATAGTAATTGTCTTCATCATAATCCTTTCCCGGCAATGCCGTCAATAATTAAGAAATTTTTCCATGATTTTCCTTGCGTCCGGATCTTCTTCACCCAGTTTTTCCAGTACGTCCGAATAGCCGTTTACGTCCGCGTATTTCAAGTAATTATTCACAAACCTAATTGTCCTTTCCATGTCGGTTTCTTGCATGCACTTCAGGCTCAAAACAAACCTCTCAGGGTCCTTTAAGAACAATTCTCCTAATATGGCCTCATAGTATTCCGCATAGGCGCCATCGAGACCATCGACCAATAATATGTAGGGAAGCCGCTGCAGTTTCTTTTCATCATCAAGCTCGTAGAGCCAGTCCAGTAAATCAATAACAGGCTCTTGACCCAAAACCGAAAATTCCGCCCAGTCGACAAACTGCAATTGATGCAAAGCTTCTATCTCTTCGGCAGATGTCATTACTCCGTTGATTTTTCCATAAATAAAACTTTCCACATCATCCATTTCAACAGCCGTCGAAGGATCTCCGTCGGGTTCCGAAACCCAGCTTAGACAAAATTCGCCTTCATGTTTTTCCCCTTGGGCAAAAATCCGATATGAGCCGGCTTCTGGCACTTGCAGTATGGATCTGTTTTCTATTTCAGCAATCCTGCTTCCTTTCCCGTCTTCGAGTCCGAACGACAAATTCCCGCAGGATGTCTTTTCATCCAGGCAAAATCTTATTATTTCGCCTTTTCCAAGTTCAAGCTCCTTGTAAAAATATCCCGAGAAAGATTTATACTCTCCATCCATGAAGTCGTTGTAAATGTTTATGCTCCCGCTTCTAATCGCATAGCTGCCCCCGTTGCACCCTATCAAAAGGACGGCTGCGAGAAAAATCAAAATCATGCAACAATTTGTTTTACTAAACTTCACGGTCATCACTCCTTTAGCGACTCGGCGTTTAAATCTCTCTCGGATTTTGTTTCAATCAACCTTTTCTGTCTGCATATTTTTAAACTTCAGAAATGCATTCAACAGGACATGCGTCCGAGCATGCTCCGCAGCTTATGCAAGCGTCCTCGTCAATCAAACGCTTGCCGTCCTCGACCTCGCTTATGCAGCTAACGGGACAAACGTCTTCGCAGGCGCCGCACGCTATGCAGTTTTCTTTGTCGATTCTATATGCCATTTCCATCCCTCCTTTGAAAATAAATGCGTTGCAAAAATCCAACAATTAATTTTTATACTTCTACAAAATTTTTGCCAACCCTTTTTTTCTTGACAAATAACCCCATGGTTTGCCATTTAATTACATAATCTTGATGTTTTATGCACAAAATTGCATTCGCCAAATGAAGGGACCACTATTTTTTACCAAAAGTATCAATTACGCAG
>CAZAFW010000042.1:0-12156 GCA_964484935.1 uncultured Peptostreptococcaceae bacterium
GTCTAAAAAATCCTTATCCACAAAATATTGTGCATAGTGTGGACAAAACCGCCTTGCATACCCAACGAATGGATTGACAAGGCGATTATCTATTAGCTTATGCCCAATATGGCGCTCGCCCTTACCGGGGATCCGTCTGCGTCAATTGTCTTAAGCGGCATGCATGAAAACCAAAAGAATCCTTCGCCTGTAAGTTTGTCCAGGTTTTTTAAATTCTCGACTATGACCATTTCCTTTCCGAGAAAAACACGGTGGTTGGCCAGGGTACTGTCTTCGACCGGGTCGGCCGAAATGGTGTCGAATCCCACACCCTTAAGCTGAAACGATGCAAGATATGCAGCCGCTTCATTGTCCAGGCAAGGGAAATTGGAAAAGTATTCGTCCTTACCCCAATACACACTCCATCCTGTATGGAACAATGCATAATCCGCTTCGTAAAATTGCTTTTCAAACGATTCAAGCACTTTTTTGCCTATTTTACCGCCTTGATCCACTACATCCACTAGGAATGCCTTGCCGAAAAAACGCCCGATGTCATATTGATCCAGGGTCTTTCCGCCATCAAACAGGTGCGCGGGAGCATCCATGTGCGTTCCCGTATGCGAGTACATGCTAAGCTTCTTTTCCTTGAAACCGTCTTTTTTAATTGTGTTGGCCTCCATTATTTCGGGCGGCTCGGTTCCCGGAAAAACAGGCATTCCCGGTTCTATCAAATGCGTCAAATCCAATATTTCCATATTCTTTCCTCCCAATAATCAAATTACGGACCAGGATTCCAAGACCCTTCCCCCTACAGTTTACGCCAATTCCTGCATCTGCGCCATATATTGCCGCCTTTTGCTGTATAATATACATATAAAATTAAAGGGGGCTCTCAAAATGAACTTATTCATAGATGGCGACGGCTGCCCGGTGGTTTCGCAGAGCGTCGCCATTGCAGCCAAACGCAAAATAGGCGTTTTCATCGTAAAAAACTATGCTCACGAAATTGAAAGCGACTACGCCACCGTTGTGACTGTGGACAAATCGATGGACAGCGCCGACTATTACATAGCAAACCATATTCAGCCCGGCGACATAGCCGTATCCCAGGACTACGGACTCGCGGCAATGGTCCTCGCGCGCGGAGCAAAATGCATAACCCAGAACGGACTTGTCATATCGGATGCCAACATAGGCAAACTTCTTGACAGACGCCACATGAACCGCCTAATAAGAAAGAAGGGTGGACGCGGAAGCCGTTTTAAAAAAAGAAACCCCGAAAGCGACAAGGCTTTCGAGGCAAATCTTGAAAAGCTTATAGATTCCAATTCTTAGTTTTCTGTGCCGCCGCTCACCACTTTTTTTTCATTGAGCTCGTAAAGATCGTTTCTCCGATTTTTCCAAAGAGTAACTGTGCCGTCCCTTCTAGCCCTCTTGAGAAGTTCAAGGTCAAGGTCTCCTACAACAACCATTTCAATGTTTGGGGTGCATTCACCCATTATGCCGTCACGTGGAAATGCAAAATCGGACGGCGTGAATATTGCTGATTGCGCGTATTGTATATCCATGTTTTCAACCTGTGTAAGGTTGCCTACTGTTCCTGCAATGACTGTATACACCTGATTTTCTACGGCCCTTGCCTGGGCGCAATAGCGCACTCTCAAATACCCCTGTCTCTCGTCTGTGCAGAAGGGGGTGAATATGATTTGCGCACCCTTTTGTGTCATTATTCTGGAAAGTTCAGGATATTCTATGTCATAGCATATCAGTATGGCAATTTTGCCGGAATCCGTATCAAAAATCTTGATTTCGTTTCCAGGAGTAATGCCCCACCACCTCTTTTCGTTGGGTGTTATGTGAATCTTGTACTGCTTTTCTATGGTTCCGTCTCTCCTGAAAAGATATGCCACATTGTAGATGCAGCCTTCCTCCTCGACAAAATGGGAACCCCCTATGATGTTTACATTGTACTTGACTGCAAAGGCCGTGAACATTTCAATATAGGGCTCTGTGTATACGGTAAGTTTGCGGATTGCGTCGCTTGGAGATTTCCCTCCCAAAAACGAAAGCAATTGGGTGGTGAAAATTTCCGGAAACACAACAAAGTCAGATTTATAATTGGATGCGATATCCACAAAATACTCGCATTGGTTGGCAAATTCCTTGAAGGATTCTATTTTTTTCATCATGTACTGTATAACGCAAGTCCTGACCGGAAAAGCAGTCTTAAAGTGCTTCTTAGTCTTGGGATGGTAATCGACATTGTACCATTCCATAATCGTGGCATATTTAAGGGATGCTTCATCATCAGGAAGATAGTTTCGGTTTATGCGCTTGACTACAAAACCATTGCTGAGCTGGAAGGTCAGTATCGGGTCCCTGAGATCGTGACGCATGACTTTTCGCACATACTCGGCGGGAGTCAACTCGCCTGCATATTTATGATAGTTGGGGATTCGTCCGCCTATGACTATGCTTTTAAGATTCCAATCCCGAGCCAAATCCTTCCTGGCCTCATAAAGTCTTCTCCCAATTTTCATGTCCCTGTACCCAGGATGGACCATGACCTCTATTCCGTAAAGATTGTACCCCTCCGGATCATGGGTGCTGATTGTGCCCTCGCCTGTAATTTCATCCCATGTGTGTTGGTCGTCGTATTCGTCAAAAGTAATGATGAGGCTCGAGCTTGACCCTATGATTATGCCGTCGTATTCGACGCAAATCTGACCCTCTGGAAATAGAGCTATGTGGCTCTCCAGTTGTTGGACACGCCAAGGCTCCATTTCCGGAAAACAAAGTTTCTGCAGTGCTATGATTTCATCAAAATCGTCCCGCCTTATCTGCCTGACCATTAGTTTTTTCTCGAATTTTGACAAGTCAATGTTTGGCATTTCAATCTTCTCCCTTTTTCAATTTGTTAATTTATACCCATTTGCGGTCTGATGCCAACAATAATCAAGGCTTGTGACATCTGCCAATCACCAGGCGACTGGCCCAAAGGCATAGCCCCCTGGGTTTTAATAAGTCCTTTGGAAAAACGCCTTGTCTCCGAGCCAAGCTTCAATAGTCTCTACGGCTTCATCGATGTCATCATATTCAATTTCCAGATCGTATTCGGGGACATTCTTTATGGAATAGTCATAAAGCCCGTCATAATAGGACTCCATGAGATAGCGTATCACCTCGTGGTATTCATTGTTTTTCACTTGTCTGACCAGGCGGTCTGCCGCTTCTCCTCCCAGGCGTTTCCTAAGTGCATCGATTGCGCCTATAATCTGCTTTTCCGTCTCAGGGGAAACATAGTCATCAGCTATAATTTTCACACGGTTTTCGATATTTGTTTCAACGAGTATGTGAATGCCTCTCTTCATGGCTTGAAAAAAATTTTCCTTAAGATGCAAATCGCCGATGCGTTTGCTTTCGCTTTCGAGTATAAAATAGTCGCCCCAATCCTTTAGATTGTCAAAAAGAAGAGTATCGAACCGCTTCTGGGTAGGCCCTCTTCCCCCGAAAGGTATCCTTCCGAAAACCGAACCTGAATTGCTGGCATGGGCTTCAAGGTCTACCGTGTGGATTCCCCTTTTGCTGAGTCTCTTTAGAATTTCTGTCTTGCCGACTCCGGTTCTGCCGTGAAGAACCACAAAGGTCAGTTTTTCCACGTCTTTTTCCAAATAAGCGTTTACCATGTTCCTATACGCCTTGTATCCGCCTTCGAGCTGAAGCACATTGCCCATTCCGAGAGACCTGAAAAAAGCCACAAGGGACCGGCTCCTCATCCCTCCGCGCCAGCAATAAATCACTACCCTCTCATATTCGGATGAAAGATCCTTTATTTGAGTATAAAGACTCTCCAGCTTCTTCGAGGCCACCCGTATTCCTTCGAGCTTGGCCCCGTTCCTGTCCTCTTTGTATATTGTTCCTATCCGCACCCTTTCCTGGTCGTTAAAAAGGGGCATGCAAATAGCCCCTTCAATGTGGTCGTCTTGGTACTCGCCTTCCGAGCGAATGTCGACAAAGATGTATCCTTCACCTTCAAGTGCTTGCTTAACGCTTATTGTTGCTCTTTCATCCATCATATACACTATTCCCCATTTTCCAATATTCGTGCCGCCTTATTTTTTCAATCTGATGCCTTCGTCTTTCAATTCAATCATATGCTGCTTGAACAATCTTCCCACAGCTCTCTTGAACGCCCTTTTGCTTAAACCGAAACGGTCCCTTATTTCATCGGGTTCGGACGAATCGTTGAAAGGCAAAAAACCTCCATTTTTCTTAAGTTCTTCCAGCAGCATGTCTGCGTCTTCGTCCATGGTGGCGTATGCCTTCTTTCTGAAGGTCAGATTGAGTTTTCCGTCTTCCCTTGCCGAATCAACCCAAGCTTCAATTTTTTCGCCCATCTGGAATATCTTGAACATTTCCCTTCGGGGAATCATTCCATGATAGAGGTTGGAAACTGCTACAAATGCCCCCATTTCCGGATTGATGTCGTAAACCGTTCCCCAAACCGCATCGCCCTCCTTGAATGGACTTTCGCTGCCCAGCGTATTTGATATCTTCATTGTTGCGCAAAGCCTGCCGCTCTTGTCCTCATAAAGCTTGACCAAAACTCTGGCGCCTTCTTTTACCGCCCCCCTCTGTTCCTTAAACGGAAGGAAGAGGTCTTTTCCCAAGCCCCATTCGAGGAAAGCTCCGAAATCTGTGACAGACTTAACCGAAAGCAAGGCAATTCCGCCCATTTCCAGCCTTGTCTGCTTTGTTGTAGACAAAAGGTTTTGCCTATTGTCCTTGTATACAAACACTTCGATAGAATCTCCCACCTTCATTTCTTCTTCCGTTTCAGCGGCAGGCAAGAAAACGTTTTGCCCCTCGACGGAATCTGAAAGAAAGAGGCCTTCATTGGTTTTTTTTAATATTTGCAGAAATTGCCTTTCTCCTAATTTAATCATCTATACCACCCTTTGCAGTCTTTCATTATATTTTCTTTACACATTCTATCATACCACAGAACAAAAAAACCCGCTTGGCAAGCGGGTTTTTAAAGTTTAAATTTCTTTTTTAATGACTTCTGCCAGTATTTTTATTCCTTGAACTATTTTTTCTTCCTCCATGTTTGAAAAGCTGAGCCTCATTGTATTCTTGTTGCCTCCATTGGGGAAAAACGCTCCACCCGGAACATACCCGACATTCTTTTCAACAGCTTTTTTAAGCATTTCTTTGGAATCTATTTTTTCCGGAAGAACCACCCAAAGGAAAAGGCCTCCGTCCGGCCTTGTTGTTTCTATGCCGGCAGGAAAGCATGCGTCTATTGTCTCAAGCATTATATTCCGTCTCTTTCTGTATAGCTCCTTAATCTTGGATATGTGCTCGTCGATGTCGTTGTTTTCAAGAAAATTCGCCACTTCCATCTGTGAGACCGAATTGGTATGAACATCGGAACGCTGCTTTACTTTTACAAACATGTCCATTGTCTCTTCGCCTGCGCATACCCAGCCGATTCTGATTCCCGGAGAGAGTATCTTTGAGAACGTTCCAAGATAAACAACCCTGTCGCTCTTGTCCATGGACTTTAGGCTCTTTCGGGATTCTCCCCCATACCTCAGCTCTCCGTATGGGTTGTCTTCCAGAACAATCAAACCGTATTTTTCTATGACTTCCATGAATTCTTCTCTTCTTTTGTCAGACCATGTCTTTCCTGTCGGATTTTGAAATTCAGGTATTACGTAAACCAATTTGATTTTGTCGTTTGAAGCCGCAATTTTTTCAAGTTCCTCTATGATCATTCCGTCATCGTCTGTGGGAACCTCGAGAAAATCACATTCGTAGGCCGCCAACGCGTTTATAGCACCAAGATAACTGGGGCTTTCGCAAAGAACAATGTCCCCCTTGTCAAGGAAAACCTTGCCGGCGAAATCCAGCCCCTGCTGTGAACCGCTCGTTATGAGGATGTCCTTGGCTTCCACACTAACGTCAAATGTTTCCATGCGCTTTGCCACCCATTCCCTGAGGGGTCCGTATCCTACCGGGTCGTTGTACTGGAGGGCTTTTCTGCCGACACTGTCCAAAACCTCATTTGCCGAAGCCTTGAGCGCCTCTATGGGAAAAAGTTCCGGTGCCGGGAGTCCTCCCGCAAAGGAAATCAGCCCCGGAACATCCGCCAGTTCGAGTATCTCCTTCATTTCCTTCGATTCCATTCTTTTCATTCTTTTTGCATATTTCTGCTTATTCATTTTTTACCTCCCGTTCACACTCCCATTGCTATTTCATAATATATTTTTCCAACGGGTATGAATGTTTCTTTCTATTGTACATTATTTATTAATTATTTTCATTATATTTTACGAAAATTCAAAATACGGATTCATCCCAATTTATACCGTCATCCCATGCGCCTTGGGTTTATTCTTGCCGCCTTTATGAAGAGCACCTTCAGATAGCTGCTTTCCCTGTATTCTTCGCATGTCCTGAAGTCTTCGGGAAGAGTGTGCTCTTCCAAAATAGAAAAATCCATCTTCTCATCCCTGAATCCTTCCTTCACCATTTCCTTGAACCTTTGCATGTCTAAAGCCGCGCAATTCGTGGACGCCAAAAGCACCCCGCCGTCCTCAAGCAGGGCTGCCGCCTGTGAAACCAGCTTTCCATAGTCCCTGGGCGCGCTGAAAATATGGTCCTTTGACCTGGCAAAGCTCGGCGGGTCCAAAACGACAAGATCGAAAAGAAGCCCTCTTTTTTCGGCTTTTTTGAAGTACTTGAATACATCGTCGACTACTATCTCGCGACCTTCCTCTCCAAGACCGTTTACATCAAACTGCTCTATGGTCCTTTCAAGGCTCCTGTTGGCAAGATCGACGCTCACAGTTCTTTTAGCTCCTCCAAGCGCCGCCGCAACCGAAAAAGCTCCCGTGTACGAGAATGTGTTGAGGACGGTCTTTCCCTTTGCGTAGGCATCTTTCAGGCGGCCTCGCACTTCCCTCTGGTCAAGGAAGATTCCACTCATTGCCCCCTCATTCAAATAGACGGCATATCTGACCCCGTTTTCTTTGACAAGCAGCGGGAAATCGGGCCGCTCCCCCTTGACGAAGTCGTCATCAGGCACATATTTCCCTCCGGTATCGAACCTCTTTTTTTCATATATTCCCTTTGGGGCGGTCATCGAGTACAGCGCCTCGACTATTGTTTTTTTAAAGCTGTAGATTCCAAGGCTGTACCAGTTTATCAGGCAATAGCCATCGTACCAGTCGATGCTCATTCCCCCTATGCCGTCTCCCTCTCCGTTGAAAATCCTGAATGCTGTTGTTTCGTCGTCCGAAAAATAGCGGCTTCTCCTGCCCAAGGCAGCTGCGATTTTGTTGAAAAAAAAGGATTCGTCAATCGCCTCTTTCTCCTTCCTGGAAAGCACCCATCCAAGGCCCTTGTTCTGCCTGCCTATGTAGCCCCTGGCCAGAAAATTGCCTTCTTCGTCCTCGAGACTCACAATCGAGCCTTCATCAAGTCCCCCGCTCGCACCGGCAAGATCCTTTTCCCTTATAAGGGGATATCCCTGCAAATATTTTTTTGATTCCTTTTTCCCTATCCTGAGAACTTGTTCTTTCAATTTTCTCCTCCAATTCATTGACATTCACGATTACATACACTACAGTTTACGCCTGTTTGCCATAACCCTCTTTGCAATCCAGACTGCCGCAAATATAAGCAATGCAATCGCCATCAGAGGCGAGGCCATGTAAAGCAGGAACAAAGAGCCATAGGAGGGCTTAAGCAGAAACAGCGAGCATGCTCCGGCAAGCAGAAAAAGAGCTGCCTTCCATTTCCTTTTTTTGTTTTTCCAAAGCCAGATTGCCAAAGCAGCCATAACAGTAAAAAATGACAAAACAGGATAATTGTTCAAAGCTCTTTTGTTTGTCCCCAGAAAAAGTCCGCTCTTGTCAGCAAAGGTGAAAAGCCATTCCTCCTCGGGAAGCCCGTCAAACTCTGCGCGGTAAACATTCCCTTCTTCCTTCTCAAGTGGGATGTTTGAATAAAACGCCAAAGACATTTCTTCAGGAAATGAAACTTCAAGTGTGACTTTTGGCTCTCCTGAATAAAAGGATGCAGGCGTAATGTAGTATATCTGGGAATAAATCTGGTTTATGATTTCCTGATAGCGGTATATCCCCGCCTTGCTTTCATATGCGACTTCAAGCACCGTTTCCTCTCCTGCCGGCAGGACCATTGAAAAGCGCGTTCCCCAAACTTGTCCCTCGCCGCTTTCAAAATGCGATGGGCTTTTTTCAAGAGTCTCTCCACTTACAGGCTCAACCACGGGCAAGCGGCGGGAAGCCTTCCAGTTCGCGGGCATATCGGAAAAAGACTCTGTTTCCCCAACATCTACCGACCGCCCTTCTACCTCGGCTTCAAAGATTGATTCTTCCGAAATGTCGGGTGTCACAAAAACCATCTCCACCCGCCTGTCTACCTTTTCCTCGTTTCTGAGTACATAACGGACATCGACTCTCGGGTCCCCAGCGTAAGCCTCATCCTCATATGTAAACCGTACTTTCTCTTCAATCAGCCTTATGCCTGGATCGGGGTCGAATATTATTTTTTTGTCTATAGGATTCTCTATGGGTATGGCCATATTCGCCCATGCCAAAACCGGAACTGTCAATGCAATGCTTATTGCTACAAAAAGCATTTGATGTCTTTTCATCAGTCTATGCCTCTTTTCTATATTTATTTTGCCGCCGCATGTTTAAATGTATCGACTATGCGGCGAAATTGTGGGTATACCTATTATGTACGCATAAAAAATCTTGAAAGGAGGATTTCAATGTCGCATGTCATAAAATCGAAAAAACTGCTCCTTCTGGTTTTATTCTTGATTCTCGTCCTGATTGCTTCAGGATGCTCATCCGAAAAGAAAATAGAAGCCGGAGATGCTGAAATAACAGTAAAATCCGATGATGAAACTGTTGAAATATCAAGCGACGACGAAACTGTGAAAGCCGAAATCAATCTGGACGAAGGCACGGATCTCCCCGACGGATATCCCGAAGATGTCTTCCCTATTTATCCCGGCAGCATTGTAGTCATGTCGCAAACCATGAAGGATGACAATTTTTCCAACTATTCAGTCAGCATCAAGCATAAGGATGACATAGAAAAAATCTACTTATATTACAAAGACATAACCCAAAAGGGTAAAGACCTTATGGACATGAAGACGCAAAATACGTATACATTGGCTGGAAAAATCGACGGCTACGATTTCGGAATTGTCGTAGCACCCAACGATCTTGGCGGAGAAGAAATGACAATGGTTCAAATCGTATTAACGGAAGAATAACACTAACCGATGCCGATATCAATCGGCATCGGAATATTTTTTGAAGGTTGCGCATCTTTTGCCATCCGTATTGATCAATCGAAGATCAGCAAGCTCTCCAAGCTTTTCCAAAGTCTTCGATGTAAAAAACCCTATGTGGGTCTTGTCCCTTCGGTAATGCCAGCCTAGAAACGATTTATCGTCCTTGTAGTGAAAAAGTGTCATAACGGAAAGCAGTCCACCATTTTTAAGACATTTCGAAATCTCCTTAATGGTAACAACGGGTTCTTTGAGATGCTCGAACACCTCAGTTGCAACAACAAGATCATATTTGTTTTCAAGATAGACCTTCTCAGGAGAAAAATGCAGATCATATATGTCTGCTTTTATTCCATACTTTTCACGCATTATGCGGGCAAGTACAGGTTGGGGACCGCTCCCAAAATCGAGGGCACTTTTGAAATTTTCGCCGAAAGGAAAAACGGCCGCCTTAAGAAAACCTTCTAGGAAATCCCTGTACCCCTCATTTTCGTATGAGTTGTCATGCTCCATGTACCGGGTTTTTTCCTCTTCAAGACTTGCGTATCCTCCTTCGTCAAGGAAAATGTACTCACAAAAGGGGCACAGGTGATATATGTCATTCATTTGCGCATCATGCAATTCCCTTGTTTCGTTTCCGCAAATTTTGCAAAAGGTTTTTTCATATTCCTCAATTTTATCCTTCATATTCATGCCTCGCCTTTCAAGGCGGCTGTCCGCCTTGTTAAATTACCGCTCTTTAGCAACATTATATCAAATAAGCGACCGGCCTATTATTCAATTACGAAACTGTAACTGTATTTGTTGAAACTTTTCCGGGTATAATACGTCTATAGGACAGACAGTGAAAAATATAATCAAATACATAAGGAGACTCTTAAATGAAACCAAAGCTATTGGCGGCCCTTTTGGCTGCAATCCTTTTATTGCCCGCATGCGGTCCGGAGGAGAAACCTCCCGAAACAGACAACCCAAAAGATGAAATGGAATCCATTGAATCCGTGGATTTCTCTACACCCGAAAGAATCGATTCAAACCTTTCCATATTGAGGATTGAATCCTTTAATCTTCCCGTCGAAGCCGAAGGCTGGGAAAAGCGGGGAATTACGCGCTATTACAAAAACGATACACTCCTAAAGCTCCAAGTCGCCCTAAACGACGACGGTGGTAAAATGAGCGGGTCTTCTCAATTTTACTTTAATGAAAACGGCCAGCTTTTAAGAGCCGTTTATCCTTTCAACACCTATGCATTCGAATCTGGGAAGCTCGTCAATGTGACTGACGAAAACGGTTCCATTCTCGATTTTGACGAGGAATCCTTGATCGAGAGGGAGGCATACGCATATGAAATGGCCGCACGATATTCTGAAATGGAGGAGAATTTCGGATACGACCTTGAAACTGCCGTATTCCAAAGTGGAGACACAAACATAAGCTATCCCGTGATTTCAAACTTCAGGGGCGAGCTTGTGCAGGACTACATGAACCAAAGCCTTTCTCAATATGCGGAATATTTTTCCGGCGATGACTGGACCGGTGTGAGTCTCGATTTTGTTGTCACTCACAGGGACGAGGACTACCTCAGCGTAAGGTTCACAGGCACGGGAAAGCATAAAGCCATAGGCAGAAGCGTCAACATTCTCAAGAGTGTGACCCTTGATATTGGAAACACTTCAAATGAAATAAACTTTGACAGCTTCATCGAAAATCCCGATGGTCTCAAATCATTCCTTGAAGACTACACAGGGACCGTTTTAGAATACGAGGGAATGCAGTTTTACTTCTCAGGCCCCTACGTGACCTTCTACTTCATGCCGCTTGACGATTCGGCTGAGGAGTTCACCGAAATTTCAGCTCCCCTTGACCTCCTCGAGCCTTATGTCAACTGGGAATTTGGAGACATACCGGCTAGCTGAGAAGAACAGATGTCAGTTGTCAGTGGGCGGTTTGCAGTTTGCAGTGAGCAGGAAAAGATAAAAGCAGCCGGCAGGAAAAACAGATATCAGATGTCAGGTATCAGTAAAAGATTAAGGATAAAAGAAAGTTGGTTAGTTGGAAAGGAAAGACAGAAGCAGATTTCAGCCGGCTTGGTAGTTTCGGCATGTGATTCTGTTTGTCGACATCGACCGATCCATAGCGTTTTAAGGATTTGGATGAGTTGGAATTGTCAAGAAATTCGCCTTGTTTGAGCGGAGCGAGTTTGCGAATTTTAAATTTTAACAAAAGACGAATCCTGATAAAACGCATGAGCAGGTCGTGGAGAAAAATCGGAATTGCTGACGAAAAAGCAGATTTCAGATGTCAGTGTAAAGTACAGTGGAACGTAGTAAGTAGGAAGTGGAAAGTAGAAAGAAAAAACAAATATAAAATCAAAATGCAAATTCAAAAAAAACAAGGACAAACATGCCAAACGTGTTTGTCCTTGTTCTGTTTATCATAGAGTCTTTCCATCCCACTATTTTTCCTGACATCTGCTCTTCAATCTTTTGCTTTTGCCTTTAATCTTTTCCTTTCCACTTTCCACTTACTGCTTTCCACTGCACTTAATCCTTTCCAACTGACCAACTTTCTACCGCATTTATCTTTGCCCTTGTCTTTACTCTTTTACGTTCCACGTTCCACTTTCCACTGTTCTTCCTGCAAACTGCCCGCTGCCTGCTGCAAGCTGTCTTTGTTTTTCCTGACATCTGACATCTGACATCTGCTCTTCAATCTTTTGCTTTTGCCTTTAATCTTTTCCTTCCCACTTTCCACTTACTACTTTCCACTGCACTTAATCCTTTCCACTTACTACTTTCCACTGCACTTAATCCTTTCCACTTACTACTTTCCAC
>CAZAFW010000043.1:0-11914 GCA_964484935.1 uncultured Peptostreptococcaceae bacterium
AGTTTTTGGTCGAAACCGATAGATGCGCCGAATTCGTCCACGGTTTTCGCGGTGCCTTTTGAAAATCGTCCGCCCCATAGCTTCATATTATTTGTTTTCCTTTCCTTCTGCAGCCTTTTTCTCGTGTGCCAAAATTGCTTTTATTGTAAGTGGAAGAGCGAAAAGATTGATGAATCCGTCCGCATCCCTTTGGTTGTATACATCGTCTTCTCCGAAAGTCACAAAGTCCTCGCTGTAAAGCGTGTTGGGAGACTTGCTTGCCACAACCATGCAATTGCCTTTGTAGAGCTTTAGCTTAACCGTTCCGTCCATTTCCTTTTGGGTGACATCTATGAAACCGTCCAAGGCTTCCCTAAGAGGGCAAAACCACATTCCGTTGTAAACAAGTTCTGCATATTTTTCGGATAGACCTTGCTTGAAATGCATTGTAGCCTTGTCGAGGACAATCTTCTCAAGAGCCTTGTGGGCCTTGAAAAGGATGGTTCCTCCCGGAGTTTCGTAAACCCCCCTCGATTTCATACCAACAAGCCTGTTTTCAACTATGTCTATTACTCCAACCCCGTGTTTTCCGCCAAGTGCGTTGAGATTTTCAACCATTTCCGCAGGGCTTAGGGTTTCTCCATTGACCTTGAAGGGAGTGCCCTTTTCGAATTCTATTTCCACAAACTCCGCCTTGTCGGGAGCCTCCTCGGGTGCGGCGCACATCTGATACATGTCCATGTCGTGCATGTTCCATGTGTTTTCCAGGTTGCCGCCTTCATGGCTTAAGTGCCAAAGATTCTGGTCCATGCTGTAAATTTTTTCTTTGGTTACCTCAATCGGAATCTGGTGCTTTTCTGCATAGTCGATGCAGTCTTCCCTCGACTTAAGGTCCCACATGCGCCAGGGAGCAATGATTTCCAAATACGGATTAAGTGCCTTGACGGTGACTTCGAAACGAACCTGGTCGTTTCCTTTTCCTGTCGCTCCGTGTGCAATTGCAAAGGCCCCTTCTTCTTCAGCCAGTTCAACCAGTTTTTTTGCAATCAGCGGGCGAGCGAAAGAAGTGCCCAAGAGGTAGTCGTCCTCATAGATTGCGCCGGCTTTCAAGGTGGGGAATACAAAGTCGGATATGAATTCGTCTTTTACATCTATAACATAGACCTTGGAAGCGCCTGTCGCTATGGCCTTCTTCTTGACTTCCTCAAAATCGTCCTGTTGGCCGACATCCACACATGCGGCAATAACATCGTATCCGAATTCCTTTTTGAGCCATGTTAGTATTACGGATGTATCCAAGCCGCCCGAATAGGCGAGTATTACTTTTTTATTCATTTTGATGACCTCCAATGTCTTTTTTTAGCTTCATTCATTATAACAGTAATACAAGCATGAATCAACATAAACATGCAACAATATTAATAATAATACATAATTATGCAACGGAGAGCTGCTTTCGCCTTCCAGCAAAACAGGTATCCGCAGATTGCTAAAAGAATTAAACACAGAAAGTTCAGACAAATGAAATGTTTCCTACAAAATCAAAAAAAGGTCACAAAAACAATTAAAATAACAAACGGAATATATTTGAAAGCTTTGCTATTGCAGTCATTCAAAATCGTCAATTATTTCTGAAAATTGAATTATAAATATCATAAATTTGAGATTTTATGCAGGAATCAATCAATAATCCTGCATAAAGGGGCAAATATGCCATGATATGGGTTTTTGGATACGTTGACACTGCGTGTATTTTAGTATAGAATTTCTATGGATGATACAAAAAAACAATGAATAATCGGAGGATGGCATGAGCGTTTTATTTGAAGATAAAACCGAGAACAAGTCTCTGACTACAGTAATATTTGAAAGAATAAGGGACGACATACTGTATGGCAAGTACGAAAAGGGAGAAAAAATTGTAGAGGCAAAACTGGCGGAAGAGTTCAACGTCAGCCGTACGCCTGTGCGGGAGGCTCTAAAACAGCTTGAACTTGACGACCTGGTCGAGAACATTCCAAACAGGGGCGTTGTGGTCAAAGGAATATCCAAACAGGACATAGTCGACATTTTCACCATACGCCTGGCCATAGAGGGCATTGCCGTGGAATGGGCCATAGAAAGAATGGATCAGGAGGACATGCAGAAAATCAAGGAAATATACGAGCTGATGGAATTTTACACATTCAAGAAGGATGTAAAAAAATTCGCCGAACTCAATACAAAATTCCACGAAGCGATTTACAAGGCGACAAAAAGCAGGTATCTGGAAAATGTGCTAAAGAACTATCAGGTATTCATGAAGGTTGTAAGGTACAAATCACTTGAAAAGCCAGGAAGGCTTGAAGGTGCGCTAAATGAGCACAAGCTCATAGTGGACGCCCTTATGGAAAAAGACATTGAACAGGCAAGGGTGGTTGTGATTGACCATGTTAAGCATTCGAAGGAAACTGCAGAGCAAGAGTAACCGATACAATAAGAAATTTCCGCCGGCATATGCCGGCGGCTTTATTTTTATGTGGAATATTTGGTATACTGTATTTGAGAATGAGGAAAGTAATCTGCTGTTTTATTAAGAAGGATGTGTCTATATGACAGAAAAAAGAAGGGAAGATATCTTGAAAATCCTCCGAGATTCCAGGTCTCCTGTAAAGGGGTCTTCCCTTGCGGAAAAATTTAAGGTGAGCAGACAGGTGATAGTTCAGGACATTGCCATACTTAGGGCGCGAAATATATATATAATGGCAAATTCAAACGGGTACTACATACACAAGCCTTCGGGCGCCAATAGAAACATAAAAACGATTTTTGTTAAACATGGCGGTTTCGATGAAATCGAAAGAGAACTGCAGACAATAGTGGACATGGGAGCTAAAATATTGGATGTAATAGTGATGCATCCAATATACGGAGAAATAAGATGTCCCTTGGAAATAAACAGCAGATACGAACTGGACCGGTTTCTGGAAGAAAGCAGGAGGAGCAGTGCGGCGCCGCTGTCGACGCTGACAAACGGGGAACACATTCACACCCTTGAGGTGCCAAATGACATGATTTTCGAAAAGATAGAAGAAGCCCTTGATGAAATGGGAATGCTTGCAAAAGCGGATTGATAAAACAGCTTGAAATCCGCTTTTTCTTTATGTATAATAGTGACAATGCAGCTGACAATACAGTTGACAAAACAGGAGGATTAAATGAAGATAAAAGGATTCAGGGCATACATAACAAAGACTTTGAATGGAATGGCGCTAGGATTGTTCGCATCGCTGATAATTGGACTTATACTGAAGCAGATAGGCGAAATGAGCGGAATTGAGGCACTAATTTCCTTCGGAAAGGTTGCACAATTCATGATGGGCCCGGCAATCGGAGCAGCCGTGGCATACAGCGTCGAGGCGCCTCCTTTGGGAATATTTGCATCCATTATTGCCGGAGCAATAGGGGCCGGAACTATATCGCAGGGCGACGGTGGAGCATTCATAGTGCACATAGGGGAACCCGTCGGATCTTTTGTTTCAGCCCTTGCGGCGGCTGAGTTTTCCAAATTCATAAGCGGACGAACAAAGGTAGATATAGTCCTTGTGCCGGCGGCAACAATAATTGCAGGAGGAATAATAGGCTTTTTCGTGAGCCCGGCTATTGCAGAATTCATGAAGGGAATTGGCTTTGTCATCAATCGCGCAACGGAGCTCAAGCCCATACCAATGGGCATTGCCGTGTCTACTTTGATGGGAATGATTTTGACCCTTCCCATCAGTAGCGCAGCTCTTGCAATAGCATTGGGCTTGGGAGGACTGGCGGCCGGAGCTGCAACCGTAGGATGCTCATCGCAGATGGTCGGATTTGCGGTTGCCAGCTACAGGGAGAATGGAATGGGCGGATTTTTGGCCCAAGGGCTTGGAACATCAATGCTGCAGGTACCAAACATAATAAAGAATCCATACATTTGGATACCCCCTACGCTCACAAGCGCAATACTGGGGCCCATAGCGACATATTTTTTAAAAATGCAGAACAACTCCATAGGCGCGGGAATGGGAACGAGCGGCCTTGTGGGGCAATTCGGAACCATAGCCGTTATGAAGGATCAAATGCCAATGGGGCAGCTGGTGGCCTTGGTGTCGCTTATGCATTTTGTGCTGCCTGCAGTATTGACATTGTTCTTTTCAGAGCTCATGAGAAAGCAGGGCTGGATAAAATTCGGAGACATGAAACTGAAGCAAAATTAAAAACAGCAAGCCCGCCCAGAAAAAATGGCGGGCTTTTTTAATACAAAAAAAGAAAATGGTCAATTATGGAAGGGTTTCGGACCCCAATACATGGTATAATTAAAAATAGTGTGAAGAGACCGGGTAAATGGGTATAAATAATTTGCACGGCAATTCCGGTGACGTCTGAATGCGTGTTCAAAATATTAAAAATACAATGGGAGTGATTATGTGAATATATTCAGGAACCAGAGAAAAGGAAAAAAAATGAGCGACTCAAGGAAGGCCGTTTGGGCTGTGGTCATTGTGCTCCTAAGCGTTTTAATAGGCTCATTCAATACAATCATAAATTTTATTACCGACTACAGATGGTTTAAATCATTGGGCTACGAAGAGGTGTTCCTTACAAAGCTTTTGACTCAGCTTAAGGTGGGGATACCCGTATTTGTCATAGGAACAGTGCTTGTATATTTCTATCTGATGACCATAAAAAAGGATTACTACAAAAAAGTCAGCACGGTCTATTCGGGAGTGAGCGAGAAAAAAGTCAACCAGATAGCCCTCGGCGGGGCTCTTTTGGTAAGTTTTATTTCCAGCGCATCTGTTGCCGGAAACCTTTGGTTTGACATACTCAGATTCTTCAATTCGACAAGTTTCAATTTGCAGGAACCGATTTTCGGAAGGGACATATCTTTTTATATATTCAAATATCCCCTGATCAACCAGGTTTACATGATGATGACTACGCTCCTTGTCATGCTTGCAATCCTCACGGTGGTTTTTTATTTCATAATGATGTCGATCAGGAGACCAACCCTGTTTGAAACAAGCGATGCGGAAAGTCCGTTCAACCCAAGAACAATAGACGCCGGAAATGTCAAAAGGGTTTTTTCGATAGCTGCAAGGCAATTGCTGGTCATAGGCGTAATATTCTTCGTTGTCCAGGGTCTTGGCTATTTCCTGAAGACTTATGAATTGCTCTACTCTTCAAGAGGGGTGGTATACGGAGCGAGCTACACGGACATAAATGTAACACTTTTAATGTACAGAATATTAATGGTTGTCTCATTCCTTGCGGCCGTAATGCTAGTTGCAGGATTCAAAAAGAAGAGCCTAAGGCTTGCGCTTGCGGGCCCGGTTCTAATACTTGTAATTTCAATAGCGGGAAATTTAACTTCTGCCGGAGTCCAAAGCTATGTTGTTTCGCCTGATGAGATTTCAAAGGAAACGGAATTCATCGAATACAACATAAGGCATACGCAAGCCGCGTACAATCTTGACAACATAGAAGAAAAAACCTTCGAGGCTGAAACGAATCTCACAATAGACGACATTGAAGCGAACGACGAAACCATAAGCAACATAAGGATAAACGATTCAAGGCCTGCGGAGCTTGTCTACAATCAGAAGCAGGGAATCAGAAGGTACTACGAGTTCAACGATGTGGATGTGGACAGGTACAATATAAATGGCAAATACACCCAATTGTTCGTATCCGGCCGTGAAATGAACCAGAACAAATTCGACAATCTCACATTCATAAACAAGCATCTCAAATATACACACGGTTACGGGGTTGTAGTATCGCCTGTCAACGAAGTCACATCGGAAGGCCTCCCCGAGCTGATGGTCAAGAATATACCTCCCGAAACAGACATTGACATACTCAAGGTGGACAGGCCGGAAATCTATTTTGGCGAGTTGACCGAAGATTATATAATCGTCAACACCCTTGAAAAGGAATTCGACTATCCGAAAGGCAATGAAAATGCCGAAACGCTTTACGAGGGAGATGCTGGAGTAGAGCTTGGAGGACTCAACAAGCTACTTTTCGCATACAAGCAAAAGAGCCTAAAGATGCTTCTTTCGGGCAACATAACTTCCGAAAGCAGGATTGTGATTTACCGCAACATAGCTGAGAGAATCCGCAAGATCGCTCCATACATCGAGTACGATACAGATCCTTACATGGTCATTTCCGAAGGAAGTCTCTACTGGATAGTGGACGGATATACCGTAAGCACAAATTATCCATACTCCGAACCTTACTCTAGCAACAAGGTCAACTACATCAGAAATTCAGTAAAGGTTGTAGTCGACGCCTACAACGGATCTGTAAAGTTCTATGTTGCCGACAAGGAAGACCCTATTGTCCAAACTCTAGGAAAAATATTCCCGACCCTTTTCACCGACATGGACCAAATGCCGGAGGGGCTCAAGGCCCATATAAGGTATCCGCAGGTTCTTTTCAATATACAGGCGGATGTTTTCAGGATGTACCACATGAACGACCCGCGTGTCTTTTACAACAAAGAGGACGAATGGGACATAGCCAGCGAAAAGTATGAAACTACAGAGCAGCAGATTAAAGGCACATATCTTGTGATGAAGCTTCCCGGAGAAGAAAAGGAGGAGTTTGTTCTTTCCCTTCCCTATAATCCGAAGACAAAGCAGAACATGACTGCTCTTTTTGTTGCCAGGAACGACGGCGAGGATTACGGCAAGCTGATAATATACAAGCTGCCCAAGAACAAAAATATTTACGGGCCGATTCAAATAGAGAACAGAATCGACCAGGATGACGAGATCTCGCAACAGTTCACACTTTGGGGCCAGGTTGGCTCAAATGTAATACGTGGAAATCTTTTGACAATACCCGTAAACCAATCGCTTCTGTATGTCGAACCCATATACCTTCAGGCAAACACGGAAAACAGCATTCCAGAAGTAAAACGTGTGATAGTGGCATATGGAGATCAGATTGTAATGGAACAGACGCTTGAAGAATCCCTCAAAAAGATTTTCGGATCCTCCAATGGAGGAGCCGGCGAGGATGGAGTGGAAGAGGGAGATACGACTTCCGACCTCATAATAAGAGCTACAGAATTCTTTGAAAAGGCGCAGGAGGCCCAGAGAAACGGAAACTGGAGCCTATATGGAGTGTATTTGAAACAACTTGAAAATGTCTTGGACAGATTGGTTGAAATAAACGGAATAGTTCCGGACGAGGAAGCGGCTCTTGAGAATGAAGCGGCAGTGGAACAGTAGGCTTGAAAGAAACATAAAGGCAATAAGCCAAGGCGCCGCGTGCGGCGCCTTGGCTTATGCCCCTTTTTCTTGATTATTCCCTCGATAAGGAATAAAATAAGATGCATAACAGATTCTTTGCGGGCAGGTGAATGCATGAATACAGATCAAAAAAAAAGGCCCATAGGAGTTTTTGACTCCGGGATGGGAGGAATAAGTGTTTTGGCGGAACTTATGGAATGGATGCCGAACGAAAGCTTCGTTTATTTCGGAGATACCAGGAATGCTCCATATGGTGTCCGCTCAAAAAAAGAAGTAAGGGATTTGGCTTTTAAGGCATGCGAATATCTTGCCGAAAAAAAAGCCAAAGCAATTGTAGTCGCCTGCAACACTGCAACCAGTGCGGCGATATCCGAACTAAGAAAAAAATTTCCCATTCCTATAGTTGGAATGGAGCCGGCCCTTAAAGCGGCTGTGGATTCCGGACCGGAAGGCGCACTTATTGTGATGGCGACACCGATGACATTGAAAGAAAAAAAATTCCATGATTTGGTGGAGTGTTTTTCAAAAGAGTGTGAAATAGAAGAGCTTCCTGCTCCCGGGCTTGTCGATTTGGTTGAAAGAGGGGTCCTAGGCGGTGATCAAGCCGAGGAAGAATTGCTCGCTTGCCTTGGAGATTTAACCGAAAAAGGCGTTTCCACAATAGTCTTGGGGTGCACCCATTTTGTCTTTCTTGACGAGACGATTAAAAAAATATACGGAGACGTAAAACTGGTGGATGGAAACAAAGGCACTGCAAGACATCTGATGAATCTCCTGACGGGAAGAGACTTGCTAAACAGAGAAACGCTTGACGAGACAAGAGTCGATTTGTGTTCGTCCTCCGATGATCCGGAAACAATCGAGATGTTTAAAAGGCTCCTTAAGAATCGAATTGAAAAGATAATGAACAAGCGCAAAAAAATCGAGACAGAAAAAGAACTCGAAAAAAGGATAATCGAAGAAATACGTCTCGCTATAAGAGAAAATATAAAATTGTCCGAAGTGGAAAAGAAACTCATTTCATACAGATACGGGATTCAAAGAGACAAAGTGACAGAAAGTGAAAAAATCGCACAAGAGCTGAATATGCCAAAAGCCAAAGTTGAAATATTGATGGAGAATGCGGAGAGAAAACTTTTCAATATAATAAAGGACCGCATCTGAAAAGCGGGCCTTGCGGAAAAAGGAGAAAAAAATGAAATCCGATATGCTGCCAAGGTATATGATCATAGCGCTTGACATAGCCAAGCGAATATACGAAGGGGAATTGAAAGAAGGACAAAAAATCAGCGGGCGGACAACTCTTTCCGCAGAATACAATGTTTCTCCGGAAACAATACGCAAAGCGGTCAAGCTTTTGAGAGATATGAAAATAGTAGAAATAATGCCTAAAAGCGGAATCTATATCAAGTCTAGGGAGCACGCATCCTCTTTCATGGGGACATACAAGGAAAAGGGGAGCATATCCGAGGTCAAGACTGAGCTAAAGAAACTTTTAAAGCAAAAGAACGAGATTGAAAATAAAATACAAAAGGACATCGAGTACCTCGTAGAAAACACTACCCGAATTAAAAAGATAAACGAATTGAAGTTCAACAAAATAATAGTGGAACCGGGTAGCGCAATAATAGGCAAGTCTCTCAGAGAACTGGCCTTTTGGCAGATTACAGGGGCTACAGTTGCCGGAGTAAGCAGGGCGGGAGAAATTCATATTTCATTGGGGCCGGATTTTGTTATAGAAGAGGGGGACCTCCTTCTCTACATCGGGGGAGAGGAAACCGTTGAAAAAGTAGAAGGAATCGTGAAAAAAGATTAGCTTGAGTCATAGCGCTTGCATATAAGTGAAACATATGGTAAAATTCATAAAAAGTTAATAGATGGCTGTGAAGGAAATAGTAGTGATGCTTAAAAGCAAAGAGAGCCGGTGGTTGGTGTGAACCGGCGCAAGAGCATCAGGAATCCGTTCCGGAGTCCGTCGGCTGAAAACAAGGTAGGCCGGTGCGTTTGGCAGGCGTTATTCTGCTTCAAGAGGACAGGCCATATGCCTGTCAATCAGGGTGGCAACGCGGGAAACTTCTCGTCCCTTCAGGGGGATTCGGGAGGTTTTTTTTAATTTCAAAAGGAGGCAGTGACATGTTGGACATCAAAAGAATCAGAAGCGATTTCGACGAGGTTAAAAGGCTTTTGGAGATTAGAGGGAAAGGCGATTACGGACTGGGCAAGGTCGTAGAATTGGACGAAAGAAGAAGAGAAATAATTGGAGAGGTCGAAACTCTCAAAAACAAGCAAAACACGGCTTCCCGGGAAATACCCAAGCTGAAGAAGGCGGGTGGAGACACATCCGGGATTTTCAAGGAGCTAAAAATACTATCCGGCAAAATAAAGGAAATGGATGTTGAACTCAAAGAAATCGAAGGCAAAATGGAGGAAATGCTCCTGACTATTCCAAATACTCCCAGACCCGAAACTCCGGAAGGTTCGGACGACAGCGCAAACATAGAAATCAGAAAATGGGGAAAACCCAGAGTTTTTGATTTCGAGGAGAAAGCGCATTGGGATGTAGGGACCGATTTGGGCATATTGGATTTTGAAAGAGCTTCGAAGATTTCAGGGGCCAGATTCAGCGTATACAAAGGTTCGGGAGCGAGGCTTGAGAGGGCTATAATCAATTTCATGCTCGACCTTCACATAGGCGAACACGATTTCGTTGAGATACTGCCTCCATTTATGGTCAACAGGGACGCAATGAAAGGCACCGGACAGCTTCCAAAGTTTGAAGACGACATGTTCCACGTGCCGGCAAAGGACTTCTTTCTTGTGCCCACGGCTGAAGTACCAGTGACAAACCTTTACATGCAGGAGATACTTCCCGGCGAAAGCCTTCCCATTTACCATACTGCATACACCCCCTGTTTCAGAAAGGAAGCGGGATCGGCAGGCAGGGACACAAGAGGACTCATAAGGCAGCACCAGTTCAACAAGGTTGAAATGGTCAAGTTCGTAAAACCAGAAGGTTCCTACGATGAATTGGAAACACTCACGGCGGCAGCGGAAGAAGTGTTAAAGCGCCTCAAAATACCCTACAGGGTTGTCCGCCTTTGCGGAGGGGACCTGGGATTCTCGTCGGCATGCACATACGACATTGAAGTTTGGATGCCAAGCTACGGAAGATATGTTGAAATATCGTCGTGTTCCAATTTTGAGGACTACCAGGCAAGAAGGGCAAACATAAGATTCAGGGACGAAAATGGGAAAGTTTCCCACATACACACCTTAAACGGATCGGGACTGGCAGTAGGAAGGACTTTTGCGGCAATTTTGGAAAACTATCAGAAGGCAGACGGAAGCGTTGATATTCCTGAGGTTCTAAGGCCTTACATGGGAGGCAAGAGCCTCATAGAAACGGAGGAGAACAGTGGAAAAATTTAAGATATTGGTGGCTGAAAGAATATCGGAAGAAGGATTGGCCGTTTTTGAAGCCGCCCCCGAAATGGAATTCGATGTCGAGCTTAAACTTGACAGGAAAGAGCTTCTAGAGAGAATACCTCTCTACGACGCGCTTGTTGTAAGGAGCAAAACCAAGGTCGACCGGGAGCTCATAGAAAAGGCCGGCAGGCTCAAGATAATAGGCCGGGCCGGAAACGGAATAGACAACATTGACATAGAAGAGGCAACCAAGAAAGGCGTGCTTGTCGCAAACACGCCCGAAAGCAACACAATGTCGGCCGCGGAGCTTGCCATAGGGCTTATGCTGGCACAGTCGAGAAACATTCCCCAGGCCACGGCCCATCTCAAGAGCGGCAAATGGGACAGGAACCTTTTCAAGGGAACCGAATTGTTCGGCAAGACTTTAGGAATAATAGGGCTCGGCAGGATTGGTTCTCTTGTCGCAAAGAGGATGAGGGCTTTCGGAATGAAGATTGTCGCATACGACCCCTATATAAGCGACGAACGTTTCGAAAAATACAATTCCGAAAAGATGGAAAATGTCGAGGAACTGGTAAAGGCTTCCGATTTCATAACCGTACACACCCCCAAGACCAAAGAAACCATAGGCATGATCGGGGAGAGGGAAATAGCCTTGATGAAAAAGGGCGTTAGGCTGGTAAATGACGCAAGAGGCGGAATAATTGAAGAAAAGGCACTTTACAAGGCATTGAAGAATGGACACGTGGCAAGCGCCGGAATAGACGTTTTTGAAAAAGAACCCGGCATTGGCAATCCCCTCTTTAAGCTCGACAACGTCGTAGTTACTCCCCACCTGGGAGCAAGTACGCATGAAGCCCAGCAGAACGTGGGAGAGACAATAGCCAGCCAGGTTATTGGAGGGCTCAGGGGCGAAGTTGTTCCAAACGCGGTCAACTTGCCGGCTTTAAACCGTGAAAACATAGAAATGGTCAAGCCTTACCTTAAGCTTGCCGAGCAAATGGGGAAACTTTACTATCAACTCAACAGGGACACGGCAGAATCCGTTTCCGTAAGCTATTATGGAGACATAGCCGGGCAGGACGTAGACCTTGTGACACTGGCCTTCCTCAAGGGTCTGCTTGAGCCGGTAGTCAGGGAGGGCGTCAATTATGTAAACGCAAGGAAGCTTGCAGAGGAGAGGGGAATCCATGTCAGGCAGAAGAAGGATTCCGTAGAAAAGCACCAAT
>CAZAFW010000044.1:0-11580 GCA_964484935.1 uncultured Peptostreptococcaceae bacterium
TGGTCGGTCGTACGACCCAGCCTTCTGTATCCAGCCATAAAGATCCCTCCTTTATTGAAGTCTATTCATCGTCCTGCTTGAGGACCAGTTCCAATTCAATCAGTTTTTCTCTAACTTCCTCCAAGGATTTCTTTCCAAGATTTCGTACTTTCATCATGTCATCCTCGGTTTTCTGTATAAGGTCCTCCACTGTATTGATGCCTGCACGCTTCAAGCAGTTGTAGGAACGAACTGAAAGATCAAGTTCTTCAATAGTCATCTCAAGCACTTTTTCCTTTTTATCTTCTTCTTTTTCTACCATTATTTCGACATCGCCGATACTCTCAGTCAAGCAAATGAAAAGATTCAAATGTTCATTCATTATCTTTGAACCCAATGAAACTGCTTCGTCGGGACTGATGCTGCCGTCCGTCCATACTTCAAGCGTCAATTTGTCGAAATCAGTAACATGTCCAACCCTTGTATCTTCAACTTTGTAGTTGACTTTCTTTACGGGTGTATAAATCGAATCCACAGGAATTACGCCAATCGGCATTTCTTCATCCTTGTTTCCTTCAGCCGAAACATAGCCTCTTCCTCTGGAAATTCCCAATACCATGTTCATTTCAGCATCTTCGTCAATGGTTGCGATATACATGTCGGGATTCAGAATTTCGACGTCGGCATCAGCAATGATGTCTCCAGCCGTTATTGTTCCGGGTCCCTTCTTCTCAATCCTTACTTCCTTGACCGATTCATCGGAATGAATTTTTGCTGACAATTCTTTTAGGTTGAGTATGATGTCGACAACGTCCTCGCTTACTCCTGCAACTGTTGAAAATTCGTGCAGTACGCCGTCAATTTTAATCCACTTGACAGCTACGCCAGGTAAAGACGAAAGGAGAATTCTTCTAAGACTGTTTCCTATTGTTATTCCGTAGCCTCTTTCGAGAGGTTCTACAACAATTTTTCCATACGTGCCATCATCAGACATCTCGACACATTCAATTCTCGGTTTTTCAATTTCTATCATTCTATGCCCTCCCTCTTAGCATATTGTCATTTCGAGGGTTACCGGATTCTAATTACTTGGAATACAATTCTACGATCAAATGTTCTTCAATCGGTATATCGATATCTTCTCTAGCAGGTAACGCTACAACCTTGCCTTCCATCTTTTCAGGATCAACTGAAAGCCAACTCGGAATATTCACCGATTTTTCTGCTATCGCCTTGAATTTTGCGGAAGATTTGCTTTTATCCTTAACTGCTACAAGATCTCCAATTTCGACTACCATTGAAGGAATTGTGGCTTTCTTGCCGTTTATTGTAAAATGACCGTGTGTAACTAGTTGGCGGGCTTCTTTTCTTGAAGCTGCCATTCCCATTCTGAATACGGCATTGTCCAATCTGGTTTCGAGTATTCTCAAGAAATTTTCACCCGTTATGCCGGACTGATTTTCTGCCTTGTCGAAGTGTCTCTTGAATTGATTTTCCAAGAGTCCATAATACCTTTTGACCTTTTGTTTTTCTCTTAATTGAATCCCATAGTTTGAAGGCTTTCTTCTTCTTCCTTCACCATGTTGACCAGGCGCTTTTGCGCGTCTGTTCATAGCACATTTATCAGTATAGCATCTTTCACCTTTGAGAAAAAGTTTCTGACCTTCTCTTCGGCAAAGTCTGCATGACGGTCCTGTGTATCTTGCCATTATACATTCACCTCCTAATCTAACTTAAACTCTTCTTCGTTTGGGCGGTCTGCAACCATTGTGCGGTACCGGTGTAACATCTTTAATTGAACTTATTTCCAACCCTGTGGCTTGAAGCGATCTGATTGCAGCTTCCCTGCCTGCTCCCGGACCCTTAACATAAACTTCGACATGCTTGAGACCATGCTCCATAGCATCTTTTGCGGCTTGCTCAGCCGTCATTTGCGCTGCATAAGGAGTGGATTTTCTTGAACCCTTGAATCCGAGTCCTCCGGCGCTTGCCCATGCAATAACATTGCCGGACATGTCACTGAGTGTCACGATTGTATTGTTGAATGTAGACTGAATATGTGCCTGTCCACGTTCTATATGCTTCTTCTCACGTTTCTTTCTACGTGCTTTGCGGACTTTCTTCGCCATGTTTCAAAACCCTCCTTTGCTATTTCTTTTTACGCCCTACCATTCTCTTTGGACCTTTTCTCGTCCTTGCATTGGTTTTAGTCTTTTGTCCTCTTACCGGAAGACCTCTTCTATGACGTATTCCTCTATAACAGCCGATTTCCTTGAGTCTCTTGATGTTCATGGAAACTTCCCGTCTTAAATCTCCTTCGACCCTATGCTCATCGACAATGATTTGTCTTAGCTTGCTTACTTCCTCTTCAGTCAAATCCTTAACTCTGGTGTCTTGATTGATCCCAGCTTTTCCAAGGATTTCTAAGGAACTTGATCTTCCTATGCCGAAAATATAAGTCAAGCCAATTTCGACTCTTTTGTCTCTTGGTAAGTCAACACCTGCGATTCTCGCCATTAAACCGTACACCTCCTGTTTAAATCCGTTTGTTGTTGTTTTCAATTCATTAGTGCAGCCGCGCTTTTATTTGAATTGACAATTTCTCTAATTCAACCCAAACACAAGCATCAACCTTGCTTTTGCTTGTGTTTGGGATTTTCACAAATAACCATGACCTTGCCTTTTCTCTTTATAACTTTGCATTTTTCACACATAGGTTTCACGGAAGATCTGACTTTCATTGTTTTCCCTCCTCTATCACTTGCCTCGCCATGTGATTCGGCCTCTGGTCAAATCGTAAGGAGACAATTCCATTGTAACTTTGTCGCCTGGCAATATCCGAATGTAATGCATTCTCAGTTTGCCGGAAATATGGGCTAAAACCACATGTCCATTTTCCAATTCCACTTTGAAAGTCGCATTCGGCAAAGCTTCTAAAACGACGCCTTTTACTTCAATCGCATTTTCTTTAGCCATTAGGAAGCATTCCTCCTATTCCATGAGCCGGTCGGTTTCCAGTTTGTCGATTTCTGTTCTGAGCATCAAATTCGTTACGGTAAGATTTTGATTGTTTCTTCTTACTATCAATTCACTTAGCAAATTGAATTTGGCAAGATGTTTCACTTTCTTTTTCTTGGGATTGCCTATTCTTCTCAGGTCGCCGTCAGCGACTAAAACATATTGATCGTCGATCACATCTACAATTATGAAAACCCTTCCTTTGTCTCTACCGGCCTTTGATCTTACAAATTGCCCTATCGTCAATTCCTTCGTATCCAGCAATTCAGACACCTCTTTACAGTTGAGTCAGTATAATCGGTTCTTCCTCGGTTATGGCAATGGTGTTCTCGTAATGCGCAGACAATTTTCCGTCCGCTGTTACAACCGTCCATTCATCTCCGAGGGTCTGCACCCTGAAAGTTCCTGCATTTACCATGGGCTCTATTGCAATAACCATCCCGGCAAGCAGTCTCGGACCTTTCCCGGGAGGACCGTAATTTGGGATCTGTGGATCCTCATGCAAGGCAGTTCCAATTCCATGGCCTACATAATCCCTCACTACAGAAAAACCATTTTCCTCGACATATTTTTGTACTGCATGGGACACGTCGGAAAGTCTGTATCCCACTTTGCAATACTTAAAACCCTCGAAAAAACTTTGGCGCGTAACAGCTATAAGCCGGTCGGCCTCTTCGCTTATTTCACCTACAGGGAAAGTTCTTGCCCCGTCGCCAAAATATCCTTTTATTTTCGAACCGACGTCAACGCTTATAATATCACCGTTTTCAAGAACCCTTCCATCTGGTATTCCATGTACAACTTGTTCGTTCACGGAAGCGCATATGGAAGCTGGAAATCCTCCATAGCCCTTGAATGCCGGGATTGCTCCCATCTCGATGATTTTTTTTTCGGCTATTTGGTCAAGTTCAATTGTTGTAATACCGGGCTTAATAACCTCTTCCATAAGCTTATGGACTTTGGCAACAATTTTTCCGGCTTCTTTCATATATTCAATTTCTTGCTTTGTCTTTATTGTAACCATCAAGCTTTACCTTTTAATGCCTTTTCGATATCGGCAGTGACTTTTTCAATGTCCTGCTTTCCATCTATGTCAATCAATATGCCTTTTTTTGAATAATATTCAATCAGAGGCTGAGTCTGCTCAAGATACACATGTATACGTTTTGATACAGTCTCTTCGTTGTCATCGCTTCTTTGATACAGTTCTCCGCCGCAAAGGTCGCAAACTTCTTCTTTGGCAGGAGGATTGAATTCGACATGATAAGTTGCTCCGCAGCCTCGGCAAATTCTTCTGCCTACAGCCCTTCCAACCAATATGCTCTTGTCGACTTCAATATTGACGACATTGTCCATAGCGACATTCATTCTTGCGAGAACTTCATCAAGCTCTTTGGCCTGATTGAGTGTCCTTGGAAATCCGTCAAGAAGAAATCCTTTTTCGCAATCTTTTTCTTTAAGCCTGTCTTCAACTATTTCAACTACTAGTTTATCCGGTACAAGAAGGCCCTTGTCCATAAAGCTTTTTGCTTTTAAGCCAAGTTCCGTACCTTCTTTAAGATTTTTTCTGAAGATATCTCCTGTAGAAATATGGGGGATACCAAAAGCCTTGACGATACCGACTGCCTGAGTTCCTTTTCCGGCCCCAGGAGGTCCTAAAAGTATCAATCTCATATTAACCCCTCCAATACGATGTTATTTAAGAAAACCTTGGTAATGCCTCATAACCATCTGTGCTTCGATTTGTTTCATAGTTTCAAGCGAAACCCCTACCGCAATCAAAAGCGCTGTGCCTCCGAATCTGAAGTCTATGCTGGTAAAATTAAGAATCAATGTCGGCAAAACAGCTATCATAGCCAGGAAAAATGCTCCTGCCAAGGTTATTTTGTTTAATGATTTTTGTAAATAATCGGCAGTTTTCTTTCCAGGTCTTATGCCGGGTATGAATCCACCGTTTTTTTTCATATTGTCTGCCACTTCAACAGGATTGAATGTAATAGCCGTGTAGAAGTATGTGAAAAATATGATTAGAAGCGCATACAACAGATTGTAGAAATATATTCCGGGGCTTCCTGTCGGTGAAAGGTATTTTGCAACAAAATTTGCAAAACCTCCATCCGGGAAGAAATATGTCAGCGTCATTGGAAACTGCAACAGCGAAATTGCGAATATTACCGGGATAACCCCTGCCTGATTCACTTTAAGCGGTATATGAGTGCTTTGTCCGCCGTACATTTTTCTGCCTACAACGCGTTTTGCATACTGGACCGGTATTTTTCTTGTTCCCTGTTGGATAGCGATTACACCTGCTATTACGAACAGTGCCAACACAGCAAAAATCAGCAATGGTAAGACCGACATTTCACCGGCAGAAACCTTTTGAAAGGTTTGGCTTATTCCAAGAGGAACTCTTGAAATTATTCCCGCGAATATGATAAGCGATATTCCATTTCCTATTCCGCTTTCAGTGATTTGCTCACCGAGCCACATAAGGAAAGCGGTTCCGGCTGTAAGTGTTATTATAACAGTTGCCACAGCCCAGAAATCAGTCGAGATAAGAGCTCTTCTAAAGAGCCCTATGCTGATTCCAGTCGCCTGGATTACAGCCAATACAACTGTTCCGTAACGTGTGAATTGAGCAATTTTCTTTCTGCCCTCTTCCCCTTCCTTAGCTAAAGCTTCAAGCTTGGGAATGGCGATGGTCAGAAGTTGCATTATGATTGACGACGTGATATATGGTGTGATGCTTAGTGCGAAAATGGTGAAATTCTTGAAAGCTCCACCCGACATGAAGTTAAAGAAATTAAGGAGTCCTCCGTCCGATGCAAAAAATTGATTCAATATTTCTCTGTCAATTCCAGGCACCGGGATGGATGTCCCCAATCTGAAAATGGCAAACATCATCAGCGTAAACAAGATTCTCTTTTTTAAATCCGGAATCTTCCAGGCATTCCTTAAGGTATGAAGCACTTAAATCACCTCTGCCTTTCCGCCGGCTGCTTCAATTTTTTCTTGAGCAGACTTTGTGAATTGATTGGCTTTGACTGTCAATTTCTTTTCAATTTCACCATTTCCAAGAATCTTAACGCCATCATTCAATTTCTTGATCAAACCGTTTTCCATAAGGATCGCCGGAGTGATTTCCGTGTCTTCCTCAAATCTGTTCAAATCTTCAACATTAACTATAGACCAAACCTTCTTGAAAGGATTGTTGAATCCTCTCTTGGGAATTCTTCTGTAAAGAGGCATCTGCCCCCCCTCGAAACCAGGTCTTGTACCTCCACCCGATCTGGAGTTTTGCCCATCGGCACCTCTTCCGGCAGTTTCCCCCTGCCCGCTGGCAGTACCTCTGCCGAGTCGTTTTCTATCCCTGACTGCACCTTTTGCAGGTTTCAACTCATGAAGTTTCATGGCTACACCTCCTCCAACTTATATTTCTTCAACTTCCAGTAAATGTTCAACTTTTTTGATCATGCCGCGCATTTGAGAATTATCTTCTTTTTCGACGACTTGACCTATTTTTCTGAGTCCTAAAGCCTCAACATTCTTTCGATGGTTGGGCTTTGATGCGATTGTGCTTTTTACAAGTTTAATCTTCAACATATTAGCCAAGGTTTTCCCCCCTAACCTTTAATTTCCTCAACAGATTTTCCTCTGAGTTTTGCGACTTTTTCAACAGTTTTCATGCTCATAAGTCCCTGCATTGTAGCATTAACCATATTTTGAGGGTTATTGCTTCCAAGGGATTTCGCTCTTACATCCTTGATTCCTGCCAATTCCAAGACCGCACGGACAGGTCCACCGGCAATTACTCCGGTACCTTCCTTGGCCGGCATGATAAGAACCTTGCCTGCTCCAAACCTTCCCCTGTTTTGATGAGGGATGGTTGTTCCAACTCTCGGAACAGATACAACATTTTTTGTAGCCGCCTGTATTGCCTTTCTTATTGCTTCCGGCACTTCAAGCGCTTTTCCTGTTCCTATTCCAACGTGGCCATTCTCGTCTCCAACAACCACAAGGGCGCTGAATCTGAAATTACGTCCGCCTTTAACAACTTTTGTTACACGATTTATATTTATAACCTGCTCTTTCAACTCGAGCTTGCTTGCATCAAATTTTTCTCCGAGCATAACCTAACCTCCTTTGCCTAAAATTTAAGTCCGGCTTCTCTTGCGCCTTCAGCCAATTCCTTGACACGGCCGTGGTAAATGTATCCGCCTCTGTCGAAAACAACGCTTACGATGCCTTTTTCCAAGGCTTTTTGGGCAACCATTTTACCAACTTCTCTTGCGGCTTCCTTGTTCCCGCCATTCGCCATATTTTCCGAAGCATCCTTTTCAAGAGACGAAGCCGATACGAGTGTGACTCCTTCTGCGTCGTCAATGATTTGAGCATAAATGTTCTTGGAACTTCTGAACACATTCAAGCGAGGCATTTCAGGAGTACCGACGATTTTATTTCTCATGCGTAAATGACGCTTTTTTCTTTTTTCATTCTTGCTTAATTTTTTAATCATTCGTTGTCACTCCCTTTCTACTTACCAGCTTTTCCTTCTTTGCGTCTAACTTGCTCGTTCTCGTACCTTATGCCTTTACCCTTGTAGGGTTCCGGAGGCCGGAGTCCTCTGATAATGGCAGCGTAGTTGCCCACAAGCTGCTTTTTGATTCCCTTTACGACGATTTCTGTCTGGTTGGGAACTTCAGTTGTAATCCCTTCGGGATCCGGCATCTCTAAAGGATGTGAGAATCCAAGATTGAAATCCAATGCATTGCCTTTCTTGGCGACACGATATCCAACCCCAACAATTTTCAATTTCTTTTCGTAGCCCTTTGTAACTCCGACAACCATATTGTTTATCAAAGTTCGGCTGAGGCCGTGAAGCGAGCGATTGATCTTTGTGTTATTGGGTCTGTCTACTGTCAACACATTTTCATCTATTGCAATTTTCATTTTTTCACTTATTTTTTCACTCAATTCACCCATGGGTCCTTTTACTGTAACAAGATTGTTCTTTGCCACTTTGATTTCGACACCATCAGGTAATTCTATAGGCATTTTGCCGATTCTAGACATACTTGCACCTCCAATACTATGAATTCATACTACCAAACGTAGCAGATCACTTCTCCGCCTACACCCATTTTCCTTGCATCCTTGTCCGTTACGATGCCCTTAGATGTAGAAATGATCGCTATTCCCAATCCGCCAAGCACTCTCGGCATTTCTTCGCCTTTTGTATATACTCTAAGTCCCGGCTTTGAAATGCGCTTGATGCCGGTGATGACTTTTTCCTTGTTGGGACCATACTTGAGTTGAACTCTGAGTACGCCCTGTTTTCCGTCTTCGATGACATTGTAGCCTCTAACATATCCTTCATTTAAAAGAATTCCTGCAATGGTTTTCTTCATGTTAGAAGAAGGTATGTCTACAGTTTTATGATTTGCTGAATTTGCGTTTCTTATTCTTGTAAGCATATCAGCGATAGGATCAGTCATTGCCATGTGTTTCTACCTCCCTTCCTTCTTACCAGCTAGCCTTTTTGACTCCCGGTATTTGGCCTTTGTAGGCCAATTCCCTAAAACATATACGACATATACCGAATTTTCTCAGATAAGCATGCGGTCTTCCGCATATTCTGCATCTATTATATTCTCTTGTAGAGTATTTCGCTTCTCTCGATTGTTTGACTTTAAGAGATTTTTTCGCCATTTTTTCGCCTCCTTTAGTTGCCAAATGGCATGCCCATCAGTTTGAGAAGTTCAAAAGCTTCTTCATCTGTTTGAGCTGTCGTTACGAAAACGATATCCATTCCGCGAACCTTGTCAACCTTGTCATACTCAATTTCCGGGAAAATAAGTTGTTCTTTGACGCCCATGGAATAATTTCCCCTTCCGTCAAAAGCACTCTTCTTAAGGCCTCTAAAGTCTCTTACCCTCGGAAGCGCTACATTTACGAGTCTGTCAAAGAACTCGTACATGATTTCTCCCCTGAGATCGACTTTGGTTCCAATCGGCATTCCTTCACGTAATTTGAAGTTGGCCACGGATTTCTTCGCTTTCGTTATGACTGGTTTCTGCCCAGTTATTATGGACAATTCGTCGGCTGCCACATTCAATATTTTAGAATTTTCTTTGGCGTCTCCGACGCCCATGTTCACAACGATTTTTTCAAGCTTAGGAATTTCCATAACATTTTTGTATTTGAACTTTTCCATCATTGCTTTCGTTGTTTCATTCTTGTATTTTTCTTTCAATCTAGCCATGTTTACGACCTCCTTTCACCATCAATCAGTCAATCACTTCTCCAGTTTTGACTGAGATCCGTACTTTTTTACCATCTTCGAGTCTTTTGCTTCCCACTCTTGTAGGAGCTTTTGCCTTAACATCGTAAAGCATTACATTAGAAGCATGGATAGGCGCTTCCTGGTGAATTCTTCCGCCTTGCTGAACTTTTGCGGAAGGCTTTTGATGCTTTGTCACCATGTTGACACCTTCAACTATAACTTTATCTGTTTTGGGAAAAGCCTGCAAAACCTTGCCTTGCTTACCCTTGTCTTTTCCAGAAATAACAACAACAGTGTCATCTTTCTTGATATGCATTCCTTTCACCTCCTAGGTTAAAGCACTTCCGGAGCCAGCGAGACAATCTTCATATAGTTCTTGTCTCTCAATTCTCTTGCAACAGGTCCAAAGATACGGGTTCCAACGGGAGATTGGTCATCCTTGATTATGACTGCCGCATTCTCGTCAAACCTCACCTTTACTCCATCGTTTCTTTTGAGACCTTTTTTGGTTCGTACTACGACTGCTTTCACAACGTCGCCTTTCTTGACAACGCCGCCTGGTGTTGCTCTTTTAACACTACATACGATAACGTCGCCTATGCCGGCATATCTTCTGCCCGATCCGCCTAATACGCGGATGCATAAAACTTCTTTTGCTCCCGAGTTATCTGCAACGGTCAAACGTGATTCTTGTTGTATCATCGGTTTCCCTCCTCTCGGAAAGTCTATTTCGCTTCCTCTATGATTTTTTCGAGTCTCCATCTTTTATCTTTGCTCAGTGGCTTTGTTTCCATTATTCTTACTTTGTCGCCAATATTGCACTCATTGTTTTCGTCATGAGCCTTGAATTTATTTGTCTTTTTAACCGCTTTTTTATAAAGTGGGTGCCGCACGAAATCTTCAACCGCAACAACTATGGTCTTGTCCATCTTGTCGCTTACAACTTTTCCAACCCGTACTTTTCTGCTGTTTCTTTCCATGATGCAGACCTCCTTCCTTCGTTTTCTATACGTTCAATTCTCTTTCTCTTTGTATTGTTTTAACTCTTGCAATATCTTTTTTCACAAACTTGATTTTCACAGGATTATCCAACTGTCCAGTGGCTAATTGAAATCTCAAATTAAACAATTCACTTTTCAAGTCATTGAATTGATTGTCTAATTCCTGCGATGTCATTTCACGCAATTTTTTAGTTTTCATTAGCTTCACCACCTTTTTCAACCGCACTTTCCCTGCTTACAAATTTGCATCTGATAGGCAATTTGTGCGCGGCCAATCTCAAAGCCTCTCTAGCGACTTCTTCGCTGACACCTGATAATTCAAACATTATTCTTCCCGGTTTAACAACTGCAACCCAGTATTCAGGAGAACCTTTACCAGCTCCCATTCGGGTTTCAGCAGGCTTTTGTGTGACAGGCTTGTGTGGGAAAATCTTGATCCAAACCTTTCCGCCCCTTTTCATGTATCTTGTCATTGCGATACGTGACGCTTCTATCTGATTGGAAGTTATCCATGCGGGTTCCATGGCCATCAAACCGTATTCGCCATATGAAATTTCGTTGCCTTTGTTGGCTTTGCCTTTCATTCTGCCTCTAAAAACTTTACGTCGCTTGACTCGTTTAGGCATTAACATGATGCTTTCCTCCTTCCCAATTATTGCTCTTAATTATTGCTTTTCCTCGGTCTTCTGGTTTTCTTCCGAGGCGGTCTTTTGCTGTTTTTATCAACCACTTCATCTTTGGCCATTCCTTGAAGAATTTCGCCCTTGTAAATCCATACCTTGACGCCGATTTTGCCGTATGTTGTATTTGCCTCGGCAAAACCGTATTCAATGTTGGCTCTTAAAGTCTGAAGAGGTACATTGCCTTGGCTGTAATTTTCAGTTCTGGCGATTTCCGCTCCGCCCAAACGTCCTGAAACCATAATCTTTATTCCCTGGGCTCCTGATTTCATAGCTCTGCCCATGGCCTGCTTCATTGCCCTCCTGAAGGAAACTCTTCTTTCAAGCGAAAAAGCAACACTTTCAGCTACAAGCTGAGCATTTCTGTCAGGTCTGGCAACTTCTGAAATATCGATATATACAGTCTTGCCAGTCAATTTTTCCAATTCCTTCTTCAGAGCTTCAATCAACTCTCCGCCTCTTCCTACAACCATTCCAGGCTTGGAAGTGAAAATATTGATATTGACTTTATTGTTTGCTTTTCTAGCAATTGCAATTTTTGCAACTCCGGATGTATACAGTTTCTTCTTTACAAACTCCCTGATCTTATAGTCTTCAACTAAAAGGTCGGCGAAATTTT
>CAZAFW010000045.1:0-11567 GCA_964484935.1 uncultured Peptostreptococcaceae bacterium
CCGGCTTTCCGCAAACCCCTTTGATTGTACAACCTGTTCCTTTTGCCGCTTCCTGGCATTGATAACAAAACATGCTCATGATTATTCCTCCCTTTTAGTGTTTAATTCTTTAACTTGTGCGTTTAGAATATACCAACTTCAATTCGTTTTCGGTATCTGGCGTTACCGTTGTTTTCTTAATAATATATGCCAGCAGCTTTTACACTGGCCGGGTCGAAAGCATGGCAAGGCGTAACGCCGTGAACCATTCCGCATTCGGAAAACTTGTCCGCAAATGTCAACATTTCGAATTTTCTCCCGCCAAATGATTTGCCGCATCCACTATCCTTAAAACAATCTCCTGCTCGTTTTCAACCACACGGCTTTGGGCATGCAATTCCAGAAATTCGCTTACGGTCAAATCCATGACAAAATTCATGTTTTGGAACAATTGCGCGACAAGCTTGTTGGCCGAAGACAGTCTCCACCTGCCGTCGGGCTTCTTCCCGTTTATCAAAACCACTCTTTCAGTAGGGGTATCCTTGTTCGCCACCCATTCTATGTCAGCCAACAGGCGGCTTTTGCCGGAACCGGTCGGACCCACTATTGTAACAATCTCGCTTCTGTTAATTTTATTTGTTCAAAATTCTCTTTTTTTCCGTCCTTGTCGAAGCCCGCAACTATGGTCAGAGAATCTACTCGCTCATCGCCTTTGATACCCAGAAACTCAAGCATTTGATGAATGTACGTCCAAAAATCCATTTTAATTTTTGATATCTATTGCCCAATCCTCTATTTCTTCTTCAGTAAAATGATCCAAGTATTGCTCTAAAGTGCTGTCTTCATGCCCTTTGATATCCAAATTGTTGTTTTGGAAAAACGATATGGCGAAAGGATATTTGTTTTCGATTTCACTTATCTTCATCTTTCCAAAATCTCTCATATTAATCATCACCTTCGTTCAACTTGATTTTTCTGATGTTCCCCATCTGATAATCTTCCCCAATTCTTTTTTCGCCAAGGCAGTATGAGCATAGCGCTGAAGGCATCGAAAACCTGAGTTCCTTTCCCTTGATGGTTTCTATATCCTCTTTTTCATCATACAGTAGAGTGCTGAGTTCATACGTTCCCTGGCCCGTCAGTCCGTTTATATGCATGGTTGTCGCTTTTGAGTTTACAGAACGGACCTTTGATGCGGCTTTCAAATCATAACCCACCGTTTTTTTATGCTTTCGCCATTTTTCTTCATCCAACCCTGAAAAGTCTCCATCAACGGCACCCTTACGGGACACGACAATCCGCAAATCAGCATCTTTAGGTACGCCATTAGATTCCAACCCTCCGTCTGATTCGCCGATTCCGTTTTCAATGGCTTCCACAAGCTGTTTTACAAACGTGTTTTCATTTATTTTTTTTATTCTCAAAGCGGTCTCCAGCGTGACCGAACCGCCAAATGCTTTCCTTTGTTTCTCGTCGCGTATATTTTCAAATCCTATTGATGAAAGCAAATCGATCGCTTCAGTATGGTTGTTTGTGATTTCCAACAAGGTGTCGTTCAAATCAAAATACATGTTTTCCATTCTTGCACCTCTCTTTATAATGATTTTTCATCACTTCCGCTTCATCATAACAACGGCGGCAACATATAACCGTATCCTGTGTTACTAAAATAAAAAAATTGCATCGGTGGTTTTTCACCAATGCAATTCCAATAATTCGTTTCTTTGATTTTAAGTCTTTCTTCAAATGTAAGATTTCAAGGCTTCAATATCCATTATATGAAACGAAGACCTGTAAAAGTCAATTATCCCCTCATCCTTCATCTTGATGATTTCCCTCGAAAGCGACGGCCTTGATACATACAGAAACTCCGCCAGTTCATTCCTTTTCATTGGAATCATGAATCTGTCTCCGCCTGCGATACTTCGTTGCTCAAGCAAATATGCACACGCCTTCGCCCTTATGCTTTTCATAGAAAGGTATTTTATTTTTTTTTCAAGCCCGAGAGCTTTCTGCGAAACAATTCTCAGCATATTTTGAATCAATTGCCTGTGCCCTATGCACATGTTGCGACAATTGCCGATTATCCTTTCAGGAGTTATGAACATTACTTTGCAGCCTGTTGTCGCAATCACTGACACTCCCCATTTGTCGCTGCTTGAAAAAGCAAAGACCTCACCGAATATGCTGTTCTCTTTCAACTTGGCCATAATCACCCTGTCACCTGCCGCATTGTCTTTTGCTATTGTTACCTCTCCTTCCAGAATAATGCCTATCCCTGCAAACCGGTCACCTTCGGCTACAATACTTTCTTTCCTTTGGAAGGATGATATCTGGGGCCTGAAGCACATAAGCACACTATTGAGCTCGCCGTCTTCAATCCCTTTGAACAATTCGATTTTCTTAAACGATTCCATCCATTTTTGATACATAAAAACTCCTTTTGAAAGCTATATTCCACCCTATTGCGAATGATACCACAAAATTGAATTTATATGAATCTGCGGCAAATATATTTATCTATGTGGTCAGCAGAAATACAGCAACCGCCAAAACAAGCGCAGACCAAACAAAAAACAAAATTACCGTTCCCCTTTCTCCTATCAGGTTAATGAATATTTTGATCTTTTTCTTCTGCCAGATGCTTTTAGGTCTCTTAATCGTAATATAGATGACAAAAAACGCATACAGTATCAGCACCAAACCTCCAAATGTTGTGCTTTTCATTATGAACCTCCTTTTTATTATCCAATCATCAAATCATTTTGAGTTAAAAGCAGTCTTCCTATTGGAATGATACCCCGCTAATTTGTCAAGTCGACACATGTAAAGGAGGATGCACAATTTATTTTGCATCCTCCTTTACATGTGTCGACTTGAATTGAATTTTATTCCATGGCTATTTGATTATTTTCTTTACACGGCCAACTATGCCGTCTTCAAGCATAACTTTTATGCCATGCGGATGATTCGGCGATTTGGTGAGTATCCTGCTCACAATACCATCAGTCAATTTGCCCGAACGTTGGTCCTGCTTCTGAACCACTTTGACTTCCATTCCCGGCTTTATCTCAATTCTTTTGGTTCCGTTCATCCTAAACACCTCTTTCATATAGTCATTTGCTCTTCATTAAATGGTATTTCATTTTCATAATTTATTCGATATGAATATTTCACATCATAAGCTACGACAAAAAAGCCGATGATGAATAGAACAGCATATCAGAAGCTTCGATGTAATTGTGGAATATGGACAGAGGCTTTTATCTTTCCAAAAGCAAATCCGAAATAATCATTCAGAACGGACTGCACATTTATTTGGCGATATCGGCTTTCCAAAAAACATAGTCGAAATTTGCAAAATGAGCTTTCCATGTAGATAAAAAGTAAGCTTGTCGATAATACGGTTTACTTTTTTACTTGCTTTTGCTGCCTTCTATTTCCTCATTCAATTCATTCAAATAGGTCCATCGATCCATGGCTTTTTCCAATTCCTTTTCCAGTTGGTCTTTCTTGTCCGCAAGCGGCTGAAGTCTCTCAAAGTCTCGTGATGCCTGCTGCATCAGGATTCCAATCTCGTCTATATTTACTTCAAGGTCGGCAATCACGTCGTCGATGCATTCAAACTCCTTTTGTTCCTTGTATGTGAATTTTAGATTTTTTGTTTTCTTTTTTTCCCTTTTCCCGCCTGCATCGCTATCTCTGGCAGAAACAGAATCCGTTTTAACCTGATTGAAATTCTTGACAAATTCGCTGTAATCCGAATAATTTCCGGCGAACTGCTTTATGAAACCCTTTCCTTCAAACGAAAATATGCTGTCCGCAACCCTGTCAAGGAAATACCTGTCATGTGAAACTACTACAACAGCTCCCGCAAATTCTTCCAAATATTCTTCAAGAACGGTCAATGTCTGGATATCCAAATCATTTGTAGGCTCGTCAAGCATAAGTACATTCGGCGCCCCCATGAGTATCCTCAAAAGATACAGCCTTCTTCTTTCTCCTCCGGACAATTTTGAAATCAGCTTCCACTGTTCACTCGGAGGAAACAAGAATCTTTCCAGCATTTGAGAAGCGCTTGCCATACCTTTTCCGGTGTCGACGAATTCCGCCTGTTCCCTTATATAATCCATCACCCTCATGCTTTTATCCATATCGTCGTTTTCCTGAGAGAAATATCCTATTTTAACAGTCTCACCGGTATCTACGATTCCTGTGTCTGGCTCGATGACCCCCGAAGCGATTTTCATAAGCGTAGACTTTCCGGCGCCGTTTGGCCCTATTATTCCTATCCTGTCATTTCGCAAAAGCACATAACTGAAATCCCTGATGATTTCTCCACAGGAAAAGCTCTTGCTTATGTTCTTCATTTCGATTATCTTTCTTCCAAGCCTTGAAAACGCTCCTTGCATTTCGACAGTACCCGCCTCGAGAGGCGCCTTTTCCCGGTTTAGATTTTCAAATCTTTCCAATCTTGCCTTTTGCTTTGTAGAGCGCGCCTTGGCTCCCCTTTTTATCCATTCAAGTTCTCTCTTGATTAGATTTTGCCGTTTCCGTTCAGAAGCCTCTTCTATTTCGTTCCTTTCAATCTTCATTTCAAGGTACTTGCTATAATTTGCCTGATAGCTGTAAAGCTTTCCTCTGTCAAGTTCAATTATTCTGTTTGCAACCCTGTCAAGCAGATATCTGTCATGGGTAACCATAAGGAGGGCGCCCTTTCGGTTTTTTATATAACTCTCCAACCAATCCACCGTTTCGTTGTCTATATGGTTTGTTGGTTCGTCGAGTATCAAAAGGTCGGCAGGTGTTATGAGCACGCTTGCCATAGCAACTCTTTTCCGCTGCCCGCCTGAAAGCTTTGCAACATCAGCCTTGAAATCGCTTATTCCGAGTTTTGTGAGAATTATTTTTGCTTCGGTCTCAATCGACCAAGCTTCCATTAAATCCATCTTCTGAGTCAATTCAATCATTTTCTTTTGAAAATGGGAGTCTCCCGGGTTTTCTTCCAGCCTTTGGAGGATATCCTCATATTCACGTATTAATTTCATTACCGGCGTATTCCCTTTGAAAACCTGCTCCAGCACAGTTGTTCCTTTCTTGAATTCCGGGTTTTGTAAAAGATACCCGATTTTAACATCGCTTCCGTTTATTATTCTTCCTTTGTCTGCGGTTTCGAGTCCGGCAATCACCTTGAGCAGAGTCGATTTTCCGGTTCCGTTGATTCCGATCAAACCAATTTTTTCCCCTTCGTTTATTGCTATCGATATGTTGTCAAACAGCACCTTTTCGCTGTAACTCTTGGATATTTTTTCTACTTCCAAAACACTCATTTATTTCTCCTTAAAAACAGATGCCCCTGCGGAAATTCATCTGTTTGCTTCAATCTGGAATATTAGATTTCTACTTTGTTATGATTGTTGATTGTCTTTTCCATGATATAGCCATTGTCGATGTCAGTCAAGCCGGATAGAAGGGCCCTTCATTCACGGGTTTATATTCTAGTAAACGAATTCATCATTTATAATAAAAACTTATTTCTCGACCCTTATTTAGGGTATATATTTCATATGTCATCTATTTTTGAAAGGAGAAACTCATGAAAAACAAAATATTTTTTTCTCTTTTAATTACAGCAATTATTATTTTTGCTTCGTCCTGCGGCAGCCCGAATATTGAAGAAGATTCCAACTCTGATGCCGTTACAAAAGCTACCGAAAGCCGCTACATGGAAAGTGAAGTCAGGGATTACCAAGGTATTCGTTTGGACCCTTCAATAGGACCAAGAGACAATTCCATAAAAGGAATCCAAAATATCGATATCGACAGCTATAGTCTTGAAGTACTCGGATTGGCGGATGAGCCGCTTACTTACACTTATGAAGAAGTTTTATCTCTTCCTGAATACGAAAGGCTTGTGACTCTGCACTGTGTTGAAGGCTGGGAATCGACTGTTCTTTGGAAGGGCGTCCTCATCGAAGACATAATTGGGCCTTCCTCAATACAATCCGAAGCGAATACAATAATATTCCATTGTGCAGATGACTACAATACTTCGATGCCGATAGCCGAAGTGATTGAAAATAAAATGATTCTTGCATATTCGTCAAACGGCATCGAATTGCCTCCCGACCTAGGATATCCGTTTATTGTAGTTGCAGAAGATAAAATCGGCTACAAGTGGGCGAGGTGGGTGACGAAAATTGAATTGTCGAACAACCCGGACTTCAAGGGATATTGGGAAAGCTTGGGATACGACAATGATGGAGATTTGAAATAGAATAAAAAAGAGACAATGGAAACCCATTGTCTCTTTTTTATATAATGGCTACCTTTTTACGAAATTGTATATTCCTATAAAACTTATCAGTAAAATCCCTGTCGCCGCCACAAGAAGTATCCAAACATATTCAGTTCCATCCGTTTGGTATCTCTTAAGGATTATGCCCGCAAGGGCCCAATCAATTACAATAGCGTAAGGTATGTCGCCGTATTTGTTAATGCTTGTCAATGCAAGAAGAATTGCGACCGCAATTACTACAACTGTCCAAAATTCATCACCAATTCCGAATCCGTCCCATCCAACAGTTACAAGGACTGTGGTGACATTGGCAATTGTCGCAACCGAAATCCAGCCCAAATATATGCTGAATGTATGGTAGACCGCTATTCTTTCAAGTCCTGTTGCATATTTTCTGTTGGGTCTCAAACGCAATACAATAACAATGAGGCTCATTAAAATAATCAGCATAAGTGCCAGAGATAAGAATATCTGCCTATAATGCCATGCAAAAATCCAACCCATGTTCGCGATGCATGAAACAATGAACCAAATGCCTATATCCCCGACAAACCTTCCATTCCGCTTTTTCAGCGAATTGAATTGATAAAGTATGAAGATGGCAAGCAATACGTATATAAGACCCCAAATCGAGAATGTAAGGCCAGCTGGCACGAACAAATTGGGTACTGAGGCTGACACCTCCCCGGTATTGAGTCCGTTTATAGGAAGCGCGTTTGCCATGTAGTTGACAGCAAGCACTCCCAAAAATATGATTGTGTTCAATACTGCCAGCATTTTAAGATTAGAGTTTTTTTTCATTCCATCCCCTCCTTTTGGATTTTTACCCAAAATGGAAAGGAATCCTCAACTATTGAGGATTCCCAAAAAATTTCTTTGACAACTGTTCCAGGAATTTCAATGTATGCCTTTCGGTTGAAATGCGAGCCTCTTTACAATCCCTTCTTCTTATCGCCTCGGCCATCTCCTTGAGCGACGAACTGAACCACTCGTAATCATCTATTATATAGTGAATATACTGCAAGAATCTCGCTGTCTTTGCATTTAGCTCATCCAACGTCTCTGAAAGAATCGGGTTTCCTGCAGCTTGCCTGACTATGGCATGGAATCTTTGGTCATCCTGAATACAAAATTTGTAGTCTTTTACTATGTCGTATTTTGAAAACCGGTCAATTATTTCGAAAAGCTCTTCGATTTCTTCTTCTTCAGCCCTCTCACATGCCAGTTCGGCCGCCAAACCCTCAAGATTCTTTTTGACCTCATAAGCATATTTAACCATCATCAAATCAATTTGGGTAACGAATGTGCCCACCCTGGGAATCATCTCAACGAGCCCTATTTGCGACAATCTCAGCAAGGCCTCCCTTACAGGAGTCCGGCTTACTCCGAACTCCTCAATCAAATCCTTTTCGGAAAGCGCCATGCCAGGCTCATATTCCATTTCTATGATTCTTTTTTTTAAAATCTGAAAGATTCCGGCATTCGCCTGCTTTTTCATTTGCTTTACCCCAGTCTTTCTATACGTTCCACTTTTTCCTTATCATTTCCCACTTCTTGTCTCTATGAGCCTCTATGACCTCTATGTCTTCATCAGTCAAATGCTTGAATCTACCCTGCGCCTTTAAATAGTCCTTTGCAGGAGCAAACTCTTTCGGATTCTTGTTTACGATGAATTCGCCGTTTTCATACTCCGCCAAATACCAAAGTCCCGTGTCAACAACGGCTTTTGCAAGCGCCACGGTTTGATTTGCCGGATAACCCCATCCGGTAGGGCAGGGAACAAATACATGAAGAAATGATGTGCCCTTAGTATCCTTTGCCTTCTGCACCTTCATGAGGAAATCCTCAAGATAACCCACGCTCGCTGTCGCCGCGTAAGATATTCCATGTGCGGCAACTATCTCGAACATGTTCTTCTTGTGGGTTATTGAACCCGGAAGGTTTTTACCCGCAGGAGAAGTGGTTGTCCTTGTCCCATACGGAGTCAACCCGCTCTTTTGGATGCCCGTGTTCATATAGGCTTCATTGTCAGTGCACATGTATATTATATCGTCGTTTCTGTCGATTGCGCCCGACAAGGCCTGAAGGCCTATGTCAGCCGTTCCTCCATCTCCTGCAAAACCGATGGTCTGTGTGTTTTCAGCTCCGAGTGCCTTAAGCCCTGCAGCCATTCCTGAAGCTACAGCCCCTGTTGCGGCAAAAGGAGTAATCATCGCATTTGTTGTAAAAGACATATGAGGGTATATGAAGGATACCGCAGCCATGCACCCTGCAGGGAGAGCAGCAAAGGTGTTTTCTCCCAATATTTTCATCGCATGCCTGAGAGCCAAGCTTTCTCCACAGCCTCCACATGCCTTGTGCCCATAAAAATACTCTTTGTTTGTTATTGTGCGCGCATTAAGTTTTGCCATTAGTATTCACACCCCACATTCATGTACTGTACGCGTTCAAATGAATTTCCTTCGGCCGCAGACAAGAGTTCGTCATAAGCTTTCTCTATGTCTTCATGGGTTATATCCCTTCCGCCTATTCCTCCTATGAAATTGATTGCCTTGGGAATGTTGACCATCTCGATTATTGAAGAATTCACGTTAGTGAATATGCTTCCTTCGTAACCGAATGAAATATTCTTGTCGAGCACACCAAAAGCCTTCAAACCTTCCAGAGCCTCGTTTATTTTATCCATCGGAAAAGGCCTTAGAACCCTGAGCTTTATCAAGCCTACTTTTTTGCCGTCTCTTCGCATTTTTTCAAGCACTACACGAGCCGTACCCGTCACCGTTCCGGTTGTTATCAAAGCAACCTCGGCATCCTCCATATGAATTTTTTCCATCATTCCATGATAGTATCTGCCGAAGGCGTCCCCGAACTCCTTGTCTATCGCTTCTATATGCTTTTCCGATTCGACCATTTCAAAATGGCGCTTCATGTTGAATTCCATATTGGTGTCTTTACCTGCAGATATGCAAAGGCTCTTTGGATCCTCAAGAGACATGCTGTTGTCAGGCATTGAAATCGGAGGCAAGAACTCGTCGACTTTTTCCTGCTGCGGTATTTCAACCATTTCGTATGTGTGAGTTAAGACAAATCCGTCGACATTCACCATCACAGGAGTCATGACCTCTTTGGTTTCTGCAATTCTGTAAGCCTGTATAATCATGTCGAGCGCTTCCTGGGCATCCTCTACATATATTTGAATCCATCCCGAATTCAGAAGAAACATGGAATCCATGTGGTCTCCAAAAATGCTCCACGGGGTTGCTATTGACCTGTTTGCGTTCATCATGACTATCGGGAGGCGTTGCCCGCTTGCGTATGGAAGAGCCTCTGCCATGTATAGGAGTCCCTGCGACGAGGTGGCCGTAAAGGCCCTCGCCCCGACTGCGCTTATGCCTATGGCGCATGACATTGCGCTGTGCTCGGATTCAACATGCATAAATTCCGACTTGAGAGATCCGTCTTCAACGAATTCCGAAAGTCTTTCCACAACAATAGTCTGCGGCGTTATCGGATAGGCAGAAATGACATGCGGCCTTGAAAGCCTTGCTCCTTCAGCAACTGCATCGTCTCCACAAATAAACTTCATTGTTTTACCCATGTCATTTCACCTCCTTTACCATTTCTATGGCTCCAAGCTTGCATTCAGTTGCGCATATTCCGCAACCCTTGCAGTAGTCGTAATCTATTTCAAGCTTTTCTTCTGATTTGTCTATAACCCCGTCAGGACAAACCAGGAAACATCTCAGACAATTTACACACTTGTCCTGGTCAATGACAGGCTTGAATGTTCTCCATCCCGCATTTATGCTTGTCAAATGGCCGCTTTCACAGGTTGAGCCCAAAGGGAACTCCCTGACAAATTTCGGGGCAGCCCATTCTTTAACTTTTGGTCTATCCATCATTACGCTCCTTTCACCAAGTCATATACTTTTTCGATAAGCTTCTTGTTTTTCTCGGCCACCTTTGGTTTAAGATTGTCGTCAATCGCCTTCTTTGCATCTTCAAGAGAAACAAGTCCGCTTACGGCGATAAAAGCTCCCATCATTGCAGTATTTGTTATGGGCAATCCCAAGATATCCAAAGCTATTGAAGTTGCATCAACAGCAACAACCCTTTGCGCAAGAAGATTTTTGTACATTTCGGGCTTGTCTGTGTTGATGATGAGTACAGTATCTTCCTTTAGTCCGTTCGTCACTCCGTTTGCCCAAAGTGTTTCATCCAACACAATTACATAGTCTGGTGAAATTATTTCGCTCCTGTCCGTAATCTTCTTATCCGATATCCTCGTAAATCCGGCTACCGGCGCTCCCCGCCTCTCCGGTCCGAATGACGGAAAAGCCATAGCATGCTTGCCTCCATGCACTGAAGCCGCCGCACCAAGAATTCTGGATGCAGTAAAACTGCCCTGGCCACCTCTTCCGTGCCATCTGATCTCAATCATAGCAATACCTCCTCTGTTTATATATAACTAATATATCAGTTATATATAAGCCAAGTCAAGCATTCTTCCTATTGACTTGGCATCAATAACGTTTAGAATTATAATGATGCATTAAATTATTTTTATCCATGCCTTTAATGGCGCATGGACATTGAAAGGAATCGTCTATGAAATCATTTGCAATTCGTTTTGCCCGCCTAAACTGGGGGCTGTTTATTTGCTCAGTTGGAATAGTTTTTATGATAAAAGCAAATATAGGATATCCCCCATGGGATGTTTTTCACGCCGGACTCGCCAACACAATTGGCTTGACCATAGGGAGCGCATCTATTCTTACAGGTTTGTTTGTTGGCCTTGCAACAATTATACTCGGAGAAAAAATCGGGATTGGAACAATAGCCAACATGGTTGTAATCGGTTTGTTCATTGATTTATTCCTCATGCTTGATATTCTTCCTCCAGCAGACAACTTTGTTTTAGGCATCACCATGATGTCTGTCGGAATGATTATTCTATCTTATGGAAGTTACAACTACATCGCATCCGGTTTCGGCGCAGGCCCCCGGGACAGCCTCATGGTCGCCGTCACCCGAAAAACTGGTTTGCCTGTAGGGGTATGCCGCGGGGCTATTGAAGTTTCAACAGCACTTGCCGGTTGGAGGCTTGGCGGAATGTTCGGCGTGGGTACAGTCATTTCCTCTTTCGCTATCGGTTTTTTCATACAATCAATATTCAAGCTGCTGAAATTCGACCCGACAGATGTTCGGCATGAAACCATTAATCAAACCATATCGGCATTTCGTCTCATGAGTGATAAGACTGTAGCAGAAAATACAAGCAAATGAATTC
>CAZAFW010000046.1:0-9760 GCA_964484935.1 uncultured Peptostreptococcaceae bacterium
CTGACATCTGACATCTGACATCTGCCCTTAGCTCTTACTGACATCTGCCCTTAGCTTTTCCATATGTGTTATAATGGTAAAAAAACTTGGAGGTACTCCAATGAAACTGATTACGGCAATAATACATGATGAGGATTCCAAGGAATTGTTGAAGAAACTGAATGAAAAGGAATACAGGGTCACAAAGCTTGCTTCCACCGGGGGATTTTTGCGTTCCGGCAACACCACTCTATTAATCGGAGTGTCGAAAGAACAGGTCGAGGGCGTACTCGAACTGATAAGGGATACATGCAAAAAACGCAAGCAACTGACAACGACGGCTCCGGTTGGAGCCAACACAAGCAATTTTGTCGTATTGCCCCTTGAGGTGACGGTAGGCGGGGCGACTGTATTCATAACCGATGTCGAGCGTTATGAGAAATATTGAAAGGAAGAAACATGGCATACAGTAATATAAAAGGCCATGAGCCGGTTAAAAAATATCTGAAAAACGCCCTGGCAAAAGGTGTTTTTTCCCATGCCTATCTTTTCGAAGGCCAATCCGGTGCGGGAAAGCTTGAAATGGCCAAGGAGTTTGCCAAGGCCGTCAATTGCCAAAAAGGAAAAGAAGAGGCATGCGACGAATGCGTAAGCTGCAGAAAGGCGGATATTTGCAACCATCCCGACATAATTTTGATAGGGCCGGACGGAAGAAGCATAAAGAATGAGCAGGTCAAGTCTCTTCAGACAGAAATGCACTTGAAGCCCTACGAAAGCCGCAGAAAGGTGTTCATAATAGACAGTGCCGACACAATGACGCCACAGGCACAAAACAGCCTTCTAAAGGTTTTGGAGGAGCCTCCGTCTTCAAGCTTGGTAATATTGGTGAGCTCAAACGAAGTAGGACTTCTTCCAACTGTCAGGTCAAGGTGCCAAAGACTTCATTTCACCAGTATCTCCGAAGAAAGCCCTGCAGGCAGAAATTTCGGGGATTCTGCGGAAGGTTCGGGTGAAACCGCTGAAGAAGGGAATTTTTCGGAAGACAGAGAGAAAAGCCTTATTTTTGTCGGTGACTGCATCAAAAAGAATACAAAAGGCATGTTTGAATTTTCGGAGCAGATTTCAAAGGTCGATCGGACGGAATGTCTCGGCATGCTTAACATAATCATCGCATGGTTTAGGGATTTATCAGTTTACATTGAAACAAAGAACGGGCAATTCATTATTAATCATGATAAAATGGACGATATAAAGAGTTTGGCAAAAAAAACAGATGGAAAGTCAGTCTACAAGGCGCTAAAAGCCTTGATGGAAGCTATAGAGAAAATGCATGGGACGGTAAATCAGCAGATGATTGTAGATCATCTGGTTCTAAAAATACAGGAGGCGCTTAAATGATTAAGGTGGTAGGAGTCAGATTCAAGCAAGTGGGCAAGATATATTACTTCGATCCGGGAGAGTACGAAATAGAGCAGAACCAGAATGTAGTTGTCGAAACCGCAAGGGGCGTTGAGTATGGAAACGTTGCAATAGGGACGAGATTCGTGCCAAAGAAAGAGGTCTTTCAGCCGCTTAAAAAGGTTTTGAGAATGGCCACGCCGGAAGATGATGAAAAAAATGCGGAGAACAAGCTAAGGGAAAAGGAAGCGTTTGCACTCTGCCAGGAAAAAATAGACAAGCATAAGCTTGAGATGAAGCTGATTGACGTGGAATTCACATTCGACAACAACAAAATCATTTTTTACTTTACAGCCGACGGACGAATCGATTTTAGGGAGCTGGTCAAGGACCTGGCGTCCGTGTTCAGAACCCGCATCGAGCTAAGGCAAATAGGCGTGAGGGACGAAGCCAAAATGATAGGCGGGCTAGGACCGTGCGGAAGGAAATTGTGTTGTTCGAGCTGGCTGGGGGACTTCGACCCTGTTTCGATAAGGATGGCAAAAGACCAGAATCTCTCGCTCAATCCAGCCAAGATTTCGGGAATTTGCGGAAGACTGATGTGTTGCCTCAGATACGAGCACGAGACATACCAACACCTGGACAAGCAGCTTCCCAAGGTGGGCAAAAAGATGGAAACGCTAAAAGGCCCCGGGGTCGTGATAGCAAGGAATTTGATGACCCAGTCCGTAAAAGTGGTGGTAGAGGGCAAACACGAGCGGGACCGCGAAATAATAATGCTGACGGTGGACAAGATAGAGAACCCGAGAGGAGAATTTCCCAAGCAGATTATGGATGTTCCCGAAATGCCCGAAATTACATTTGTCAAGCCGATGGACCAAAGAGCCGGAAAAGCTGACGGAGAAAGCATGGCTAAAGATCAAAACAAAAGGGTTTCTGACGCCAAAGCAGAAAAAGCTTCTGGTTCCGCAAGCCAAAACAAAAAAGAAGACCAATCAAAGCCCAAAACAAACTATAGAAAGCGAAGAAGAAAGAAGAAACCAAAGGCCAACGATCCCAACAAAAAGGACAAAAGCAAGAATCCAAACAAGAACTGGACCAAAAAAACGACAAAGGGAAAAAGCCCAAACCCAAAAGGCGGAGCTGATGCGTGATGTCTGACATTTCCGTATTGATTGTTTTTGCAGAAGGAGTAGCCTCCTTTCTTTCCCCCTGCATTTTGCCTCTCATGCCGGTTTATTTGAGTTACCTTGTGGGAAGCACGATTGATGATGAAATAGAAAGCGGTTTTTTGCGGAAAAAAGTAATCGTAAATACTCTGGGATTCATTCTGGGGCTATTTGTCGTTTTTGGAGCATTGGGGGCCGCATCCACAATTTTGGGAAGGTTGCTTGTCAGGAATGCCCAAACCATAGAAAAAATCAGCGGTGCTGTAATAATCCTCTTCGGCCTGCACCATGTTGGAGTACTGAGGATCCGAAAGCTTGAGAAAGAAAAGCGGATGAAAATAAAGACGGAAGCGGTCCCTGGATTTTTAAGGTCTGTTGCAATCGGAATGGCTTTCAGCTTCGGGTGGACTCCATGCATAGGGCCCATCCTCGGGTCGGTACTTTTAATGGCCGGAAGCACTGGAAACATGCTTGAGGGATTCTACCTGCTTTCAATATATTCCTTGGGTTTTTCAGTTCCTTTCCTTTTGGTTGCCCTGTTTTATCAGTACCTTCTGGCTAAAATTCCGAATTTGGAAAAGCATCTTGGCAGAATTAAGGTAATAAGTGGCATACTCTTGATTATATTGGGTATATTGCTATATGCAGACAAGCTTAGCATATTGTATTGACAATCAATCAAGAGGAGCTGTTAGAATGAAAAAAAGAATACTCGGACCTTTGTTGACCGTCGCAGTTTGTCTGGTTCTGCTGGCGGTCGGGTGCACCGAAAAAACGCCGGATGAAAGTGCGGCGGAAGACATCAGTCCATACAATGGAATAGAGGCATACGATTTCAGCTTGGACACCTACGAAGGACAAACACATAAACTTTCCGATTACAGGGGCAAGGTGGTGGTTTTGAACTTCTGGTACTCAACCTGACCTTCGTGTCGGGACGAGCTTTCGTCGCTCCGTAAGGCTTACGGAGAAATAGACAAAGAGGAGACTGTCCTATTGTCCATAAACATGGCTTTTTATGACAAGCTCAACAAAACCCTGGAATTGATTGATGAGCTCGAACTCAATTATCCCGTTATTCTCGACAGGGACGGAAATGTTACAGAACAGTACAATTTCCAATTTACTCCGGCGACCTTTTTCATCGACGAAAAAGGAATAATCAGAAACATGTATTATGGAATCTTCGGCGAAGAAATTTTGCTGGAAGAAATTGAGAAGACCAGGCAATACTGAAAGGGAACGGGCAAATAAATTCATGATTGAAAAATGGACCAATGAATCGGAACGCGTGGACGACCTTCAAATGAAAGGCCTCAAAATCATTCAGAACCCAAACGGATTTTGCTTTGGCATAGATGCTGTTTTGCTTAGCAACTTCTGCGAAGTCAAAAAAGGCGAAACAGTAGTGGATTTGGGGACGGGAACGGGAATAATCCCCATTCTTATCGCAGGCAAGAGCCGTGCGGAAAGAATAACCGGAATAGAAATACAGGACCAAGTAGCGGATATGGCCCGAAGGAGCGTTATGATGAACGGTCTTTCCGACCGGGTGGAAATAATAAACGGAGACCTGAAGAATGCAACGGACCACATCGCTCTTAGCTCAGCCGATGTTGTTACCGCCAATCCGCCCTACATGGCTTCGGGAAGAGGCATTCAAAACGGCAATATGGCAAAAGCTGTTTCAAGGCATGAAATCAAATGCACAATAGACCAAGTGGTGGGAACCGCCGCTAAATTGCTTAGGCCGGGCGGACGTTTCTACATGGTCCACAGACCGCACAGACTCGTGGATGTCATTTGTGCTCTCAGAGAAAAAAGGCTTGAACCCAAAAAGATACTGTTCATACAGCCTTACAAGGACAAGAAACCCAACCTCATGCTAATAAAGAGCGTAAGGGACGGCAAACCGGAACTTGTATTTGAGGTTCCAATGGCGGTATACAGAGAAGATGGAAGTTTTACGCCCGAACTAAGCGAGTGGTACGAACAAGAATCCATCGAACCCATTCTATGAATACGAAAAATACTTTGCAGGGAGATTCGTCAATGATTGATAAAAGCGGTAAACTATACCTTTGTCCGACACCCATAGGCAATCTTGAAGACATAAGCATGAGAGTGCTGAGGGTGCTTCGGGAATCCGACGTAATCGCTTGCGAAGATACGCGGCATACATTAAAATTGCTCAATCACTTCGAGATAAAGAATAAATTGACAAGCTATCATGAGCACAACAAGGACCGAAAAAAACATCGAATAGCCCAAAAGGTAAGAGACGGACAAAAGGTGGCGCTTGTAACGGATGCCGGAATGCCGGGCATTTCAGATCCGGGGGAGGATCTGGTCAAACTGTGCATAGAAGAAAATTTGCCTTTTGAAGTCCTTCCGGGTCCAAGCGCGTTTGTAAACGCATTGGTTGCTTCGGGACTCTCATCCAGAAGATTTGTTTTCGAGGGTTTTCTGGAAAAAAACAAAAAAGAGAGGAAGGCAGCGCTAGGGCGCATAGCGGGAGAGACACGCACAACAATAATTTACGAAGCCCCCCACAGGCTCAAGAAAACTCTGCAAGAGCTCCAAAAGATACTCGGGGAAAGGGAGTGTGTTCTTTGCCGCGAAATGACCAAGCGATACGAAGAGCATATTCGCGGAAACGCAGGGTATCTCATATCGCATTACGAGAGTCTGGACCCCAGGGGTGAATATGTGCTTGTCATAGAAGGCGGAAGGCAAGAAAAAAAAGAGTTCACAGACGATATGATAACGAACCTCTTGAATGACTGCACCCGGCAGGGGATGAGGAATAAGGAAGCTGTCAAATTCGTAGCGGAAGAAACGGGAGTTTCGAGGAATAGGATATATGGTTTGAGCATCAAGACAAATCGTTAAAAATTTACAAAAAAAGGTTGACTTATTATGGAAATGTTGGTAGCATTTAAAGAGTGGAGATTGTCGAAAATTGTCGCATTGCGACATAAGGAGGGATATAAATGAAATCTACAGGTATAGTAAGGAAAGTTGACGAGCTCGGAAGAGTGGTAATTCCGATCGAACTCAGAAGAACAATGGATATTGCGGAAAGGGATGCCTTGGAGATATTTGTTGAAGGATCTCATATTATCTTGAAAAAATATGAGCCCGCATGTATTTTCTGTGGACAGGCTAAGGATGTTGAGAATTTCAAAGGCAAGAACATATGCCCCAAGTGCCTTGAAGAACTGAAAGACCGTCTTTAATAAAAAAATGCTCCTGCATATATGCGGGAGCTTTTTTTATTAATCGTTTTTTGTTTTTTCTGCATGCTTCCTTTTATTTTTTACGGCTTTTGCGGCGGGTGTGGCGACCTTCTTAAGCACACCGACATTTTTCATGATTCCCTTGACTGCCGAAACGCCGTTTGATGCTTCGGTAGTGATATCGTTTATGTTCTTTGTGATTTCGGGAACTTCCTTCATTGTCTGCCCTATTTCATTGCTGTTTTCATCAATTATTTTATTGACTCCCTTTATCGTGTCGTTGAGCCTCTTGAAAAGAAGAGCCAGATAAAAAAGCATTGTAACAAGGCTTCCCCATAAAACGACCATACCCAAGTCTTTTAGGCTTATCATTGTTTCCATGGCATTAAACACCTCCGTTTTTCTTTATATACTTATACCCTAATACTTCTATTTAATCAGTTGGAATCCTGCAAGAGCCGGTAAGAAGTTTTACTGTTCTTGACAAAGACACGTTTTTTCTATATAGTAAGTCCCATAAAAAAGCAAAAGCGATGAAGGGAAGAGTAGGCGTCGAGTCTTTTCAAAGAGAGCCGGCAGGGGTGGGAGCCGGCAAAGGACAAAATGTTGAAGATGGCCCCGGAGCTTTCGGATTGAAGACAAGTAGGTCCGGACGGTTTTGCATCCGTTATCCCCGCAAGGTGATTATCCGTCACCCGACAAGGTTCTTCGAGCGATCGGAGAACGAATCAGAGTGGTACCGCGAGCAAACGCTCGTCTCTTGGAGACGGGTGTTTTATTTTTGTAAAAAACGAGGAGGAAGACCAATGAGCAGAGGAAAATATTATTTGACTACGCCAATTTACTATCCCAGCGACAAACTTCACATCGGCCATACCTACACAACCGTGGCGGCCGACGCACTGGCCAGATTCAAGCGCGCTGCGGGATACGACGTCATGTTTTTGACAGGTACAGACGAGCACGGCCAAAAGATTGAAAAAGTCGCACAGGAAAAGGGTCTTAAGCCCAAGGAATATCTTGACGGAATGATCGAGGACATCAAGAAGCTCTGGGCGACCATGGAAATATCCTACGACCAATTCATCCGCACCACCGACGAGGACCATGAAAAAAGGGTTCAGGCCATAGCGCAGAAGATGTATGACAAGGGGGACATATACAAAGGACATTACGAAGGCTGGTATTGCACCCCGTGCGAGTCGTTCTGGACAGAGGCCCAGCTTTCGGACGGATGCTGCCCCGACTGCGGAAGGCCAGTAGAAAAAACACAGGAGGAGGCATACTTCTTCAAGCTTTCCAAATACCAGGACAGGCTGCGAGACCTCCTGTCCAACGGGGAGTTTCTCCTTCCTGAGTCCAGGGCCAAGGAAATGATAAGCAACTTCATAGATCCCGGTCTCGACGATCTTTGCATAACACGCACAAGCTTCGACTGGGGAATCAAGGCGCCCTTCGACGAAAAGCACATAATATACGTATGGCTCGATGCGCTCAGCAACTATATAACTGCCCTGGGCTATCCTGATTCACCCGAGAAATATGAAAAATTCTGGCCTGCCGACGTACACCTGGTAGGCAAGGAAATAGTGCGTTTCCATACCATTATCTGGCCCGCAATGCTCATGTCGCTTGAACAGCCCTTGCCAAAGATGGTTTTCGGGCACGGATGGCTCCTCTTTGACGGAGGCAAGATGTCCAAATCCAAAGGCAACGTGGTTGACCCGGTGGTTCTGATAGAGAGATACGGAGTAGACGCCCTCAAGTATTTCCTTCTCAGGGAGTACAGCTTCGGTCACGACGGCAACTTCAACAACGAGGTGCTTCTCAACAGGCTCAATTCAGACTTGGCCAACGACCTGGGCAACCTCGTAAGCAGGACGGTGGCCATGGTGCTTAAATACAACGGAGGAGTCTTGGAACTTCCCAAAGTCAAAACGGAATTCGACGATTCCCTGTCCGAACTGGCAGTATCAACCGGAGCGGCAGTCGAGGAGAGAATGGACCGCTTGGACTTTGGAAATGCCCTCGAGTCGATCTGGAAAGTTGTCAGGAGAACTAACAAGTATATTGACGAAACAATGCCATGGGTTCTTGCAAAGGATGAAGACCAGAAGGACAAATTGAATTCTGTGCTTTACAATCTATCCGAATCCATACGCATAATATCCGTGATGATAAAGCCTTTCATGCCCCATACCGCAGCAAAGATTTGGGACCAGCTGGGAATAGTGGAGGGAGAATCGACCACCTGGGAAAGCGCAGCCACATTCGGAATAATAAAAGAAGGCACCAAAGTAAAAAAAGCACCGCCCCTCTTCCCGAGAATTGATGTTTCAAAAGAGCTCGATGCGCTTTCAGCCGCCACAGCTCAAGAAGATGAAGAAGAAGCCTCAGAGCCATACAAGCCTGAAATAACCCTGGACGATTTCGAAAAACTTGACCTCAGGGTGGCGGAGATAGTAAAGGCTGAAAAGCACCCCAAGGCGGACAAGCTTCTCGTGCTGCAGTTGAAACTCGGACAGGAGACAAGGCAAATCGTTTCAGGAATAGCAAAAGACTTCAAGTGCGAGGACCTCATTGGCAAGAAAATAGTTATAATAGCCAACCTGAAGCCCGTAAAGCTCAGAGGGGTTGAATCCAACGGAATGCTTCTTGCAGCAGACGACGCTCAAGGAATCGGGCTGGTAACTGTCGATGTCGCTGACGGAAGCTTGGTGAGATAGATGCTCTTTGATTCCCACGCGCATTTGGACTCTGCTTCCTTTGACGATGACAGGGCCGAGGTAGTGGAAAGGGCGAAAGATGCCGGAGTCGGCCTTGTCATGAACCCGTCGGTCGACCTTGAAAGCGCATCAAAGGTGGCCAGGCTCGTCAAGGAGTATGAAGGAATTTACGGGGCGGTTGGAATCCATCCCCACAGCGCCGACACAATGGACGAGATGACCATGTCCCTTCTGGAGGGCCTGGCCAAGAAAGAAAAGATACAGGCCATAGGTGAAATCGGACTGGACTACCATTACGACTACTCTCCCAGAGCCGAGCAGAAAGACTGCTTCATAGAGCATCTGCGAATGGCCAGGCGCCTCAAAATGCCAGTGATAATCCACGACAGGGAGGCCAATGAAGACGTGATGAGAATTCTCAGGGAAGAGAAGGCTTTCGAAACAGGCGTTCTGCTCCACTGCTATTCGGGCAGCGCCGAATTGGCAAGGCAGTATGTAAGGCTTGGAGCCAGCATATCCATAGCCGGACCCGTGACATTCAAAAACGCCAGGAAATTGCTTGAAGTGGTTAAAAGCGTTCCCATGGAAAGGCTCATGATAGAAACCGATTCACCCTTCCTCTCGCCCGTCCCCAACAGGGGAAAGCGAAACGAGCCTGCATTTGTTCGTTTCGTGGCGCAAAGGATATCTATTATAAAGGAAATCACTTTCGAAGAGGTTGCAGCCGCAACAAGCGGCAACGCCAAGGCCTTTTTCGGCATTTGATTGACACATTCCCCGCTCCGTTGTATAATCTTTCTGACATACGGAGTGGGGATTTCCATGTCAAGGAGGAGGCGCAATTCATGAGAAGAAGGAAGATCATGCTTTCGGCGCTTGTCTTGACGGTGGCTGCCGCACTGTTTTTTTTGCCGCTTTTAAGCAAGACAGCAACGGTATCAGACGGGGGAGTCGACAAGGAGATTTCCGTCAGGGGCAAAACGGTTGCAGAGGCATTGGCAGAGGCGGGATACAATCTGAAGCCATCGGACAAAACAAAGCCGGGACGCGGCGAAAAATTGAAAAACGGGATGACCATCGAAATAGAAAGGGCTTTTGCAATTATGCTTATTGACGGAGGTCGAATGGACATTGTAAACACGCTTTGCCAAACGGTCGGAGACGTCCTTGAAGATGAGGGCATAGAGCTTGGGCCAAAGGACACCATAGAGCCCGGACCCCAAACAGCAGTCAGAAAGGGCGACGGGAT
>CAZAFW010000046.1:9860-11381 GCA_964484935.1 uncultured Peptostreptococcaceae bacterium
CGGCAGCGTAATCGTGGCTTCAAGGGGCGATTTCAGATACAAGAAATCCATGATAATGACTTCCACGGCATACGACCTAAGCGTAGAGAGCTGCGGCAAGACTCCCGACCATCCGGAATACGGAATCACATACAGCGGAACCATGGCCAAAAGGGGAACAGTTGCTGTGGACCCGAGGGTAATACCCCTGGGCACCAGGCTTTACATCGAGAGCCTGGACGGAACAGCCGACTATGGATTCGCCGTGGCCGAAGATACGGGAAGCGCTGTGAAGGGAAACATAGTCGACCTGTTCATGGAAAGCGAATCCGATGTTGCCGCATATGGAAAGAGGAAGGTAAGGGTGTATATAATTGAGTGACAGAAAGCCCATGATAAAGGAAGCCATAGTCGTAGAGGGAAAGGACGACAGGAGCGCTCTTGCAAAGGCTGTGGACGCCGAGATAATCGAGACCCACGGATTCGGACTTGGCAGCGACACCCTCGAGAGAATCCGGACCGCCAAGGAAAGGACCGGAGTTATAATATTCACAGACCCAGACAGGGCTGGTGAGAACATACGGAGAAAAATCGAAAAAACAGTCCCGGGCTGCTCCCATGCCTATCTTCCCCTCGAGGATGCTATAAGGGGAGACAACATAGGAATAGAGAACGCCAATGCCGAGAGCATATTGAGGGCTCTTGCCAAAGTAAGGACCAAGAGGTCCATGCCGAGGCAGCTTTTTTCCATGGACGATTTGGCAATAGGGGGTCTGGTCGGAGAAACCGACTCGGCGGAAAGGCGAAGCAAAATGGGCAGGCAGCTCGGAATAGGATACGGGAACGCCAAAAGGCTCCTCTCGAGGCTTAACCACTACGAAATCACGAGAGAAGAGTTTGCCGATGCGCTTGCGCGGATAGAAGAAGAATGAAGGGAAAACCCATGCAGAGAATCTCATCCATAGGAAGAACAAAAGAAATAATCGAAAAATACAATTTCAGGTTCTCAAAAAGCCTGGGGCAGAACTTTCTCGTTGACGGAAACACGATAGACAAAATAGTAGCCTCGGGCGGAATAGGCCCTGGTGACAACGTGCTCGAGGTGGGTCCCGGCATAGGCACCCTGACCCAGATGCTTTGTCAAGAGGCGGGAAAAGTCGTAGCCATTGAAAAGGACAGGAGTCTGATTCCAATACTCAAAAACGACACCCTCAAGGGATATGAAAACCTTACAGTGCTCCACGGCGACATTCTCAAGGAGGACATAAAGTCAATCACAAACGAATGCTTCGGAGGGCAGTCCTTCAAGCTGGTTGCCAATTTGCCCTACTATATTACGACACCCATAATCATGAGATTTCTAGAAGAGGACTTGCCGGTGACAGACATACTGGTCATGATCCAGAAGGAAGTCGCCGAAAGGATAGAGGCGGTTCCGGCGACAAAAAGCTACGGTGCGCTTTCCGTTGCGGTTCAGTACTACGCTGAACCTGAAATAATGGGCATCGTTCCCAAACATGTCTTCATGCCGTCTCCCAAAGT
>CAZAFW010000047.1:0-1653 GCA_964484935.1 uncultured Peptostreptococcaceae bacterium
TCTGTTCCACCAGTGGAATCTTCCATTTCAGTCCCGCCTGAGTCTCAGTCCTTGCGTACTCTCCGAATCGTGTAATAACTGTTTCCTCCCCTGATTCAATCGTATATATGCCATTGTAGGCGATAACGGCGATTAGAATCAGCAAAAACAATGTCATCGACTTTTTCAAATTATCTTCCTCCTTCAATTAGTGTCCATCTCATACTAACACATATTCATTGTTCTTCCATGCAAAGAATGATTAATTCATCAAATTGTAACCGGCTGGTTTCTATCAATGAAACATGAATGAAATAAAAATCTTCTTTACAGTTTAACTCAAGAACACAAAACAAAAAACCCCTCATTTACAAAACAGCAAATAAGGGATTGCTCATTTCTTATGTGTTTATTACAAGGCCAAGCCGTCGACGACTTCCAGATTTATGTAGCCTCTGTCAATGCCTCTTATAAAGCTGAGGTATGTAGCTGTAACGTCATACCTGGCATCGTGATATGCTATAGACCTGGACTCGAAAAGGGATTTTGTCTTTTGTAGAACTTCGTCTTCTTCAACTCCCATGAAATGTACCAATTCCTGGAGCTTTGGAAACTTTGGATCGCCGTCTTTTCTTTTTAGTTCGCAGGTTTCCTTGAGATTGCGCATGGTACAGTAATACGATGAAAACTTGAATTCTCTCTTGCATCTGCCGAATTCCTTTTTCATGAACATCTTGTCAAAGCTGAAGTTATGCGCCACAAGCACATCCGCATCAGTAAAATCCTTGTTTATTTCTTCTACGCTTTCTTTAAACTCATGATTTCCGGAAAGCTCCTCCAGTTTACCGGGAGTGAATCCGTGAATCATGTATGCTGCGTATTCCATGTACACCACTTTGAAAAAGAAATTTTTCGCCTGAACTTCGCCGTCGTCGTCAATTATATAGGACAGTTGGCAAATCTGTCCCGGTTTCAAGCCTGTCGTTTCTGTATCAAAAACCAATGCCTTCATCAAAATACCTCGAATCCTTTTTCTTTTAATTATAGGCAATTATTGATGATTGGTCAAACTTGCGCCATAATAAGTCAACATGGATACTCCCCTGTCCTGAAAACATTCTGAATCGGGGGGACTGCGCAAGTGTATATGCTTTTGATTTTTCCTTCTTCCAATTCAAGAATAACGGGGCAAATCAGGTTGTCCTTGTTTCCCCTTGCCATTATTATACATGGATATCCCCAAAGATTCTTGTGGAAATTGATTTTGGCAAGCCCCCAAGAAGGATAATCAGAAGGAAAATATCCCAATTCCGCATAGACCTTGCCATCATCTTCTGTACTTCTCTTTTTCATTCTCGACTTTATTCGTTCCTTTGCCTCATTGCCCTTGATTTCTGGAAAGGAAACCGCTTGAGCGCTATAAACAACATCCTTCGACAAGTAAGGCTCAATTATACCGAAGTCAAGGTGGTTCCACGCTTTTGCGTATAGTTTGACCAACTCCAATTCCGTCATATTCATCACATCCTCATTGGCTTTATTAATTAATTCAAAATAAAACATTGAATTCCTTCTTTTGACAGCAAAAAACCTCCCGAAGGAAGTCTTTTGAATTAATGTTTTATTTTGCGTGAATTATTTTATCTTTTTCCTTTGTTTTTAATCTTTTTCTGA
>CAZAFW010000047.1:1753-11376 GCA_964484935.1 uncultured Peptostreptococcaceae bacterium
TTTTATTTTGCGTGAATTATTTTATCTTTTTCCTTTGTTTTTAATCTTTTTCTGACATCTGACATCTGTTCTTTGCACTTTCCACTGCATTTCCTGTACGCTGTTCTTCAATCTTTTACTACAAACTGCTCACTGCCAACTGCCTGCTGTTTATTCCACTTTCCACTTCTTTTCCTTATATCGTCATCTAAAAATGGACCAAAAAATGTCTGTCCCTTTTTAGTTTTTGCACTTGTCCTTCGCTGGCTACCGCAAACTAAATGTTTCTTTTTCCTTTGTTTTAATCTCTTTAATCCTTTGCGCCTTTTCTTTCCACTTTCTACTTTCTACTTTCTACTTTCCACTTTTTAATGCATCATGTTATGAATAATCTTGTCGGATGGAATCTTGACATTTATGTCTTCAGAATCGAAGCTGGGCAAACCGCTTTTTTCAGCCTCTTCAGATACCGATTCAACTAAAGCTTCCATCGTGAACTGAATCACAGCAAGCATTTCCACTATCTCGACAGGCATCTCCTCGGGACTGTCATAACGCTCATCCAGATAAGACTGCAGATTTTGCGTGATTGAGTCCGATACATCCTGATAATTTGAAGCTTTTCTGTTTGCAATTATGTCTTTCAACCTTATTACTATCTCTTTTGTCATATAGAACCCTCCTTTTCTAATATATGTAAGGGTCGCATGATTGCCCAATTATTCTAATAGCAATACTACTATTTTTCCAGTTTAAAATCAAGTTCATTTTTTCTTTTGACGGCTTTCCATAGCTTGCCTCTATACGATATTTCCCTTTTATACCCGTTTCGCATATGTTCTTGCCCGGATGAAAATTATAAAATCGGCAAGGCAATTCCTCCAAGCTCTCCAAGTCCCCTCTCATGGTTTTCTTTGCGAATTGCCAAGTCTGAGGCTTGTGGGACGCCATATTTACAGTGTAGGGGGCCTTTGCAGTATAGGATCAATCTGCCCCATGGGCGGATCCTCATCAAGAAAAAAAAGTGCCAATGTGCCTGGCCCGGAATGAGCTCCTATGGCACATCCTATGAAATCAACAACAGTACCGGCGCAATCAAATTTTTCGCCTATCAGATCGAGAATTTTTTCAGCCGACTCCAAATCGTCGCCATGATTTATGCCGATGACCTGATTTTCAAGCAAAGATCCTCTTTCTTCAATCAACTCAATCATCCTTTTGTGCAAATGCTTCTTTCCTCTTGCTTTTTCAATGGGAATCAATGAACCGTCCTGAACATCGAGTATGGGTTTCACATTAAGCAACCCGCCAAATATGGCCTGCGTTTTGGAGACCCTTCCGCCCCTGAAAAGATATTCAAGTTGGTCTACGGTAAAAATATGCTGCATATGCCTGGAATAGAAATCAGCGGCATCGACGATTTCATCCAGCCCATACCCTTTTTCAGCCATTTGGGCCGCCTTGATCACTACAAGCCCCATTCCTCCGGATGCGCATTTTGTATCAACAATCTTTATCCTTTTTTCTATTCCCGGATATTTTTCTTTCAAGTTTTCAATGACAAGCCTCGCTGTGTCGCAAGTGCCTGACAATTTTGATGAAAAACTCAGGTAAACGCATTCCCTGTCACTGTAGCTTTCGAATTTCTTCATCAATTCTGCAAGAGGAATTTGAGCTGTTTTGTAGACCTTTCCCGCCCTCATACCGTCAAAGAGCTCTTTCGGCTTAATTGAAACGCCGTCGAGGCGCTCATCACCATCGGAATTGACCAATAAAGGCATGACTTCTATATCATAATAGTCTATGATCTTGCGATTCAAATCGCAAGCGCTGTCCGTTATTATTTTTACTCCCATGCTTTACCTCCCTTTGAATCTGGATTACAAGTATTGTTTACTCCTATATCCATCAGTAATCCGTCATTTTGGAAATACAATACCCTATGCCATTATAATTTATATATACCTTTCCATCAAGCCATTGACACTCTTAATAAAATATAATATATTGAATATATGAACAACTGTTCATATATTCAATATGGGAGGAAATCCATGCATACTCTGCCTTGCATTAATCCTAAAACAACCGAGACACTTTCAGGTCTTTTCAAGACATTGGGCGATCCGACCCGGCTTCGGATAATATGGACACTTTTCAATGAAGAAAAATGTGTCCATGAAATATCGGGCCTTCTAAACATGACCCATTCAGCTGTTTCACACCAATTGAGCATTCTAAGGCAAAACCATTTAGTCAAATGCCGCCGTGACGGCCGACATATGCGATACTCGCTCGACGACACCCATGTCGAGGACATATTGCGATTGGGAATCATTCACATAGAACATATAAACAAGGAGCTCTTATAATGATAATGAAAGATTTTACTCTTGAACATCTTGGGTGCGCCAATTGCGCCATTAAAATGGAAAGAAAGATACAGTCCTTGCCGGAAATTGCCTCAGCCGAAATCATTTTTCCCCTCAAAAAATTGACAATTGAAGTCGAAAACAAAAACAACATGACATCTGCAATCGACAAAATAAAAGAAATCATAAAAGCCATAGAACCGGGTGTACGTCTATCGGAATCAAATTCCCCCGAAAAGCCAGTTCCATCTTTTGTCAATTTTGTCAACAAGCATAAAGTTATGCTTTTTTCGGCCGCTCTTTTCGCTGTATCTTTCTTAGTGAATAAGTCGTCATCTTCATTTCTTCTTCTTTTGGCGGCATATGCTCTTTCCGGAAGTCCTGTTATTATTTCAGGCTTCAAAAGCCTGATCTCAGGATCGGCTATGGATGAAAAATTCCTCATGACAATTGCCACTGTCAGCGCGTGGGCAATAGGTGAACCTCATGAAGCCGTTGCTGTTATGCTTTTTTACAGCATAGGAGAAATTTTTGAAAACAAGGCAGTGGATGATTCGCGAAGCGCCATTGAAAGCCTTCTGAAGCTTACGTCGGAAACAGCGACGGTCTATATTGACAACATTTTGATTGAAACTCAGCCAGGCAAAGTCTCCCCCGGCTCAATCATATTGATAAAGCCAGGAGAACGAGTGCCTTTGGACGGAACTGTGGTCGAAGGAAAATCTTTCGTGGACACTTCGTCCATTACTGGAGAATCCGTCCCTCGAAGCATGAAGGCGGGCGACTCTGTTTTCAGCGGCTCAATAAACAAAACCGGTTCACTAAAAGTTCGTGTGGACAAACCTTACGAGGAATCGACCATAAAACGAATAATGGCACTAGTTGAAGAGGCGGCGTCAAAAAAAGCATCCGCCGAAAAATTCATAACACGCTTTGCAAGAGTCTATACTCCCATTGTAGTTGTCGCGGCTCTTTTGACTGTTCTCGTATTTCCATTGGCAGGAATCTTCACAGTCAGGGAAAGCATTTACAAGGCAGCTGTATTTTTAGTCATATCATGCCCGTGCGCGCTGGTAATATCCGTTCCACTGGCCTTCTTCGGAGGAATCGGGGCAGCTTCAAAACACGGCATACTAATCAAAGGCGGCAATCATCTTGAAACTCTTGGGAGAATCCAGACAATTCTTTTCGACAAAACCGGAACGCTTACCAATGGGACATTCGGCATCACCGGAATAAATCCGGCTCAAGGCTTTACTGAAAGCGATGTGCTAATATACGCCGCCGAAGTTGAGAGTCAGTCCAACCACCCGATTGCATTTTCGATTCTGAGGGCTTTCGGCAAAACGGTGCGTCAAGACCATATAAAAGATTTTCAAGAAATCCCGGGAAAAGGCGTTCATGCCATATCGGGCGGCAAGCGCGTACTTGCAGGAAACTCGAATCTCCTTGATTCATTCAATATTCCGCATGAAACCCTAGCAGAGCAGGGCACAATTGTTTACGTGGCTGTAAACAAGAGCTATGCAGGACATATAATCATATCCGATACGCTTAAGGACAAGGTCGAGGAAGGCTTGCGGCTTATTAGGAACAAGGGAATAAGGCACTTGGGTATGCTGACAGGTGACAATAAAGAAATATCCGAGAATCTTGCCGATCAGCTTGAATTGGACGCTTGCCATTCAAAGCTGCTCCCTTCGGAAAAGGTTTCTGTTGTGGAAAGATACGCAGAAAAGCAAATCGTAGGATTTGTCGGAGACGGAATAAACGACACCCCCGCGCTTGCAAGCGCAAGTGTTGGAATATCGATGGGCGGTCTGGGTTCGGATGCGGCAATTGAAGCCTCGGATGTAGTAATCATGAATGACGACATTGGAAGCATAGCCAAAGCCATAAGCATATCCAGGACAGTAAAATCCGTAGTAGTTTGGAATATAACAATGGCTCTTTCGGCAAAAGCAGCCATAATGCTTCTTGCAGTATTTGGACAGGCCAGCATGTGGACCGCAGTTTTCGCTGATGTCGGGATAGCGCTTTTGGCTGTCATAAACAGCATAAGGATTGTAAAGAAAAAATATTGAGCTGAAAAAAAGGGTCCGCATAGATGGGCCCTCCAATTTCTTATACATTGTTGATTTACATTGCCCGAGTCGTCAATTAAGGCATTTTTGCAAAGCCTGCTTTTTTCAAGCAAACATTACTTCCAGCAATTCATCAAGTGTTATTTTGCCGAAATACTCTCCCAACGAAAACTGTTCAAGCCTTGTTCTCACAGAATCGATTTCGAATTTCTGACCTGAAAGGCTTTCCTCCACCTCGTCAACCGGACGTATTCCCAAATAGTCTCCAAAGAAACGAATTGAATCTATTACGCCCTCCTTGACCTCTGCGGCAAATTCAATCTTTCCACCTTCAAAACGCTTTTCACTATAAATGTCGAATTTTGGAGAAGTACCGTAGTTCCAGTCCCATGTGGCAAACCTCTCGTCGCGCATTTTTATTATTACAGCTTTTTCATCTTCTGTAAGCAAAATTTCCTCAGAATTTCCATCTTCCGAAAGATGCAGTTGTATAAGCTCCCAGAAGGCCTTCATGTCTATTTCTCCGGCAATATGCTCCTTTATGTTAGTAACCCTGCTTCTAACGGACTTTATGCCTTTGGACGTTATCTTGTCCATCTTGACATTCAGCGAATCTACGAGGTCATGTATGTTCACATCAAAAAGGAGTGTTCCATGCTGCATGAGTTTCTTCCTGTACATCCTCTGGGCATTGCCCGATATTTTTTTGCCGTCTATCGTTATATCGTTTCTTCCCGAAAGCTCGGCATTTATGCCAAGTGTTTTCAATGCGTCTATTATCGGCATTGCGTATTTTTTGAAGTCGACTGTGGCAGCGTCCTCTATGTTTGCTATGAAGGTGAAATTAAGATTTCCGAAATCATGATAAACTGCTCCGCCTCCCGAAATCCGGCGGGCTACAGGGATATTGTTTTCCTCTACAAACTTTGGATTTATTTCTTCAAACGTATTTTGGTTCTTTCCCACAATTATTGCGGGAGCATTCTGCCAAAGCAAGAAATAGTCCTCGTCCATATCGACATTCTTGAGGCAGTACTCCTCAAGAGCAAGGTTGTAATAAGGGTCCGTGGAACTGTTTAAAATGTATTTCATGAATTACCTCCTCGGTTGTGATTATCTATCATATTAACACAACCCCACAAAATGTCATAATAATTTTTTTATATGGCTTATCAAAACTGCTTTATAGGGTTTTGGAAGTTGCAGGATTAAATGAATTCCTGTTTATCTTTTGCATATAAAAAAGCAAGCACATACCTGCTTCTATATTTTTATTGATTTTCTTGTTTCTTTTGTTTTCTGCTTTTGCTGTTTCTTTGCCCTTGTTTTTCCTGATATCTGAAATCTGCTTTTGTCTTTCCTTTCCCCTTGCTACTTTCCACTGTACTTTACGCTGCTTTTTTCTTTCTTCTTTTGCTTTTACTGATACCTGATATCTGATATCTGTCATCTGACATCTGCTTTTCCTGACATCTGATATCTGAAATCTGCTTTTGTCTTTCCTTTCCCCTTGCTACTTTCCACTGTACTTTACGCTGCTTTTTTCTTTCTTCTTTTGCTTTTACTGATACCTGATATCTGATATCTGTCATCTGACATCTGCTTTTCCTGACATCTGATATCTGAAATCTGCTTTTGTCTTTCCTTACCACTTTCCACTTTCCACTTTCTGCTTTTTTACATGGCAACGCAGGAATTGTGGCTTCTCGTTAGTCTGAGGGGGCCCGACAATGTCGGGCCCCCTGCAGCAAAGAGAAAGAGTTGTATTTTTACAAATGGCAAACGGATTGCCCCTGCGCCGCGTGAGCGGCGCGGGGATTCTCCGAATACCTTAGGATTAGTTTTTTTAAGCTATTTCTTCTTTTTCTTCTTTGGCACATGTATGGCGTTTCCGTGCACGGCATGGGCTGCTTCGTGGAGAGACTCTCCAACTGTCGGATGGGCGTGGATTGTGGTGGTAATTTCGTCTATTGTCGCCTCAAGCCTTACGGCAAGGGCTCCTTCGACTATGAGCTCTGTGGCTCTCGGTCCAGCCATGTGCAGTCCTAAGACTTCTCCTGTTTTGCTGTCTGTAACGTATTTGGCTATTCCGTCGACTTCTCCCATTATTATGGATTTGCCGTTGCCGTTAAGGGGGAAGACTCCCGTCGACACTTTATATCCTTTTTCCACAGCTTCTTTTTCCGTCATTCCGACTCCTGCGAGTTCGGGTTTTGTGTATACGCAGTAGGGCGTTGTCTTAAAGTCTATGCCTGCGTTTTTGTTCATGATGTGCTCTGCTGCCACCATTCCTTCAGACGACGCTGTGTGGGCAAGGAGGACTCCTCCGTTGCAGTCGCCTATGGCGTAAATGTTCTTTACGCTTGTGCGCATCTGCTTGTCGACACTTATGAAGCCCCTGTCCATTTTGGCGCCGAGCTCTTCTAGTCCCAGCCCTTTTGTCACCGGTCTTCTGCCTATTGAGAGAAGCACTTTCTCGGCACTGACTGTGAATGGACCCTCGGGTCCTTCTGCGTCGACTTCTGTCATGTCTCCGACTTGCCTTATTGCCAGTACTTTTGAGTTTGTGTTTACTTTTATGCCGGACCTCTCGAATCTTCCCCTGAGGACGTTTACCACTGTCTGGTCCATGTTGGGGATGAGGTTGGGAAGCATTTCTATTATGGATATTTCTGTTCCGAAATCAGAGTATACGTTTGCGAATTCGCACCCTATGACTCCGCCACCTATTATTGCCAGGCTCTCCGGTATTTTCTCGAGCGCAAGGGCTTCGTTGCTTGTTATTACTCCGGGCGAGTCGACTCCGGGTATGGGCGCTATTACGGGCGCCGACCCTGTAGCGATTATTGCCTTGTCAAACTCTACTGTCTGTTTTTTGCCGTCCGGCATCTTTACGACTATTTCATTTTGGCTTGCAAAGGACCCTTCTCCCATTATTACTTTTATTCCGTGGGATTTGAAAAGGGTCTTGACTCCGTTTACTAGCTGGGTGACTACGAGTTCTTTTCTTTTCAGCAGTCCTTCCCAGTCGCAGGATATTCCTTCCACTTTAAGCCCAAGCGATTCGGATTCTTTTTCCATTGTTGCAAAGAGCTCTGCTGTGTGGAGCAGCACTTTTGTGGGTATGCACCCTTCGTTGAGGCATGTTCCGCCTATATACCTCTTCTCTATCACTGTGACGTCGGCTCCGAGCTGGGCAAGGCGCACCGCCGCCACGTATCCTCCCGGGCCTCCGCCTATTACTACTGTTTTCATGCTCATATCAGAAGCACTGCCGGGTTCTCAAGATGCTCTTTGAGGTCTTTGAGGAAGATTGCTGCTACTGCTCCGTCGACTACTCTGTGGTCGGCAGTTAGGCAAAGCTTCATGAGCGGCTTGATTTCTATTTCCATGGCATCGTTTACTACTGGTGTGTTCTTGATGCCGCAGATTCCCAGAATGGCGGTTTCCGGTTGGTTTATGATGGGCGAGAAGGATTCCACTTCGTACATGCCCATGTTGGACACTGTGAATGTTCCGCCCGAAAGCGCGTCTGCTTCAAGCTGGTTTGTCCTTCCTTTTTCTGCAAGATCTTTTATTTCTGCAGATATGTCTCCGAGGGACTTGATGTTTGAGTATTTGACTACGGGCACTAGAAGTCCTGTGTCTGTTGCCACGGCAACTCCCATGTTTACGTAGTTTCTGTATATTATGTCGTTTCCGCTTATGCTGCAGTTGAGCGCTTTGTGCTTGAGGAGCACTCTGCTCAGGATCTTGACGATGAGATCTGTGTATGTGATCTTGGCAAAGGGCTTGAGCTCTTTTTTCATTGCAATGAGCTTTGTCATGTCTATTGATATGTCGTATGTTACTGCAGGAGCCGTGTTCCAGCTCTCGCTCATACGCTTGGCAACTACTTTTCTCATTCTGCTCATTTTTTCGGCTTGGTCTGCCGGTTCTGCCAGGTCTTCTATTCTGGTGTTTCTATAGTATTTTTGAACGTCTTCTTTCATGATGCGTCCATCTTTTTGTATGCTTGCTATATTTACTCCAAGCTCGCCAGCTACTACTTTTGCCATGGCTGAGGCTTTTACGCTTCCTGCGGCTGCTACGTCTTTTTCAACTACTCTTCCATCGGGACCAGTTCCTGCTACCATGCTTAAATCAATGCCTTTGTCCTTGGCCATTTTCTTAGCTGCGGGTGACGCAAGCACGTATTCCCCTGGAGCTCTTGTTGAAGTCGCTGCAGCTGCAGCGGGTGCTTCTGATGTCTCTACTGCCTCTTCGGCAGGCGTGGCCGCTGGAGCTGTTCCTGCTTCCGCCATTAGTGCTGAAATATCTTCACCTTCGGCTCCTACGATGGCAATCGGTGCCTGCACCAATGCATCACAGTCCTGAGCTACTAGTATCTTTAAAAGTGTTCCGTCAACTTCAGCCTCAATTTCATTTGAAATTTTGTCTGTCGCTACTTCGAAGAATCTTTCGCCGGACTTTACTTCTCCGCCTTCTTCTACGAACCACTCTACGATGGTTCCTTCTTCCATTGTAAGGCCCATTTTGGGCAATCTAATCAGTTCTGCCATTTTGCTCCCCCCCTTTTACGCTTTTTCAGGCGTAAAGAAATAGAATCCACTATCCTTATCAAATTTTCTTGCCAAATTTATGTCTTTGATTTCATTGAGAACCAAGTCTATTGTTGCAAGAACAATGTTTCCGCCATCTACAACATGGCCTCCGTAGACTTTCATGTCCTTGTCGCTCATTACAGCATGAAGATGTACCAAGTACTCCCCATTTTCACCTTTTGCAACTATGCCTTGTGCATTAAGAAACTCTATCGGTCCATCAAGCTCTACGGGCTCACTGTATACCATCTTAAAATATGTGGAATCATCCGGTATTGCATACACAAACCTGGCCTTTTTCAAACTTCCTATGCAAGTTGGAATATACGCTGCCTCCAATTGATTTTCTTTGCAAATTGCGATGATTTCTTCAATAAGATTGCTGTCCGGCATTATGCGGGCAGCTACTGTCTTTCCATTGGTTCCAACAGCTGATTTATGCATAGCATCCTCCAATCAAAAAAATTGATTTACCGCTGCATTTTCGGGTCATCTCTATATAAATTGACCCAACACCCTTATTGCCTTTATCTAGAACATTCCCTTGACGCCGTCGATGATGTCTTCCATTTTGGGCCTGTAAG
>CAZAFW010000048.1:0-1405 GCA_964484935.1 uncultured Peptostreptococcaceae bacterium
TTCACAGTAATCTTTGACATTATTTCTTTATTCATTTGAACTTGTAAGTATTTCTTACAGGTTCATAAATAGAATTCGATGGGATTGGCCGTACAATTTTTTCAACATCTGGTTTTGTCTATTTTGTTTCGCATTCTTTCATTCGATAGTGTGTGTTCGTAGTTCTTCCTACTCTCTCAAGAATATCTTTATCAACCATGACTCTTAGTATTTCACGAGATCGTCTTTCTCCAAGGTCTAAAACAACTTGAGCTTCTTTTGTTGTGATCTTATTTTGATTTAATTTAAGATAATCAGAAATCAACTCTTCATACTCCTTAGAAATTAAAACCTCTTCACTTACTTGTTTCTGTGCAACAATTTCCCTATACAAGCTCACATCCACATAATCACCCTTCTCTAAAATCTCTGGTTCTTTCAAGCCTTTGTTTTTACAACTCGATTTGATTCTGCGGATACCACTGCCCCACTGTTCGATATAGTTTAGTTCCTTGAATACCCTGGCGATAACTTTGTTCCGGATTTCTGATCGACCCTCAAGAATATCTTCTTGAGTTATTGTGCTCGGAAATCCACCTGGTGAAACAACATTGACGATGTCATCATAAATACCAACTTTTATATCTCTACCGTCATTTGAATAGTCCCTGTGAACAGCAGCATTGATAAGACTCTCCCTAATGGCTTCCAAGGGAATTTCGTATTGGTCTTTTCGTTGCAAACCAACAATTTCGCTACTAAGTTTGATATGGTTTTTGATAAAATTCTCAGCATTCTCAAGTTGTGTAAATAAATCTCCATCATATTCTTTTCGGTCTAAGAACACATCCATAGCAGTACCTTTGAACCTGCTACATTTAATGCTGACATGGTCAAGTTTACCTAAAAGTATCAAGAGTCCGTTGGATGGATAAAATGTACCATTTTCTTCAATCATCAAGTTTAGATTTTTCATAACTGACTGGTCTAGCACTTTCCCAGCTAGCATAAACCGGCTTTCTATTGATGAAATGTTTAATGAATCAAAAGCTACTTCTCTATTAGCTTCCTGATCAAAGCTAATATTCATTCGCTGTCTTTCCAGTTCAAGAATATTTTCATGACTTGCCTTGCGATTCGTTGCCCCTACTCTAATGTAAACGCCTTCGTTCTTTCCCTTGCTTTTCAAGTAATATGGCAAAAGATTGCCTCTGTAGACTTCAACAATCAGAAATAAATGATCGTCAATCGTTGTCGTATAGATATCGGTAAGAACAGTTGGATAGCATGTTTCATAAATTATTGAAGCCACTTTATCCTTTAGCTCGAATATATTCACATTCGGCTCAAGTCCTATGATTTCACCTTGATTGTCAACACCGATAATGAGCTTGCCGCCAGCTGTATTGGAAAACGCGATGATTGT
>CAZAFW010000048.1:1505-10904 GCA_964484935.1 uncultured Peptostreptococcaceae bacterium
CTTCGGCATTCTTCGGCATTCTTCGGCAGGTGTTGATCTATCGTTTTACCATCGTTAACCTATCTCCACTCCATCTCGCCTACTCTCTCGACCATTTTTCCTCTAAATTCTTTGTCGTAGTAGTCGTTTATTAGAGCATATGTCTCTTCCTTCTGCCTGTTTATCTTCCTCAGGAGATCCAGCACCATGTTGTCGATTTCAATTTTTAAATCCAAATAGACGTCATAAGGAATAATCGTTGACTCAAGATCTGCTATTTCCTCTTTAATCTTCTCTATATTCCTTTGTGCATTCGATGAAAACACTCCCGCCCTGGTGTATTGGCTTACAAGTGTGTTGTAATAGTTGGACTTGTTTTCAAGTTCTATGGGAGAGGTGTCTGCGCCCATGAATAAAATGGCGGTGTCCTTTTTAAACTTTTCTATGATGGACTGAATAACTTCTTTTTCGTCATTGTTTTTTATGCTGTTGTTCTCCTCCACTTTGATGCGGTATTTGAGAAGCTCAATCCTTTTGTCTTTTTGCTTGGTGAACTTGTATGCCCCGATGTATGAATCCAACTTTCTCAAGTCGACGTTTTTAAGGAGGAGGATCTTTTGCTCCATATCCCCGAAGGAAATGTCTTTTTCAACCCCCCTGAAGAATGCATCCTGCTCTTTGAAGGAATGAATGTAGTTGGCCAAGATTGAAATCTCGTGGTCGAGGGACTCCACCATCTCCGGATAATCGTAACCCATGAGTCTTTCTTCCGTGAGTGAAAACAAATCGGACTGAACGACAAAATATTTGTCATAGTAGTTTTCCATGTAAACGTCCAACAATGCATCCAGAATTTCTTCCTGCCGCGCTTTAGATACCCCATCTATTTTTTCCAGACATATGCAATACTCGTTTGGATGGTATCCGTCTGTGATTATGCTTTCTGTCTTGGCGTCGATGTTCTCATCCATTTTTTTCATGCTTTTTAAAATTTCTTTTGGAAGCACCGGCCTTATTGAAACCGCTTTGCCAATGTTTTCGGGGTCCATTTCGCTTTCAAGGTTTAAACTGCCCAATGCCTCGCCTATCAAGGATGGGTCCTTTATTTCATAGATGTCGAACTTGTTTCCGTTTGGGTCGAGACCTTGGTCTATCCCCTTGTGGTAGAAGGCTATTGAAGCGGCAGCTTCCCCTCCCGGAATGAAATGTAGGAACAAGGCAATCAGAACAAAAACTGACATGATTGTCAATGCAATTGACAATAAACGTTTGCGGGACTTTTTTGTTTTGGTCTTTTTCATTTGACTTGTCCCCCTTCATTTTCATTTTCCTCTGCCATGTAGTTTTTGAAAAGTACTATGAAGACGCTGAGCATAAGGCCCAGAATAAGGGAAATGGCAAGGTTGAGCTTAAGGTTTACATCCGAGCTCCTGTATACTTCCACAGGGGTTAGTTGCTTGAGTGCGCTGTTATAGAACCTGCCCTTGTCGTACTCCTCGATAGCAATGTTTATATGGTCTATCCATTTTCCGAGCCTTATTCTTATTTCTTCGTTTATACTCTCTACTTCGATAATTGCCTCTCCCCTTATTGAAGGGGCTGTTTCGTCCTCATTGAGCTTGTTTATCTTGAATCGTATGAAATCTATCTCGTTTAAAGCATTTGCCGATTCAATGCCTGCATTGGCGTAATCCGCAACCAAGGAATTGTAATAGTCATCCTCATAATCGAGGGACATGCCCGATTCCGAATTGGAGCTGGATGAAAAAATGACCGCCGAGGTGTCTTTTATGTATTCGTCTATCATCCCTGTCATGATGGCCATTTCATCCGATTTCTTTTTGTTTACATACTTGTATTGGTCCATCTTGTATTCATAAAGCTTAATGAGCTTGTCTTTGTCTTTTGTCAGATTGAAGGCTCCTATGAGGGAGGTGGAACGCTCAAGTTCTATATTGTCAATAAGCGCGACCATCTGTTTCATTTCCTGAAACGAAAGTCCATTTTCCTTTGACCTAAAATTCGGGTCTTCCTTTATCTTCTCGTCCAAATTGGAATTTATAAGGTCCACCTGGTCCCTGAATATGGAAACAATTTCGGGGTAGTCGTATGACTCAAAATCGGCATCCGCTATGATGTTGATGAGAGCCTCGCGTTTTGCGTACTCTGTATAGAACCACCCCTCGTAGCTCCTTATAAGCGCATCCAGCACTTCCCTGCCCGCATCCTCATCCATTCCCAGGTCTTTGCTTAAGCTAAATGTGACGACAAACTGGTTTGGATTATAGCTCAGAGCATCCAGCTGCTGTATCCTGAACTCGTCGTCCTCTACATCCTTCAGCTGCTCCATCTTTTTTACTACTCTGTCCGGAACCAGGGCTTCGAAGGATATGTTTCTTCGAATATCCTCTACGGTAATCCCCTCTTCCCCTAGTGCAAGCTCGTTGACAACGGGCTTTATTACAACCGGCGAACGAATTTCATCGATATCAAAGGCCCCCCCGCGCGGGTTGAGTCCCAGGCTTGATCCTGCGTATTGGTATGTAATAGCCGTCTTTATTTCGCCCTTTGAATCTGACAAAAAACTGGGCAGAAAGATGGAACCCAGCAAGCCTATGAGGACTGCCGCCAGTGTGAAACTGAATATGAATTTTTTTCCCCTGGCGATTGTATGAACAAGCTCCCTGAGTGATATTTCATCGTATTCTTCTGTGCGTCTTTGGTTTTCGTTCATGTTTCCCCCTCAAATGACTCTTTTATATGTTTCTGCCATTTTCATCAATACGGCGTCTATAAGGTCGCTGTTTTCATTCTCTGATATATGTCTCAGCATTTCCAGATTCGGTTTAAGGTCCTGCATGGTTACATTGTTGGCCTTTCCAATGAATATTTTTTTGTTTTTAGTCTTTTCAATTCCTTCCTCGTCCATGAGGAGTTCCTCGAAAAGCTTCTCGCCGGGCCTAAGTCCTGTGAATTCTATTTTTATGTCCTTGCCGGGTTCGTAGCCTGACAGTCTAATGAGGTCTTTAGCGAGGTTGTATATTTTTACCGGTTCTCCCATGTCAAGCACAAAAATTCCTCCGCCCTTTGCCATTGCCCCGGCCTGGAGAACCAGTCTTACAGCCTCGGGGATTGTCATAAAATAACGTATTATGTCCTTGTGGGTAACGGTAACCGGTCCCCCATGGGCTATCTGTTTTTTGAATATTGGAATTACGCTTCCACTCGAATCCAGTACGTTTCCAAAACGCACGGCAACAAATTCTGTTCGGCTTTCCTTGTTTTTTGCTTGTATAATCTTTTCAGCCACCCGCTTAGTAGCCCCCATCACGCTGGTGGGGTTTACGGCCTTGTCGGTGGAAATCATTACAAACTTCCTGACTTTGTATTTGTCGGAAAGCTCCACTATATTGAGCGTTCCGAATATATTGTTCTTCACGGCTTCCACAGGATCGGTCTCCATAAGCGGAACATGCTTATGGGCGGCTGCATGGAAAACTTTTTGCGGCCTGTATTTCTTGAAGACCTCTTCCATCCTGGTCTTATCTCTTACCGAAGCTATATGGACTGAAAGATTAATATCCGGGCAATCTTTTTGAAGTTCCCTTTGCAATATGTACAATGTATTTTCATTGATGTCGGCAATTACAATACGCTCTGGTTCGTATTTCGCTATCTGCCTGCAAAGCTCCGAACCTATGGATCCCGCCCCGCCGGTTACTAGTACGGTCTTTCCTTTTATATACGTACACATCTCGTCAATATCTATTTTTACAGGTTCCCTTCCTAGAAGGTCCTCCACGTCCACATCTCGAATACGGCTTACACTCACTTTTCCGTCAATCAGCTCGTAAACGCCCGGAAGCGTCCTAAGCTTGCAACCCGTCCCCTTGCAGATGTCGATTATCTTTTTTCTTTCACTCGAATCGACATTGGGCATGGCAATTATTATTTCATCAATTCTTTTCTTTTCTATTATTGTTGGTATGTCGTAGCGGTTTCCAAAAACCCTCACTCCCGCTATGTTCATGGATTTCTTGTTGGGGTCATCATCCACAAAACCCACAGGATAATTATGAATGCCCGGATTTCCAAGCATCTCTCTCACCACGGCATTTCCTGCCTCCCCGGCACCTATTATGAGCGTTCTTTTCTTTTTCGAAGTACCTTTGCTCTGAATGGATCTGATTTGCCTGAAATAGCGGTACATAAAGCGCACTCCTCCTGTCGAGGCGGTGCATAGCATGAAGAATATGTAGTAGAAGCTTCTTGGCATCAAGCTGCCGGTCCCGTTTATGAAAAGATGAATTGCGAATACGCCCAGCAAGTTGGCAAAGACAATATTCACGAGTTCATCTACGCTGGCATAGCGCCAAAGGCTTCTGTATAAATTGAATAAGGCAAAAGCAAAAAGCATGATTAAGGTAATTGCAAAAATATTGTCTTGATAAACCGGAAAATACTGCTTTGGCAAGATAAACTCAAACCGCAATAGCAATGCTCCTATTGCCGACAGTTGAATCATTATAATATCGATGCAAAAAAGCAAAACAATCCTCCACCCAAAGTCCATTTTAAAATGGAAATGGTTGAGGAATTTACTGAATGATTCCGTTAGTTTGTTTTTCTGCACAGTTGTTTTGTCTTTCATTATAGCTACTCTCCCCGGTGATATGAATTTGGCCGTTTTTTATATATGGCCTTACATCAAAAGAGGCGGCCGCATGCACTGCGGCAGTCTCTTTTGGACCGGGATATACCCGGTCCAAACAATATGCTCTATTTGTTGAAAAGTCTATAAATCACTGCAGCCGCTTGGGCTCTGGTGGTGGTACCCTCGGGATTGAAGGTCCCGTTCATTCCGTTTATGAATCCGGCTTCAACTGCTTTGGCCGCAGACACCCTGCCCCAATCGGCTATGGCCGAGTCGTCAGAGAATGATGCAAGTACTTTTGCTTCAGGTTCCAGCAAGCTGTTATCGTATGCCCTTGAAAGCATTGTTGCCATTACAAGGCGGTTGATATTCTGGTTCGGTTTGAACGTTCCGTCCGGGTATCCAAGCACTATTCCATTCGCTTCCGCCGTGGCAACGTATCCTGCATACCAGTCGCCCTCTAAAACGTCCGGGTAATCTCCTGTGTATTCGACTGCTTCATATCTCATAGTTTCCACAACCATCTTGGCGAATTCCGCGCGTGTTACCGCCTTCTCGGGCAGGAAGGTTCCGTCGGTATAGCCTGCCACTATGTGTTTGTCCCCCATGGACTCTACGTATTTCTTGGACCAATGGCTGGAAACGTCGGGATATGCCGCCTGTCCCTCGAGCACTGCAAACTTGCTTAGGTGCATGGTTGAAAACTCGATCATGCTGACTCCGTTTACGGTGACTATTTTTCCGCCCATGAATACGGGAACCCCGGTATCTTCGTCAATGTAGTATGCGCCCAACTTGTCCGGGTCGGCATCGGGTATGTCTGCAAGGCTTATCCTTATGGTAAGCGGCTTGTCGAAGTCGTGGACTTCGGCCGCCAAAGAGTCGTTCCTGTACATGTCGAGCGAAAACTCGATGATCTTGGACATGTCTTCGACTGCTTCTGCAAGCGCCAATCCGTCTTGGGATGTTCTGCCTATTCCTTCAAGCAGCGTTTCAGCATTCACTTCAGCAGAATTGAACCTGAAATCGCATTGCGAATCCACGCCCCGGCCTTGGTCGTCCACAAAGTTTTCTACGTCAATGAGTCCGGAAGGCATTCCGTAGCTTATGTCGTGGGTGTTGATGCTTATGTTTATATTGTTGTCGCAAAAGCTTTCCGCATCGCCGGCAGCTATGACGACTGACACGTCGGCGGTCTCGTTTTCTATGTCCATGCTTATAACGGACCTTATGATATCGCCTTCTTCGGTTTCGACTGAATCTGCGGCATCCACTACGTCTTCAATGGCTTGCGCCAAGGCATCCTCGTCCAATACCGCCTCTTCGGTTCCGTCCTCGTTTTCGGTAACCGTTGCCGCGTTTCCAATTGCTGATGTCACCGTGGTCTCGTCGTCGCCTGTTTCCTCAACAACAGGGTCTTCAACAGCCGGTTCTTCTGGAACCTCAGGCAGTACGAATCCGCCTCCGCCGCCTCCGCCGCCGCCGGCCGGTGTATATTCGTTGTAGAATGCGCCGCCGTTGTAGCTGTCTATTGAAGCATTGAAATCTGTTTCGTTTCCATCGAAATATGTTGAATTCAATATGTATTCAAGGTACCCTTCAATGTCATCTATGAAATCTGTTTTATTTGCTGTCGGGAAAGTAAACGGCATTATGATACTCATGTCATAAAGAAGTTGGGAATCGTTTTTATACTCCGAAAAATCAAGGCTGTATTCGCCTGTAGAAGTGTCGTATGTAACGACGGCAGTTTCTTCAAGCAAATGATTTATTATCACTTCGTATGCATAGGCTGAGTTTTCTTCGCCGCCCCTGGCAGTAACTATCCTGTCGACAATGTTACCAAGGGTAGTTATAACGGCATCCTTATGCTTGAATATTTCATTTGCCGCATCTGAATCTACCGTTATTCCCTCAAGATTTACGCCCTCTATGTCGTCCATCAAATCCTTCAACATCGCTGTTGTAACGCCATCTTCGTCAATTGCGGCTTTCAGTGCAGGGTAGTTTGACGCCAGATAATCGTTAAGGTCGTCAAGATTTCCATCTGTCGCAAAATCGGTCAACACTTCTTGAAGGCCAAGCATGTTTGAAATGCCAAGATTAGCGACCACATCTGTAAGGCCCATTTCGTCATTCTCTACTTGAATTCCAGAAACTATTGCCATTACAGGCATTGCTCCCATGGCCACCATTAAAACACATAAAACCAAACATATTTTTCTTTTCAATCCAATCCCTCCCTTATTATAGTTACGTTTATAGTTCCGCCGTATCGATGAGTCTCAGGAGCACTGTTGCCGCCTCTGCGCGTGTTGTCGCGCCCGCGGGCCTAATCGATTCCCCTTCGCCCATCATTATTCCGAGACCGTTGAGTCTGCCCATGGCTTCGCTTGCCCATGGGGCTATCTTGTCTATGTCAACGAAAGTCTTTGTGAAACCCTCCGTCAAGTCGATTGCCTCTGTTCTTTTTTCATTTATATGCTTAAGCGCATTCATCGTCATTACAGCCATTTCCTGTCGGGTTATTCTTCTATTGGGAGCAAAGGTCATTTCGTCATTTCCCCTTGCTAGGTCTGCGCCGGCAGCAATTAGAACATCCTTTGAGTACCAAGCATCGGCATCGACATCCTTAAACTCTCCCGCAATTTGCAGCTCCTCCTCCTCAAGCCTGAGAACCCTCACTAGCAGCGACAAGAATTCCGCTCTTGTTATGTTTGAATCGGGATCAAATACTTTTTCGCTCCTGCCGTTTACAAGTCCTATGGATGAAAGACGCAAAACATCATCCTTTGCCCAGTGGTTTTCCAAATCTTCAAAAGCCACTTCCCTAACGGCTTCCATAGTCATGAATCTGTCATTTGCATCGATAAGCTGTTGAGTTGTTTCAAGTGTAGGTGCGGCTCCCGCTCCTGAATACGCAGTTGACTTTTCAGTTATAATGCCGTGATCCGCAAGAATCGACCTTATGGCCTCCTTGTCGCGCGATGCTACAGCATCCACTAAAAGCGCATAATCTCCTGTATCCTCCCAGTCCTTTAAAAGAAGAACTTCTTCGCTTATGTCGGCTACAGATATGCCTCGATTTGACAACTTTTCCTTCTGCCCGTCTGTTAGCACGTTTTCATATAGAAAACCCATGTCGTCCGAGAAGTTCTGTATCGTGGTATTGTTTCTAAGATAGCTTCGCAGTATCCCTGAAAACTGGTCAAGTTGTTCGTCGGATACTTCGCTTATCTCGTCCAAAAGGTTGAGAAGCGCCGATTCCCCTATTGCAGCATCACTGACTGATACAGAAGCAATCATGAGCAGAAACACCACCGCTATAAGAAGTGATTTTTTCATACATGTCCCCCCATCGCTTTTTGCTCTATTTATTATTTTTGTCGTTATTTGTCGAATTTTTCCCCAAAAACGGCTTCGATTTCCTTCGATTTCCATAAGGATGGAATTTCGTAGGAAATCAACGTTTTAGCAACTCAATCTATCTTTTCTGGCGTGCTTGTCATCATTTCACGATCTTAATGCATCAGCCGGATATGAGCTTCAAGCACCCTTTGTTTAGCAAATCGGCTTAGAGACATAAAAACTGACTATAGTTCTAAATAATAAACCGACAAGACCATTATTGAAACAATACAAACTACTATTGATTATATAAAATTGTTTATTTTACCCATTATTTCATAGCCTAAAACAATTATACATTATATTTACTGTCTCATGTAACCAACAAGACAAAAAAACATGTATCCGCCCATACAATTGTCCTACAATCCTACTATTTTCTTTGTTTGGCTGCCAATTGTCATTGATACATGGTCTAAATCAGGATTTCGCAAAAGTATTGTCCCAGTACGCCTTGAAGAATGCCCAAAAGACCCCCAGCATTAAACCCAATACAGCGCCTATTGCCATATTCAAGGTTTTGTTGGGCGAAACAGGCGATGATGGCGGCAATGCCTTTGATGCAACATAGCTTTCCTTATAGGTATTCATAGGTGATTGGCCTGATATTTCCTGTTTAATCGACTCAAGCCTTGTCTGTATATTGGCAACTTCCTCATTCTTGTTAATCATTGCAAGATCATTTGCAAAGATGTTTCTTTGGATTTCTATATAGCGGGTGTTCATTTCCTCGCTTTTCAATTCTATGCTCAAGATTCCATTTCCCATATTGCCCTGGGATAAGAGAGCATTCAGAGCAGGGTCATCTACAAGATTTTTCTTCAAGATTATGAATTCCGATGCTTCCGCAAGTTCTCTGGTACTGGCTTCCAATGTTTTTTGAATCAGTCTTATATCTTCATTTACGTTTATCAGCTTCTTTTCATAAACAGGAATGAGTATGGCTTTTGAATTGACCGCAATTTCATTTGCTATTTGCGCCGCCAAATCTGCGTCGTTGTTTTTTGCAGTGATTTCTATGAGGTTGGTATCCTCAATAGGATTTATAGTAATCATTTTTTTAAGACTTTCCGTGTCAATTTCCTGTTCCTGCAGATTCAGATTCGCAATTGTTTTAGAAAGCACTTCATAATTGGTTATTTGAGCCGTGTAGTCCTCGATGCCTACCGGTACACCATTAAGGCGAAGCATTGACGTAGCCTCGTAAGACGGATCAAGAATAAAAAAACTCGCAATACCCGACAGAACAATGCAAACCAGAGTTATCAATGCTATTACTTTCTTTCTTTTTAAAAGCGCCTCTATCAATTCCCTCAAGCTTATTTCTTCCTCGTATGCATATTTGTTTTGCTCCATGC
>CAZAFW010000049.1:0-10639 GCA_964484935.1 uncultured Peptostreptococcaceae bacterium
TCGGGAAGCTCTTCAGGCAATTCCTTCTTGACTGTGACCGTTATCCTTACAGGCTTGAAATCGCAACGATATCCGTCGTTCCAAAGCTCTTCCGAATAGTCCCCCTCGTCAAGAAGCGTTAGGTCGTAGAGTCCAGAAACCCATGTGGGCTCCCAATAATAGCCAACCCAAGGTTCTCCCTTTTCGTAGCTTGCACTGATCGATCCAGCCAGCGAAGCTCCCGATCCAGGGCTAAACAAATTGTAGTATTCCCCAAGTTCGTATGTCTCAAACTTTGCTTCTATTACTTCTGTTACAGACCATCCCGGGATTGAATTGTAAATTCTGCCCTTTGACGGATCCTCTTCGTCAACAAACACATCGGCATATTTTTTGAGGTCTTCCACAGTCTTAAGGTCAGGAGCCATCGGCTCTATTCCCCTTTCAGGGTCACCCTCTATGACATATGTGGGAACATAAAACCCCTGCATGTTGTCGTCCATGTTTGTTCCAAGCTCGATAACTTCTCCGGCCTCTATAACATCGTCATACTCCGCAATATTGTCCGACCAGTTCTCGATCATAACATCTATGTCGCCTTTCTGCTGCCCCAGCCACAAGGCAGGGCTTGAACCCGGAACACTCTCACACTCTATCCCGAATCCTTCTTCAATAATCATGGAAGCAACTTCATTGTGGAACTTCAAGCTGTCCCATCCTGCATCGTGAAACTTGAGAGGTCCCTCAAAAGCTGCAACTTCTTCTCCGCCAGCTTCCTCTTCTCCTCCAGTTTCCATGTCTGCCTCTTCGCCTCCACAGGCAGCCATTGAAAACGTCAAAACCAATACAAACAAAATCAATAGTAATTTCTTCACGTAAACCTCTCCTTTCAATAAAATACACACTGGATATATAATTTTCACAATAAAAAACCCATCCATTTCCCCAGTATAAGCAACTTATTATATTATATGGGTTGTCAGATTGTTTGTCAAGTCACAGCAGATGCACTCTAGTTTTTCATCCGCCTTACAATAAATTTTTGTTGCACAGAATTATATTTTTTATACCCGGTATTTACGCTTTTAAATCATCTTGCTCGGATCGATTTTTCTATTGCTCCATCCCAAACTCTTGACCCACTGCCAGTAAGCCTGTCTTTCCTCCATGTCTTTTAATACATATATGTTGTATAGAAAATCGGCAAAACCGCCCATGCCGCCCTGTCAAATCCCCGAAATTTACGGTCCTTGTTATTGTCCCTCTCTTCGTAGAATAAGAATATTTCATAAGCAATTTCTTTTCATCGTCGCTGCACCGCTCGTTTGTCAGTTCCATATGCAGCAGCATGGGCTCATCTTTGTGCAGAGCATCTCCACCCTCATTCCCGCTGAAAAGACTTGACTTTTCGCGAATTTCACGCCTCTCGCTCAAATTGATTAAAACGCCTTTTTCCTCTTTAGGGCAATCCTTATAATTCATCTTCACGACCCCCTCAATCAAAAATTTTTGTATCCGTCTATCTATATCCGACGCTTTGTCATAAACCGAATATACCAGCGATGTCTTCCTCTGCAATTTCCCTATTGCTTGTTTTCCCCGCGTTCTCGAGCATGCACTCGATTTTTTTCTCCATCGTTTTTTTAATGAGGCTGCGGAAATCCAGGTCCCTAAGCGTAAAGAACAGCATAGGGTCCTTGTCCAGCCTCGACCCTATTCCATACAAAACCGCAGCAACATGTTTGCACATGTGGGCCCAGTCCGGGCAGCTGCAGTCAAAATGGATTTCACTTGGAGAAGGGAACATTCCATAATTCTTGTCTGTGAAAAGAACCTCAAGTTCCTTTGGGAATTCTCCTTCAAGCAATTGCTCCAACGAATCGATTCTATGGTTGCAAAGCTCGGTCACCCTGTCCCATTTTCCGCTGTCTGGTGCATCTATTCCAATTTCAACAAAATAGGGTTTTGCCCTGCTTCCCTTCACCTTTCCCTCAACCTTTCCCCTTGATATCTTAAGATCGAGCACAGCATTGTTGCGAACATAGCTTTTGCCTCTTGCAATCCTGTTTCTGTAGTCCGCATAACTTTCCAAATTTAAGTTCCACGCCTTTCCCCACCAGCTTTTGGCCAATGCTCTCCCGTCTATGATCACCGGCTCCACATCCGGATTTTTCTTCATGAGTTTTTCTAAAGCTCTTTTGGATTTTGCTTTTTTCTCCGCTGCGGACTCGTACTTTTTATATCCGTAATAACCCATCACTCGCCACCCCCAAGAGAAAGGATTTCCATCAGCTCATCGTTGTCATACTCAGTAATCCACTTTTCTCCGCTTGCGCCAAGTATGTCACCCGACAACTTCTGCTTTTCACCGATCATGGCGTCTATCTTTTCCTCTATGGTTCCTTTTGAAATAAATTTGTGCACCATGACATTTTTCGTCTGCCCGATGCGGAAAGCCCTGTCTGTTGCCTGATTCTCGACAGCGGGATTCCACCATCTGTCAAAATGAATCACATGATTGGCCGATGCAAGATTCAGCCCCACTCCTCCGGCTTTCAAAGAAAGCACCATGTAGGGAACATATTGCTCTCCATTGAATTGCTTGACCATTTCATCCCGCCTTTTTACAGGCGTGCCTCCATGGAGCACAAATCCCTCCTTCAAGAATATCTCTTTTAGAAAATCCGAAATCGGCTCTGTCATCTCCCTGAACTGGGTAAAAACAATTACCCTTTCCCTTTTCTCCCGTATTGTTTCGCAAATTTCTCCCAACTGTTCGAATTTGCCGCTAAGCCCGGGCTTGAAATCCTCTCTGCCCATATAATGGTCCGGATGGTTGCATATCTGTTTGAATTTCATTATGCTCGATAAAACAAGCCCTTTTCTCTCGATTCCCTCCGCCGATGAAAGCTTGTCCTCAATCTGCTTGAGCAGCTTTTTGTAAAGGGCAACCTGCTTTTGGGACAGCCTGGTATATTCGTTTATCTCTATTTTTTCCGGCAAATCCCGAATTATACTTTTGTCTGTCTTGAGCCTTCTCAAAATGAAGGGTTGAATTGTCCTTCGCAGCTTGGCGTAGCCTATTGCATTGTCGCTTAGCCCCTTGGCAAACCGCGAAAACTCTTTTGAATTTCCCAAAAGACCCTGATTCAAGAAATCAAACAAGGACCACAAGTCTCCCAATCTGTTTTCAATGGGAGTTCCTGTCATTGCAATACGCATCCCGGCGGGAATTTCCTTTATTGCCTTGGTCTGTTTCGTACCTGGGTTTTTGATAGCCTGCGCCTCGTCGAGAATCAGGCAATCCCATCTTTCGCCCTTCAAGCTTTCAAGCCTTCTTGCCATCCCATACGTTGTTATATACAAGAAATTATTTTCCCTGATTTGAATCGTTTCAGAACCTTTCAAGTCGCTTTTATGCAAAACCTGAAAAGGCATTCCGGGCGCAAACCGCTCTATTTCTCTCTGCCAGTTTCCAATGAGCGAGGCCGGGAGAATCAAAAGGACCCTGCCGCCGTTGCCGCTTCTTAAATGCTCCAGAAAAGCAATCACCTGCACCGTTTTTCCAAGTCCCATGTCGTCGGCCAGGCAAGCGCCAAAGCCCAACTTGTACATTTGGCAAAGCCACTGATAGCCTTTTTCCTGGTAGTCCCTAAGCACCGCGCGGAAGGTCGGTACTGTTCCGACTCTCTCCATGGGAGAAGATCCATCCATTATTCCCCTGACAGCTTTAAGCCACTGCCCATTGGAGACAGACACATCCACCGCATCGGCCGGAATTTCCAAAAGCTTTTCCATGTTTAGCTCCAGCCTCATCGCTTCTCCAAGTGACAAAGCTCCGCCTTCCGACAGGCCTTTAACCTTCTCAAAGGCCTTTAGGGCCTCCCCCAGCTTGTCCTTGTCTATCTCGACCCACTTGCCTTTGTATCTGACCAGGCCCTCGGCCATGTCCAAAAAGGCTCTAAGTTCATTCTCTCCGATAACTTGATCTCCAACCTTGAGAAGCGGCGAAAAATCCATTATGGCATCGAGGCCGACCTTTGAAGGCTCCTTTTCCCCGACCACGACCGAAAGGCGTACCGCATTGCTGCGCTTTCGCCACCAGTCCGGAACCCGGCACATTATGCCGGCTTCCTTGTATATTTCAATTTCCTTAAAGAAAATGTACGCCTCTTTAGCAGTAAACTTAAGCGGCGAGAACAATTCGCCGCTTTCCATCAAGCCTGAAATGAAAGCACTCTTTTCCGAAGCCTTTGCAACGGTTGAAACAAGAGAAAGCAGCTTCTTTTCATCCCCGTCAAACTCCTTCAAAGCATTCTTCAAAGGAGTATGCATGGCGCGCCTGCTCTTGGCGGGCTTAGTTGAATATGTTGCCATAAAAGCAAAAGGATACTCGTCCTCCTTGAGTTCAACCAAATGGAAATACACCCTTCCGACTATGTTGATGTTGTCATTTTGCTCGGAGAAATACCTGGCCACAGTGCCGTCGTAGGCTTTTATTTCCCTCCTGAAAACCGCCAGCAAATCCTTCCAAAGCCTCCGAATCCATACATCATCCACATATTCCATTCCAATTGCAAATGGCAAAACCTCTTTGAGTAGTCCAACCTCTTCATCATGCAAATCAACCCTAATCGATTCCCTCTCCAGCTCAAGCTCCGGATGCTGGCTGATTTTTCTGATAAGCCCTTCCGCAATGCCATAAAGATATTCAAGCGGCGGAGAAAGCCACTTTCCCTTGGTCGAAAATCCAAGATGAAACAAGGCTCCGTATCTGTCCGCCTCAAACAACCCCGACCATTCCCTTATTTCATCCTGCGCCTCGGGATCCGCCTCTCCTACAGTAAAACCTTCGTATGTGAAATATGCATTTAGCTGCTTAGTATTCTTGTTTTTTGTTCGCGCCATTTATTATAGCCTCCTTGAATTATACGTTGATATATCTGCAAATCTTTATATGGGTGTTTCTGTTAACTCGAACAATTGTCACTGTGAAATATGAAAATTCCCGCAATATAACCGGATCATCTCCGCGGCAAGATGGCCAGTGTAAAGCCCCCTCCACAGTACGAAATCGGACGAAACCGGACGAAATTAATTCGTCAGGCCTCGTCCGATTACAGTGTACCGCAAAATATTTGCAAATACCATAAAGACATAATAGAAACAGCTATTAATGGTGAATCTTACATTTTGGGCAAGTCAAAGCATGCTGGTTCAATTCTCTAGTCGCCTGGGTGTGTGGACAAAATCCCGGACTTGAAACGAAGCGGCAACCCCTTCCCTATGCTTCCAAGCGGACAGCTTTTTTTATTGGAATCATTCGGGAACGCACAATTCCTTTTTCACTATTGCAAAAATTGTCCTTATCGCCGTAAAAGAAACGACAACTGCCAAGAAAATAGCCGCTGCAAAGCCCAAACCCTTAAATAAAGCTATTCCGCTCTTATGATACATAAGGACTGTTGCAATAGTGAAAGAAGAAATCGGAAAAGAAAAGGCCCACCACGAAAGATAGAAATTCATTTTCATATACTCGCCTATTCTGCTGAAAACAAAGGTGAATAAAAACAGGGCGATGTAGTACATAATCCTGGCAAAGCCGTCCAATTGCCCCGTAAGCTTGACATAAGAAATGAACCCTATTGCAGGAGGCGCTATGAGTATTGCAAGACTGGGTACAATCTTCTCTGGCAAGGCCTCGTGAAAAATAATCCTGTACATGAAAGTTGTAAACAGCACAGCCCAAAAGACCATCCCTATGCTGAAGAAAAACCATGAGATTTCATTTGCAAAATGAACGGTTCCAGCAACCGGAACAAGCAAATTCCCAACGACAGGAATGAACCATATGGGATTAAAAGACGTGAAGCTGTGCTCCTTGTGGAACACCCAGAACGAAAGCGTCCTGTATGTGAAATAAAGGTGCATGGATGTCCCTGCAATCCAAAGAGCTTTTGAAACACCTGCGTTGTATTCCAGAAAGGCCGCGCTAAGCAAAAGAAGCCCTATCGATATTGTCGAAAAGAAATTGTACTTTACCGAATTAGAATATTCCTTCTTCACCTCTTCCGGATATTTGACCATCCTGTACAAAAAAATCAGCCCTATTGTCAAAAACGCCCCTACTGTCACTGCAAGAAAAAATTTGGGCAAAGATTGTGAAGCCCCAAGCAAGCCCGCCATCTTTTCAAGCGCAATCGTAAGCCCTCCAAGACCGAGTATTATCGAAAAAAACGACACCGAAAAGTGCCTTATCCTGTTTTGTGTTTCCATTGGCATAAGCCTCCCTTATATAATATTCAAGAACATTATACCCCCTAGTGGTAGCGGGGTCAAGGAAGGCTTTTTGCAGTTTGATCGGTTTTCCTGGCTATCTGCTGCGTCAGCCATCGTCATTTCACACAATTACCCCCTTCATCCTTCGCCATGTACATTGCATCGTCCGCCCTTTTGACAAAAGAATCCAGAGTGTCTCCATCAATGAAATTTGAAGCACCTAAGCTTGCCGTCACGTCAATGCCTGATTCGAGCTTAATGCCTGCTATCTTCGCCCTTATTCCTTCTGCCAATTTCAACGCATCGTTCATCTCTGTGTCCGGCAGCAAAACCATGAATTCATCTCCACCCCATCGGCAGAATACATCCGTCTTTCTGATTCTTCCATTTACCTTGTCGGCTAATTTCTTCAATACAATATCGCCAGAATTGTGTCCGCAGCTGTCGTTTATGTGCTTGAACCGGTCTACGTCCATCATGACAAGCGAGAATCCGGAACCCGTCCTTTTGAAGCGATTCATCTCTTCTTGCATTTTCTCCAGCATGAACCTCCTGTTGTAGGCACCTGTAAGCTCGTCGGTTACAACCATCAGCTTCAGCTTTTCATTTGCTTCTTTCAGTTCGCTTTCCATCATTTTGCTTTTGTTTATATCGAATACGATTCCAGACAGTAGAACAGGTTTGCCATCCTCGTCCCTTTTTGTCACTTTTCCCCTGTCGTAATACCAAACATAGTTTCCGTCCTTGGCCTTTATCCTGTACTCTACCTCGTAGGCCTCGCTCTTGTTCATCAGATGACTTCTCATGTTTTCCATGACTCTTTCGTAATCGTCAGGATGCAGCTTGTCGGTGAAAAACTCAAAGCCAATCTCCCCTGGCAGCTCCTCGATACTGTAACCGAGATTTGTGACCTTTCTGTTGTTGAATTCAACTTCGTTGCTTTGCACCATCCAATACCACTGCCCCAGATTTCCAACCCATGGAAAAGCCATCAGTTCCTCGTCCTCTTTTTCCTTCATTATTTGTTTGACGACTTCCTCGAGTTCTTTTATCCTAACCTTCAAATCTCCTTGGCATCCGCTGCTGCATTTGTCCATATCAAAACCCTCCCCATAAGTGTCCGTCAATCAAGCTCTTATTCCATCAAAAAATGTTTTCTTGTTCGCATCTCAAATCCGGTTCCTTTGCAAAAAAAAGGCCGGATTGCAATCGATTTTAATCTCTAAGTCAATTATAGCAAATCCGAATATCTGTATCCTCTCTCTTCAAATCATAATATGTTATGTTCTCATGTCTGCTTTCATTGCTTTCCTGAAAATACTCAAATGACTTACTCCATTTTATTTGGTATCATTATTAATAACAAGAAAACAACAAGGAGGAGCAGCCGCATGCAAAACATAATCGACAGAAGAATGAAAAGAATGTCCAAGCCCATGCCCGAGAATGCCACATTTGCCGATTACCTTTCCCGCTATACAAAGGAAGAACTGATTGATATAAAAAGAATCTGGGACTTCCCCATTTCCTCAAGCTTGCGCAAGCAAGAGATAATAGACGCGCTTGCAAAAGAAATACCCCATGCAATACCAGAGTGGTGCGGAAACGCTCCATTTTTGACCTATGAAATACTGACCGGGACTGTCGATATCAACAAATCGGACCCCATGATGCACAAATCCATATACGACCTCACTGCAAGAGGCATAGGATACTTCAGTCTTGATGAAGACAAGCCTGTTTTTAACATACCCCAAATACTCAAGTCATGCGCCCCAAAAGCTGACTCAATAATAGAAAAGGCCAAATTGAACGACATAAAAATAATCTTCACACAGGGCCTTGTCAACCTTTACGGCCTAATTCCCATGGATGAACTTACAGAAATATTAAACCATTACATAATGGAAAAAATCGACAAGCACGACCTCACCCTTTGGATAGAAAGCAAGGCATTCACGTATTTCGACGCATATCTTGGCTTCATCGATGGGGAGCTCTTCCTTATTCATGAAAATGCCCAAGACCCTGAAGGCTTTCTTTACGAAAGGCCGGACCTCGAATATGCCGATTTTGACCCAGACGACCTGTTCTCTTTATGGACCAGTTTGACAACAAAGGAATCATGGCCTTATTTTGAAAAATTGCTGGTCGAAATAGAAAAGCACGAAATCACCGACGAGCTTAAATTCAGAAACGACATAAGAGTAATGCAATTTTCATTCATGAACGACGAAAAATCCATGAATTGCATCCAGCCGATTCTCGACTGTGTCATCACTGAAAACCTCGAAGATGCCCGCTCCCTGATGCAGCTTATGATGGACTACCACAACCACAGCCCAAAATGGAACATGAAAGGCAACGCTCCTTCCGATTTGTCCCACAAAAGAATGCCCGAAGCACACAAAGCGGCAAAAGCGAGCAAAAAAGTGGGAAGAAACGATCCCTGCCCATGCGGCAGTGGAAAGAAATATAAGAAATGCTGCCTTGGCAAAGATGAAAAGAATAATGTTACCAGAATCAATTGACTGCTGACTCGCATAAATGAATGGGATGAATATAAGCATCTCACCCCTTTGTGAAAATGCTTACTGTTCATCTTGCGCGCCTCCATAATTCAGAAATTCTGTCTTCCCCTGCTTCCAAAGCAATAAATGCAACTTATTCAATTGAATAAGTTGCATTTATTGCTTATATATCTTAGTTTTTAAAGCATCTTGCCCGCTTCAACCTTCCTATTGCTCCATCCCAAACTCTTGGCCCACTGCCTGTATGCCTGTCTTTCCTCCCTGTCTTCCGATTTGTGTATGTTGTATAGAAAATCGGCAAAGCCACCCATGCCGCCCACGTCATCCATCACATATCCGCCTTTTTTGTCAATGCAAACCGGCCTGTGTTTTTCCCTTACGGTATCCATAGCCTCTCTTAGCCACTCTTCGTCTATTCCGCGCCGCCCTGTCAAATCTCTGCAATTACCGGGTCTTGTTATTTCCACGATCCAATTGTCTCCAAAATCATAGTTGTAGATCAGCTTGTCCGTTGCCGGCTTGAAAATTCCTTCTTCTGTCCAGCTTTTAATTTCCTCGAATTTCGCCAGCTCCGACCCCTTGACCCCAAGAACCTCGGCCACAGGCAGTCTTTCGAGCAATTCGTCGAGCGCGGAATCAATTGATATGGAATTAGTAAGCTCCCTTACAGTAAGACTAAGAATCGGAGCCGTCTTAATTATTCGTCTTCCATCCGACTCACCGCCAATTTTCCCTTTAGTTCTTTCGTTGTAATCAAAGAATGACTCCCGGACATCAACAGTCGGGAAGCGATGAATCAATTCATCGACGCTGCCCTTTGCCTCTTCGTATTCCTCGGTATAACCCCCGAATACATAAGGACCCGTATATTTTTTCCTAAGCCACCTCTTGATGCTTCCATAAACGTAATCCTCATCCCAGTACTTGTCGTCTTCATCATAGGGCAGTCCCTGAAACAGTATTCCGACCAGACTCGCCCACTCCCTCACGCGCTTCCCGGTGAGGCGATCATAGTCTTTTTCGTCCAGTCTAAAGGCCCTGAGATGCGAATTCTGCCATCCGAAAAGCCGTTGAATGGCATAATGAAGATTATGCAGCGGCATGTCCGCCGGAATTAGAACATCCCTTGTTATTGTCCCTCTTTCCGTAGCGTCAGCGTATTTCATCAGCAATTTCTTTTCATCGTCGCTGCACCGCTCGTTTACAAGCTCCATATGCAGTAGTATTGGATCAGCCTTATTATGAGAGCCTTCCCCGTCATAATCCATGCTAAACATTGCTCTTCGGTTTGCTTCCAGCCTCTCATTGAAATTGATGACCACGCCTCTCTTGCCTTTAAAGAAATCCTTGCTGTTCATCTTTAACTCCTCCATAGTTGCAAAACCTGTCTAGACAAATTGCCGTGCATATAGTTGGAATCGTCTTTTCCTTAATCTTCATCGCTTTACTTTTCATTAGAAAATCCCTGTTTAATAATACAGGACGCAACCGGACGTAATTATTTCGTCCGGTTCAAATGTACCATGAAATTATTGTGAATACTATCAAATCATTATCAATATAAGCCACACAAGTCCCCATTCTTTCTTCAAAAAATGCCGTTAAGTCAAATTAACGGCATTTTCTACTATTATTTTATGTTTTTTAAGTGAATTATTCCATTATTTTTACTTAAGCTAATTTAACTCTTGTATCAAAAATATTTTGGGAATGATTCCCTGTAGCCTCTTCCCAAAAAAATGCTCTATGTTTAGATTTCATTGTTCCATTCCTGCAAAATGTCATTTTTCCTTTGATGCCGCTCCCACGATTTCTTCAATATTATCCAAAATAAACTTCTTGCCTTCATC
>CAZAFW010000050.1:0-10348 GCA_964484935.1 uncultured Peptostreptococcaceae bacterium
CTTACAGTCCGGCCTCTTTCCTTAGAATGTCGGCCTTGTCTGTTTTCTCCCATTCAACTCCAAGGTCTTCCCTTCCCATGTGTCCGTAGGCGGCAAGATTCTTGTATATGGGCTTCCTGAGGTCGAGCTTTTCAATGATTGCCGCGGGCCTCAGATCAAAATGCTTCTGAACCAGCTCGGAAATCCTGTCCTCGTCGATTTTTGCAGTTCCAAAGGTTTCCACCATTACAGATACCGGACGGGCAACCCCTATTGCATATGCCAGCTGAACCTCGCACTTGTCGGCAAGTCCCGCTGCCACTACATTCTTGGCAACATATCTTGCTGCATAAGATGCCGAACGGTCAACCTTTGTGGGATCTTTCCCCGAGAAGGCTCCGCCTCCGTGTCTGGAATATCCTCCATAAGTATCTACAATTATTTTCCTTCCTGTAAGGCCTGCATCGCCCTGCGGGCCTCCAATTACAAATTTACCCGTAGGATTCACATAGTACTTTGTATTCTCATCGAGCAGGTTCTTAGGTACCACAGCCTTTATCACGTGCTCTATCATGTCTTTTTCAATTTCGTCATGGCTTGCTATATCACTGTGCTGAGTTGAAATGACAACGGCGTCCACCCTTGCCGGCTTTCCGTCAACATACTCTACGGTAACCTGCGACTTTCCATCCGGTCTCAGATACTTAAGATCGAAAGATTTGTCCTTTCTCACAGCCGCGAGCCTTTTTACAAGCTTGTGGGCCAGCGAAATGGGAAGGGGCATCAATTCAGGCGTCTCGTTGCAGGCGAAGCCATACATTAGCCCCTGGTCTCCAGCCCCTATCTGGTCGTAGGGATCTCCATCCTCTTGACCCTTCTTCTCAAGTGAATTATCCACTCCCAGAGCTATGTCCCCGGACTGCTTGTGTATGGATGTGATAACCGAGCAAGTGTCGCAGTCAAATCCATATTTGGCCCTTGTGTATCCGATTTCCCTTACTGTTTCCCTTACAATTTCAGGAATCTCAACATAGCACTCAGTAGTTATTTCACCAACGACAAGCACAAGTCCCGTTGTGACAGTAGTCTCGCACGCAACCCTAGCCATTGGATCTTCTTTTATTATGGCGTCGAGAATAGCATCTGAAATCTGGTCGCATATCTTGTCCGGATGGCCTTCTGTGACCGATTCCGCAGTCATTAAAAATCTTTTAGTCATTTTACTTCCTCCTAGTTTGAATTGTTGATTTTGTTTCTTGATACCCGAACGAGCTGTCCGTCAAAAAAGCCCCTTCCATAAGGAAGAGGCATATTTATACCGTCTGTTCCTCATCTTCCAGATTCAATCTGTAGGATTTGGCACCGCGTATTGCTACCGGTTGCCGGGCTTCAAAGGGCCTATCCCTCCACCACTCTTGATAAGGTATCAAGTTTTTATTGAGTTTTTACTAAAATATCATACACCTTTAAAAAATGCCTGTCAAGAAATTCGTTTGTGCTTATATTATTAATGCATTGCTCAAGGCCATTACAATAACCGCTGCAATGCAGTCTCCGAGCAGTATTGCAAAAAAAGCCCTCTTTATTGGTATATTAAAAATTGATGCCGCCATTGCTCCCGTCCAAACGCCTGTCGTCGGCAAAGGCATTGCAACGAAAAGAACCAGCCCGTACGCGCTGTATTTTTTTATATTCTCCGACCTGCGCTTAGTCCTGTTTGTCAATGTGTCAACAATTCTGACACCCGCGTCGCTTCCCCTCATCCGTGTGAAAACCGGTTTCATGAAAAGAAGTATGAACGGAACTGGAAGCATGCTGCCGGCTATTGAAACCAACGCAGCCAAGTATGGATTCATTCCTTCCGCTATCCCCAACGGGATTGCGCCCCGAAGCTCAACCACAGGAAGCGCAGCGACCAGAAACACCTGTATTTCCAAAGCTATGAAATTTAAAATCTTTTCAATAAACATCTCCATCTTTTACCCCCGTTTTCCCTAACGACATTATACACTAATAGGCCGGTCCTTGCATCAGGCAGTATAAAAGCAGTGGAAAGGAAAAGATAGATAGATATCAGATGTCAGATATCAGGAAAGACAAAAAAGCAAAAGAAGAGAGCAAAAAAGCTTTCAAATGTATTTCAATGTTTTTCTTTTTTTAACTTGCACTTAATCTTTTACTGCAAACTGCCTACTGCAAGTTGCCCGATGTTCTTTCTTTTTCTGTCTGATTACTCACACCAATGAATTTTCGGCTACACCCTTCATGCGGTTATTCATTCCGTTTCGTCTTTCGGCAAAACCTAAAATCCACAAACTCGCTTCGCTTCAAACAGAGTGGATTTTTTTACGGTTTAGCCTTATCCCAAACGGTGAAAAACAACGCATCGGGAGATGCCGTGCAATTCAAAGCTGCAAGTAACTGGCCTTTTGCTATCGCTCTTGCTGACATCTGTCATCTGATATCTGTCCTTTATCCTTATCTTTTTCCTGACATCTGACAACTGATATCTGTCTTTTCTCTTTTCTCTTTTCGCTTTTACTGACATCTGATATCTGACAACTGACAACTGTTTTTTTGTAACCCTTTCTTAATGCAGTCCCTCCGCCGCCGGATGTATAATGAATGCATCGGAACAGCGAAAGGAGACTTATATGCGAAAAGTGCTCGGCTGCATGCGAAAAGCGGCTCAGGAATATGAAATGATTGCCCCCGGAGACGTCATAGGGGTTGGAATATCGGGCGGGAAGGATTCCCTCGCCCTTCTTTACGGGCTCCACCTCATGAAAAACTTCTATCCCGTCCCGTATGAAATAAAGGCCTTTTCGATAGACATGGGATATGAGGATTTTGACTTCAATCCGGTTAAACAGTTTTGCGACAGTCTCGGCATCGAGTATTTCATCGAAGAGACAAAAATCTACAAGATAGTCTTCGATGTGCGAAACGAGAAGAATCCATGCGCGCTGTGCGCAAACCTCAGGAGGGGAGCCCTTTACAACCTTCTTAAAAGGCACAAGGTCAGCAAGGCAGCCCTGGGCCACCACCGCGACGATGCTATAGAAACGCTTCTCCTCAGCATGCTCTACGAAGGCAGGATACACTCCTTCAAGCCTGTCACATACCTCGACAGGCAAGAAATGACGGTAATCAGGCCCATGGTCTATGCCGAGGAAAAAGACATAATCGGCGCAACAAGGCGCCACAAGTTCCCTGTAATAAAAAGCAAGTGCCCCATGGAGGGCCGCACGCGAAGGGACTACATGAAAGAGCTGCTTCGCGGAATCGACAGCCAAGCCCCAAGGGGCAGGGATAATTTGCTAAAGGCTCTTACAAACCCCGGGCAAATGAGCATTTGGGAACCCAAGTGCAAATGAATGCGAAAGGAGAAATCCGGATATGAAAAAAATAAATTCGATATGTCTCATCCTGTCTTGCATTCTGGCGTCAGCAACTTTTTCCCATGCCGACTACAATGTTTTGAACAGGGAAACTTTCACCGAACAAATCGGAAACGGAGTTACCTACACGGAAGACCTGCTTCTTACAGAGAGGGGCCACATATCCGTGCGCATACTCGAAGGAAGCGTTACAGGCGGCACAAGCATTGGCGTTTTATCCAACCCCTATGTCAACAAGCGTTCGACCCTTTCGGAGCTTGCAGGCGGAGAGCCTTCGGCAATAGGACTAATAAACGGCGACTTCTTCGACACTGGACTTTCGGCATCAATGGGCCCGTTAGTAAAGGACGGAGTCCTTTTGTCAAGCTCAATAGGCGACCCCAGCTTCAACGCGGCATGGGCAGACTCGGAGGGCATGCTTCAAATAGGCGAAATGTTCGATGAATCTTACACGATAAACAACCCTTTAAACGAAAAAGAAATTGCCGTATCATACATAAACAAGCCCTATCTCGAGCCCGGCAAGGTCATAGTCTACAATGCCTCGTGGCAAGGGCTGCCGCCGCAAAAGCCCGACTCGGTCTACATGGGGATTTCAGATGGAAAGGTTGAATCCTTCGTAACCTCGGTATCCGAATTCGGCGATATTAAACCCGATTTCATAGTTGCGGCAAGGGGCGGGGTGAAAACCGAGCTGATGGATGCCTTCAAGGAGAACCAGCGCGCAAGTCTCGATATAAACATAAAACCCTCCCTTTCCGATATTGCAAATGCAATAGGGGGAGGAAGCATACTCCTTGATGGCGGCAACCTTCCGGAATCGTTTTCACTCCCCATATCGGGACTCCATCCCAGGACGGCGCTTGGGATCAACGAAAAGGGAGACCGCTTCTATCTGCTGGCCGTAGACGGCAGAAACCCTTCGGCAACAGGCATGAGCGAGACGGAACTGGCCCTCTACATGAAAAGTCTCGGCATTTGGACCGCCATAAACCTTGACGGCGGAGGCTCCACCCAAATGATGGCAAGGCGGCTCGGTCAAAGCACCGTTACAATCGCAAACACACCCTCAGGAGGAACAGAAAGGCGCATAGCAAACGCAATCGCTGTCATAAGCCCTCAAGAAAGCCTCGCGCCTTATGATTTTAAAATCGCAGTTTCAAACGACAAAGTGGCATACGGGACATCGAGGAAACTTGAGACGCATTTCTTCGACAAGAATTTCAATCCGGCCATAGACGATTCAAATTCCATAGACTGGCTCGTCCAAGGAAACGGAACAGTTGAAAACAGGCGCTTCTATCCCGGAGAAACTGGGCAATACAGAATTACCGGAACCTACAAAGGAAACTCACGCAGCATAAATTTGACTTGCGTCGGAGAAACCGTCGGCCTCAGGCTCGCCCCAAGGAGCATTTCACTGGACTTGGGCGAAACAGCGGAGATTGAAGCCGTCGTGCACACCGCTCAGGGATACGACATTCCCGTGGATTTGCAGGACTTGTCCATAAGCTTTCCAGACCGGCTTGGCGAATTGAAGGGACAGACATTCACCGCATCAAACAGGGCAGCAAGCGGAAAAATAACCGCAACATTTCAAGGCAATACTGACGAAATACCCGTTTCCATAGGATACTCGTCCTTCGTATTCAACGACTTCGAAAGCGCCGGGGACACCTTTTCAGCCTATCCCGATGCCGTCACAGGCTCATATGGGCTGGATGAAACCATAATTAAAAACGGCGAATCTTCAGGTTTGATGGCATACGACTTCACAAAAACAGACGCCACCAGGGCGGCATATGTAAACATTGACCACACGCTCTACTCCACGCCGTCGCACTTGGGTCTTTGGGTTAAAGGCGACCAAGGCGGAGGCCACTGGCTAAGGGCGCGCATAAAAGACAGCGACGGCAAAACAAGCACAATAGACTTGGCCCGCTACGTAGACTGGACAGGATGGCGGTTCGTAGAGGCAAAAATACCCCAAAGCGCCGTTTTTCCGGTGAAACTGGAAAAAGTCTACCTGGTTGAAACAGACCCGGAAAACAAAACTGAGGGACGGATATGGCTCGACGATTTAACGGCTTTTTACAAGACTCCATACAGTGGGCAGCTGAATTCCACGGGTATAAAAGTCCCCGATGACAAAAACCTTATGAGAAGCAATCCGGAAAATCCGGACTTGTCGATTACAGTTCTCGGAAACACCTCGCCCGTATCAACGCTGCTCGACAGGCTGATACACATAAGCTTGTCAAAACTGGCAAATGAATCCGATTTCCTTGTTTCCTCGGGAACGCTTAGCGAAGAACTGGAAAAGAGGATAACAGCTCCTGTAATAGGCGGCGAAGAAAGTTTTTCATTGGCCGGAGGCAAAAACCTGCTCGTGCTCAGGCTCGACAATTCATCACAAAATGGACTCCGCGCCTCAAACCCTGCGCAGATACCTTGGCTGAGAAACAAGCTTGAGAACGCTTCAGAAAAAAACATCCTTCTCTCCATGTCCTACTCGTGGAAATTCTCGGACCCGCTAGAGGAAGAACTGGTGCTGGGGTGGCTTGAAGACTACAGGACAAGAACCGGAGGAAAAACATATGCGGCAACCCCTTCACAAGACGGGGAAATGCATACCGAAATGAAAAACGGGCTTAAAATCATCAAGGCCCCTTCAACACCCGACGTCAAAGGTCGGGACATATTCTCCGGCCTCGACATCATGACAATCTACATGACAGAAGAAGGACTCAAATACACAGTCGATCCAATCTATAAAAGACCGTAAGAAAGGAAACCCACAAAGGGTTTCCTTTCTGCCTACTGCTCACTGCTCACTGCCAGCTTCAAGCTGATTTCACAATGCGGTCAAGGTTTCATATTGCAAAACATCGACCGAAATCAGCAAATACAAAAGCATTAATAAAAGACATTTCGGTTTTTTGTTTTTTGCCTTTGTCTTTTATTTTCTTTTTGTTTTTCCTTTCCAACTGACCAACTGACCAACTTTCTGTTCTTGCTGTTTCTTTGCCCTTGTTTTTCCTGATATCTGACATCTGACATCTGTTCTTATTTCTTTCCCAAAAACTCCTTAAGCCTTTCCTTCAAGACCTCAGTTTCATCATGCCCAAGGTCACCCGCCAGAAGCTCCATTGGGCACTTTCCTGTTTTTCCCCTGTTCTGTATGAAAGGCACCTTTCTGCCGAATTCGCAGTATATGTCCGCTTCGGAGAGCACTCTTTCAGCCTCCTCGCTAAGCACCGCAGCATAGAGATTGACAATCCCCGCATCTACAGCAAGCATTGCCGCCGCCTTTCCTATGACCTTGTCTGCAAGGCTGCTTGCAAGGGCCGCCTCCCTTTCCTTGGTGGCTACATCATACATGGGGCCTATTCCGCGCCTGTTGTCCCTCATGAGCACTTCCCCGTCCTTTACCAGCACTAGGGCCCTGCCCTCGCTCTCAAGTATTTCAATAGCCTTCTTCAAGTCGTTTTTCATGTCTCCTCCCCCCTAGACCAGCATCACTATCACCGGTATGGTGAAAATGGACACAAATGTCGAGATGAATACGAGTCTCGACGCAAGATGGTAGTCGTTTTTGTATTTGGATGCCATGAGGGCCGTATTCGCCGCAGTCGGCATTCCTGAAATAACCGCGGGTATTCCAACCATGTATCCAGTAAAACCCAAAGCCTTTAAAGAATAGAGAACGGCAAGGGGAACCAGGGTCTGCCTTAGCACCGAATATACCAGAGCCTTCTTGTCCGTAAGTATGTCTCTTGAATCCACATCCGCAAGTATGGATCCTATGAAAATCATGGACAGGGGCATTGTCGCTCCCCCGAGTATCCCCAATGTGTCGTAGATTATCTCAGGCAGGTGTATGGAGAAGAGGAACAGAATAAATCCTACAAAGACAGATATTATTGCAGGATTTATGAACTTCTTAAATTCAAAGCTGGAAACCTGCCCCTTGAATTCCTCATGGTCCTTTGTAAGTATCCATAAGCCGAATGTCCATATGAACAGATTGAAAGGCAAATTAAAAATGGCCGTATAGAAAACCCCGATTTTTCCATAAACGGAATTGACAACGGGATATCCCATGTAGGCCACATTGACAAATATGAAAGCGTATTGATAAATTACCTTCTGGCTGATTTCCCCTCCAACAATCTTCGGTATAAAAAAAGAAAAAAGCATTATTACAAAGTAGATGACTAAAGATATGAGAAGAATCTTCCCGCTCTTTATAAGCATTTCCGGTGAAAAATCGAAATTCATCGACGTCAGTATGAGGGAAGGAAGCATGACATAAAGCACAAGATTTATCATTCCATCATTAAGTTCGTTGCTGATTATCTTGAGCCTCTTGGCAACGAATCCCGTAATTATCATAAAAAACAATATAAGAACCTGCTGTACAACTACCAATTTGTTTCCCCCTATCCTATACCCTTCGAATCAAAAAAATCATATATATCGTCTTCCCCGCTGTTTACAAACTCATAAAACACAGGATCCTCCATCACAAGTTTCTCGTTCAAGGAAAGCATGTCTCTATAATCCTTCCTATCTAGGATGTCCTGCGCCTCCTTCAATTTTTCCCCTTCGAAAGAAACCACAACAAGCTGTTCTCCCCGCGTTATGAAATACACACTGTGAATGTCCCCGTTGAGATAATAAAGATCCTTCTTCACATGGTCATTGTCCTTGTTGAAAGAGGTGAAAAGAACTCCCGCCTCGTGTATGCTGTCCATCATGCTTGGATTCTCTATCTTGAAAATCATCAGAAACTCCTCTAATGCTTCTATTTCATATATTGCAAGGTGCTCCGTCTTCTTTAAAAGAAATGCCGCCTCTATGTTCGATACCCGCATCTCCTCCAATTTTCTGGCCGATCTTATCTTGTAGCCTTCTTCTCCGCAGACGATGTTAAGTTCCGAATGCACTAACAGATATCCCGACTTGGAATCCACAAGAGACTCGGCCCGGCAAAGCCTCCCCCTGCGGGAACGCCTCTTGCAAGTAACCTCGTTCCTTAGAAGAACCCCTTCCTTTACATCCGCCCGCAGATTATCCTCGGTGATCTTGTCCAAGAGAAAATCCGCCGAGGCATGGTCCTTGCCGAACACTCTCATCAAAAAATAATTGATGCAGTGCGAATCGCTTTCAAGCGGTTCGCAAATCTTGTTCATCAGCTTTTTTTCATCATCGTTTGATAAAGAAATGGGAATATCGAAAAATTTTTCAAATTCCGCGCTTCCTTCAGGCAAAGATTCATCTTTACTCAAATTCAAACCATAAAACCATTTTATCAGATAGACAAACTCATTGTAAGAAATACTTACAAAGGTTCCTCCAAGTCCGCCCATCATGTGCATTGCTATATAGTCCACTTCATAAATGTTTGGATTTATGAGGCTTTCGTATCCGTCTATTCCGTATGCTTCACTGTCCAGATGGAAAAACTGATAAAAAAAATCGCCGCTTCCAAGCTCCCAGCACACTTTTACGCCAACAACACCCATCAGCCTGGTATTGGTGGCCTTTGCCCATCTAAAGCTCTCAGGCCCTATTCCCGAGAGATTTCCCTGGTCGCGGCCACCCTTTAAAATTTTAAGTTCTGACGATTTCTTCTCCATCATTTATTGCACCCACCTTAAAAGCATTTCCTATTTATCCGGATTACCCTTGTCTTCAGTCTCCATCATGTATTTTCTTGTCAGCACCTTTCCCAGTTCCACACCCGGCTGATTGAAAGCGTTTATGTTCAAAAGCTCTCCGCAATAGGCCGTCTTGAGCTCCTGCATGTATATGAACTGCCCGACAGTCTCCTCGTTTATTTCAGGGAAAACAACAGTCAGAACCGGTCTTCCAAATTCCGAAAGGGCGTCACTAGTGGCTGACTGCTCCGCATTCATGAGTTCCGAAAGCCCCCTGCCGGCCAATACGGAAAGACTGTCGAAATTAGAGAACTGACTTGGAATTGCCATCTCCCTGCGAAACCTTTCAACCCTTATAAATGTTATTACCTTGTCGTCCGGACCCTCCGCGTAAAGCTGAACTTGGGAATGCTGATCTATTGTGCCAAGAGCCTTAACAGGGGTCTGCCCGGTATTGACGGTCTTTTCGTCATTGTCCTTTTTCTTTCCCAGGCTCTCTGCCCACAGCTGGGCGTACCAGTCCGACATATATTTCAGCCTATCGGCATAGGGCATCATCACAGAGATGTTTCTTCCTGCTTTCATCATTGCATAGTGGACAGCCGCATCCATGAGAGCGGGATTGTCCTCCGGATAGAAGTTGCTGCAGCGTTCCGACATGGCCGAGGCTCCCCTGAGAAGCCCGTCTATGTCTATTCCGCATGTGGCCGCCGAAAGAAGACCCACGGGGGACAAAACCGAAAAACGCCCTCCTACATTGTTTGGAATGAAAAAAGTATCAAAGCCCTTTTCCCTGGAAATATCAAGCAATATGCTGTTTTCTCTGTCTGTGGTGGCTATAATCCTTTCTGCAACAGCCTTTTGGGGAAGGCTTTTGCTTAGCCAATCATAGACTATCATGAAATTGGACATTGTCTCGGCCGTGCCCCCCGATTTGCTTATCACATTGAAGACGGTATGCTCTGGCTCAAGCATGTCCAAAAGGTCTCCCACGCTCTCGGGGTCGGGATTGTCAAGCATGTAGAAACGCGGACCCTTCCGGACGCTCTTTGGTTTTTCGTTGTAGTACTTGCCGTTTAAGGCTTCCTGGAGAGCAAGGCTTCCCAGGTTGGACCCGCCTATTCCTATCAAGACGAAATTTTCAAACCTGTCCCTTATCCATTCCGCCTTTTCCTTTACGCGGCCTATGTCCTCCTGGTGCTTTATGAGTTCCATGAATCCAAGATAGCCTTGATTCCTTTTTCTTAAAACTCTGCTGAAGGCATGCTCCAAATCGTGAATCATTCCCGTCAAATCAGCTTTCGA
>CAZAFW010000051.1:0-10227 GCA_964484935.1 uncultured Peptostreptococcaceae bacterium
ATGGGATATTGCGGAACTGCTACAATTTCCGACTTGATTAATGACGGGAAATTCATTAAAATTACAGGTGCGGGACTCAAGGAGAGCCACCCCCACGATATCTACATTGTCAAGGAAGCGCCGAATTACAGTGTTTCGGTGGATGAATAAACAATTGGAGGATACATGCTAATGGAAAGAGAACTGATCTTGGTTATCGACTTCGGAGGCCAATACAACCAGCTTATAGCACGCAGAGTCAGAGAGGTCAATGTATATTGCGAAGTAATGTCATACAAGACGCCCATAGATGTTATAAAGGAAAGGAATCCAAAAGGAATCATTTTCACCGGAGGGCCGGCAAGCGTTTACGCCGAGAATGCCCCCAGTATTTCCGGGGAAATATTCGAACTCGGAATACCGGTATTGGGGATTTGCTACGGAGGGCAGCTGATGGCGCAAAGTTTTGGTGGCAAGGTGTCAAAGGCAAACCAAAGGGAGTACGGAAAAGTAAAGATTGAAATTTTGGAACAGGACGATTTTTTTAAGGATATAGAAACAGGCTCCATCTGCTGGATGAGCCATACGGATTTTGTGGAAAGTCCGCCTGAGGGATTTGTCGTTTCCGCCAAGACGGACAATTGCCCGGTTGCCGCAATGAAGAACGAAGATAAGAAACTCTACGGAGTCCAGTTCCACCCCGAAGTTGAGCACACATCATTCGGAAGAAAACTCATCAAGAATTTTCTGTATGAAGTTTGCGGATGCACAGGCGACTGGAACATGGCCGACTTCATAGAGAAAAGCATAAAGGAAATAAAAGAAAAAGTGGGCGACAAGAGGGTCCTTTGCGGTCTTTCAGGGGGCGTGGATTCGTCAGTCGCAGCTGTGCTTGTGCACAAGGCCATAGGCGACCAGCTCACATGTGTCTTTGTTGACCACGGACTCCTAAGAAAGGACGAGGGAGACCAGGTCGAGGAGATATTCAAGGACAGATTCCATCTCAAGCTCATAAGGGTAAACGCTCAGGAGCGTTTCCTCGGCAAGCTCCGCGGCGTTTCTGATCCCGAAAAGAAGCGAAAGATAATCGGGGAGGAGTTCATCCGTGTGTTCGAGGAGGAATCGCAAAGGCTTGGTAAAATGGATTACCTTTTGCAGGGCACGGTTTATCCGGATGTCATAGAAAGCGGAACCGACACAGCCGAGGTCATAAAGAGCCACCACAATGTGGGCGGGCTTCCCGACGATGTAGATTTTGAAATCATCGAGCCGCTCAGGCAGCTCTTCAAGGACGAAGTGAGAATGGTCGGGGAAGGCCTCATGATTCCCGACGACGTAGTTTGGAGACAGCCTTTCCCGGGACCGGGCCTGGCAATAAGAATTCTCGGAGAAATTACGGACGAGAAGCTAAAGATAGTCAGCGAATCGGATGCAATCCTAAGGGAAGAGATAAAAAAAGCAGGCCTGGAAAGGCACATATGGCAGTACTTCACAGTGCTTCCCAACATAAAGTCGGTTGGAGTAATGGGCGACGGAAGAACCTATGTACACACCGTGGGAATAAGGGCCGTAACATCCACAGACGGAATGACATCCGACTGGGCGCGCATTCCATACGACGTGCTTGAGAAGATTTCAAACCGCATTGTGAACGAAGTCGACGGCGTTAACCGCATAGTTTACGACATAACGAGCAAACCACCCAGCACAATCGAGTGGGAATAGAATAGTAAAACCCCGTAATCCTTGAAACATAAAGGGTTGCGGGGTTTTTTTGATGTCAAATGAAATCCCCCGGGTTTACCTGTGACATTCATAAACAATATACTGATTAGTTACAACCTTGGTTTTCACAAACAAACTATTGCTTTTTACCAGAATAATGCACATTTCTAAAGCGGTTTTAGTACTCAGTTGTGAAATATGAGTGAATAGTTACAGTAATAGATGGTATAATTAAATATAATCAAAGAGAGGTGTTTTATGGGAGTTGCTATTAAAGAAATACTAAAGGAAAAGTATTTTAAGAATTATAAAGTGATTGCAGGAGAAAAAGGTGTTGGTAGAGAAATCCAAGCAGTAGCTGTTTATGATGCACCGGATGGTTATAAATGGTTTAAAGGTAAAGAATTAGTTTTATCTACAGGTTATTTGTATCAAGGCAACACAGATTCTTTCTTAGAAGTCATAAAATTTCTGCATGATCATGATTCAGCTGGACTAGGAATTAAGAAAGACAGATACCTTCATGTCATACCTAATGAAGTTATTAACTTATGTAATGAATTAAATTTTCCATTGATTAGTATTCCTTTCGATGAAGCATGGATTGATGTTATAAATGCCGTAAATTCAATAGCAGTTAATAAATTTATTACAAAGATAAATGAAAAAAATGAAGACGATGGCATAGTATCACCAAACAGCTTATGGAAAAAAATAAATGAAATCATTTGGAAGTTAGGTGCGGAAATTGGGAAACCAATCACTATAAGTCAATCGTTAAACAATAAGTGTATGACTTATCCACAATCGTATTCTCATGACATATTAACTACTCCTTGTAAAATAAAAGATGATTATGATTTTAGTTATTCAAAGGAGATAGTTTGTGATAAATTAAATATACATAGATTTTCTGTCGTTAAAGACAGTCTGTGTCCTTGGTTGGTTATACCCATACAACTTCGAAATATTAAGGTAGCCAATATTATTATTTGGGAAGAGAATGGAAAGATAGACTATTACGATCTCCTTGCGCTACGTATAGCCGCAACCTTAGTGACAGAGATATATGAACAATTGTATTTATTCCAAAACTTTGAGGGTAGATATTTTGACGATTTTATTAAAAAATTGGTCTCTGGAGAGCTAGGAACCTATTCAGAGGTAGAGGAATTTGTTGTTGGGATAAGAAAGATGAAAATTAATATATATAGCTCTTATATTGTTACTACAATTAAAGCCGAAGATGAAAATACAAATTTTTACAGTCATAGAGATAAGATTTATCATAGTGTTCTAGCACATGTTAAAAGTTGCAATAATATTTTTGGAATTGTAAATCAGGATACTATTGTAGTAATAACAGATACAAAAGGAATGATTCAAGCTTCTCATGTTATTAGTAAGATGTTTAACACTATTATTAAGAACTTGGTAGATTGTTTTCATACTGAATCCTTTAGAATAGGAATAGGCTCCGAAGTCAATGAAATTCTTGGCATAAAAAGAAGTTATATAGAATCACTAAAAGCATTAGAAGTTGGGAAATACTTATTTAGAAATAAAAAAACAATCCCTTTCGATGAGCTAGGGCCTTTTGGATTATTGAGGCTTGAAAATCTGCAACAGAGAGATTTCGGTAATGTTTTTAATAAAATCATACCCTTAATTCAAGATGAAAATGGGGAAGAATTAATTGAGACTTTGAGTGTATTTTTGGAATGTGAATCCAACTTTAATATTACTGGCAAGAAGTTGTTCTTGCATACAAACTCAATTAGATATAGAATCTCTAAAATACAGCAATTATGTGATATTGATTTAAATGACCCTATTGAGAGAATTAAAATAGAAATAACACTTAAATTCATGGACTTAATTGAGAAAATTGTATAAAGCTAGTGGCAAAAGAAAGAATGGGTAATAATCAAAAAAAACCGTCCATGGCGATTACTGTTGTTTAAAAAATGTGGATGTAGGCTCGATAAGTAGAAGTCGTAAATGGGCAGAATATTGAATGCCAGAACGATAATCCTTCTGGATTGAATTACTTGGCGGTATTAATAAAACAGCCAATCGATATGGTTAAAAGACCAAAGAGCAGAATTTGGCTCTTTTTTTTTGCAGTAAAACGATAGAAGATTGCTCAAGAATGAGAGGTTTTTCTTTTATGGCTAAAATCAGATATTGAATTTGTGGGAATTTACAATGATACAATGAGAAAGTTTATTTTTATAAACAAGTGAAAACATTATTATGAGAAAATAATAAGTGTAAACAACATATTAATCAAAATAAAAAGACAAGGAGGATTTAGTATGAGTGATTATTTAAAAGTAGCGAATGATCCTGTATTGTGGCTAATGGCATTACCGGTGGTGTCATTAGTAGGAATACAAGCTGTCCTTTTCTCAAAGAGAGCATACGCGTCTATCAAATATGCTGATATGACATCTAAGGAAGCAGGTAAAGCCTTTAAGATTGGTGCCGTTTCTGCTATAGGACCAGCAGTTGCGGTTTTTATAGTAATGCTTGGAATGATGGCTGTAATAGGTGCGCCAATAACTTGGATGAGACTAGCAATAATAGGTTCAGCACCCACAGAGCTTACTGCGGCGACTATGGGTGCACAGGCGATGGGCGTTGAATTTGGAGGGCCAAATTACGGAGTGCTCGAATACACAAATTCAGTATGGACAATGACTCTTAATGGAATTGGATGGTTATTATTTTGTGGATTATTTACACATAAGCTTGAAGGAATAAGAGATAAAGTATCTAAGGGCGATGATAAGCTTACAGTAGAAATTGGTGGTGCTGCAATGCTAGGTGCGTTTGCATTTTTAGTAGGTGGACATTTGGTAGCAGGTGGTGGAAGACTTATTGCCGCTGTAGCTGCAGGGATTGCTATGGTAATTCTATTAAAATTGTCTAAAAAAATACCGAAATTATTAGAATATAACTTAGGTATCGCAATGATAGTTGGGATGGTTGCAGGAGTTATGTTTAAATAAATCATAAATAAGGAGGTAATGGAATGGATAATTTAGCAACTAATAAAAATCTAGGTAAAAACTCTTCGGAATTTGAAAAAAGTTTTAGCAAACCGATAATCAACACAGGCAGATGGACGATTTTATTAGCAGTACCGCTTTCTTTTTTACCAGTGATGTATTTGTGGATAAAATATGGAGCTTTGCCGCCAATTGGTAATATACTCACAGGATGGTTCTTAATAGCATCAATTTATGGATCATATTATCTGATAGAGCCTATATCATTTTTCCCTGTACTTGGAGTTTCCGGAACGTACATGTCATTCTTAGCAGGGAACATCGGAAATATGAGACTTCCATGTGCAGCTGTAGCTCAAGAGGCACTTAAGGTCGAATCAGGAAGTGACAAAGCGGAGCTAGTTGCAACTCTTGGAATAGCAGGATCAATTATAACAAACCTTATAGTAGTAACTATAGCCGCTGTAGCAGGGAATCAGTTGTTCAAATTGTTTCCACCAGTTGTAATAGATGCTTTTGGGTTTGTATTACCTGGTATTTTTGGAGCAATGTTCGCACTGTTTGCTATTAAATTCCATAAGTATGGTGCTTTTGCACTTACACTAGTTCTAATCATGTTAGGAGTAATCAAGGTTCTACCAGTCTATGTTGTAATACCCGTGTCTGTATTTTCTACAATTGCTTTTGCCGTATTTTCTTATAAAAAGCAACAAAAGAACACTTAAAGGAGGAACTGATTATGATGGATAAAAAAGCTTTAGATTATGTGAACAAGGATGAAGCTATAGAACTATTACAGAGCATAATTAAATTTAAAACTGTTAATGCACCCGGAGACGAACTACCTCTTGCAGAGTTTATAAGCTCAAAATTAGATGAAATTGGAGTAAAAAACTATGTAGATGCCTTTGAGGGAAATAGAGGCAATGTAGTCGGTAGGATAAATGGGACGGGAGAAAAAGAAGCGCTCTTGTTTAACGGACATTTGGATACTGTACCTCCAGGAGATATTGAATGGGAACATGGACCTTATAGTGCAGCTTTGGTAAATAATAAAATTTATGGAAGAGGATCTGCTGATATGAAGGGTGGCCTAGCAGCGATGCTTATGGCAATTAAAGCCGTAAAACAAGCTGGCTGGGAACTTAAAGGAGATTTTATATACACTGCAACAGCTGGGGAAGAGACTGATAGCATTGGAGCAGTAAAGTATAGAGATGAAGGTGGGCTTGATGGAGTAAGTGCTATAATTATTGGCGAACCAAGTTCCAATGGAGTGAATGTGGCTGAAAAAGGAGCTTTCTGGGTTGAAATTACAACATATGGAAAGACAGCTCACGGGGCTTTTACGCATAAAGGGATCAACGCAATTACTCATATGAATGCTTTAATAAGTGAGTTGGTAAGTTACAAATTCAAATATGTAGAAAATACTGTTGTTGGTCATCCAACAATGAATATTTCTACTATTAGCGGTGGAGTAAAAACAAATGTTGTACCAGACAAATGCTCTTTAACAATAGACATGAGGACAGTCCCAGGTCAAGTTCATGCAGATATAGTTAAAGATTTTGAAGAAATCATCGAAAAATTAGCAGATGAAATTAAAGATTTTAAAGCGGACGTAAAAGTATTAAACGACAGACCAGCTGTTGAAACAAAAGCATCTGATCCATTTGTTAAAATGGCTATAGAGACAATCAAAGAAGAGTTTGATAAAGATGTAGAAGCAAAAGGAGTTAATTTTTATACTGACGCATCGATATTCTTACCATCTACAAACCTGCCATGTATATTCTATGGGCCAGGAGATGCGGATATGGCACATCAACCAAATGAATTTGTTTCCGTAGATAGCTATATGGAATGCATTCAGTTCTACATTGCAATGATTGAAAACTACTTAGTAAAATAGTTGTTTGGCAGTATGTCAAGATAAGATTTCAAAAGAAAAGAATTGAAAGAATAAAGATTGACATAAGAAATAAACCTTCAATAAATAGTATGATTTTTGAAGGAGACAGGGTTGTATCGGACTTAAAATTGCTGGACTGATTCTGGCTTCAAGTCAGTCCAGCATATTTAGCCAAAGCATCTAGGATATCTTAAATTTAATAACTATGTTTGTACCTCAAATATTTATGCCTAAACATAGTATACGAGGAGGGAAAAATGAATTGTAATGATCTCGCTAAATCGGTTCAAGGGGATGTCATTAATTGGAGGAGAGAGCTGCATCAAATTCCAGAAGTGGGCCTTGATTTGCCGCAGACATCTAAATATATCTCAGATCAACTAGATAATATGGGAATTCCTCATAGAAAAAATGTTGGTGTATCAGGTATAGTAGGAATTATTGAGGGTAAAAAACCAGGAAAGACCATAGCATTAAGAGCAGATATGGATGCCTTGCCAATATTAGAAGAGACAGGTTTGGATTTTGCATCAACAAATGGAAATATGCATGCTTGTGGGCATGATTGTCATTCTGCGATACTGTTAGGCGTTGCAAAGATTCTAAATAAAAACAAAGATAATATGACGGGAAATGTTAAACTGATCTTTCAACCAGCAGAAGAGGGACCTGGTGGAGCTAAACCTATGCTAGATGATGGAGCTTTTGAAAATCCCAAAGTAGACGGTGTAATGGGCCTTCATATTGGGGGGATAACTGGAGATAGACGAGATGGCCAAGTTATAGTCTCTTATGGAAGCATGATGGCTTGCTTGGATAGATTTAAAATGACAATAAAAGGAAAAGGAAGCCATGGGGCATATCCGGAAAACAGTATAGACCCAATATCTATAACATCACAAATCATCGGGAATGTACAAACTATTATAAGTCGAGAAATTAGTCCTACAGATCCTGCAGTTATAACCTTTGGAATGATTAAAGGTGGTAGCCAATACAATATTATCCCAGACACTGTAGAATTAGAAGGCACAGTTAGAGCTGTAGACCAAACAGTAAGAGCGAATTTAGCAAAAAGATTTAAGGAAATTTCAAAAAGTGTAGCAGATGGAATGAGAGGTTCGGTAGAAATCGATTATACTTTTGGCTATCCTCCAGTGATAAACAATTCAGAGATAACAAAACAATTTGTGGATTCTGCGAAAAAAGTTATGCCTGAGGACGAGATAATAGAAATAAAAAAACCTGTTATGGGTGGAGAAGATATGGCTTACTTTATTAATGAAGTTCCTGGAACTTTCTTTTTCTTAAGTTCACATCAACCTGTAGATGGAATTTTGTATCCACATCATAATAGCAAATTCGCAGTAAATGAAGATATATTCAAAAGAGGTGTGGCGCTATTACTACAAGCTACAAATGATTGGCTTGAAAAATAAAATTTACACCCCCAACCCAAACTGATTTAGTATAGCTGGGTTGGGGGTGTGACAAATTCTTAGACCTTCTATATAAGTACAATCGCTTTAGAGAAATGAATTTAATTTTTTATAATTGGGGAAATGGACTTTTGCAATTAGAAAAGTGAACTGCTATCCGTCAAGTAGACAACTAAAAAAACAAAAAGTATTTACTGCCAATGGTTAAAGATCTGTTGGCAGTTTTTATGCTGCCAGAAAATATGATTGATGTTTTTCAGAAGGTGTCAGCACTCCAAGATTTCGCTGAACTCTCTGGTTGTCGTAATAATTCATGTAGTCAGTAATCATTTGCACCAAATACAGCATTCATAAGCAGCGAGAAGAGTCTTGAAGAAATTCTTGATTTTATGAACGAGTAACATGCCGATAAAGGATGAATTAGGCACTAGAGAGTTAATTTTTTCAGGAAGTTAAGAATTAGGGGTTAATAATGTAAATTATAATTGGTTTTTTATTATGTATAAGCAAAATACTATTTCCCAAATATGAAATTAAGTTGATATTGGGAAATAGAATGGTATAATGTTTGTGAAGGTGGTGATGAAATGAAGCTAATTGATAGAGAAAGTTATCTAAATAGGTTAATAAGCTTAAAAGGGACACATGATATAAAAGTAATTACTGGCGTAAGACGTTCTGGAAAATCGAAACTGTTGGAAAAATATGTTGCTTGGATTGAAGAGAATGAGCCGGAATCCAATATTATTTTTATAGATCTTACAAATTTGAAGTTTGAGTCGCTTAAAGAATATCATGCATTAAATGATTACATTGAAGATAAATATGATAGAAAGAAAGAAAACTATGTATTCATTGATGAAGTACAAATGTGTGAGCAGTTTGAGTTGACTATAAACAGCCTGCATTCTACTGAGAAATACGATATTTGTGTTACAGGCTCCAATGCATTCCTGTTAAGCAGCGATTTAGCAACATTATTCACAGGTCGTACTTATGAAATAGAAGTATTTCCGTTTTCCTTTTCTGAATATCTGAGATATTACAAAATGGCAGACATTCAAATAGCATTTGATCGATACATGAAAGAAGGTGGAATGGCAGGCTCATATTTATATGAAAAGCAGGAAGAGAGGTATAAGTATCTTGCGGATATATTTGACACACTAATTTTACGGGATATTAGGCAAAAGTATAAAATTAGAAATATTGTTCTAATGGATAAGATTGCTGAATTTATGATGGATAATATTTCAAATCTGACATCATCAAGAAAGATAGCAGATACACTTACGAAAAATGTTGATAAAATTAATCATAAGACAGTCGGCGCATATCTTGACTATCTATGCAATGCATTTGCATTTTATAAGGTTAGGAGATATGACATCCGTGGGAAAAAATATTTATCATCCAGTCAAAAGTATTATCTGAGTGATCATGCATTTCGGTATGCTAAGTTAGGAACCAGAAATCTTGATTATGGTAGAGTGATTGAAAATATAGTTGCGCTTGAACTAATGAGAAGAGGCTATGAAATTTATGTAGGTGTGCTATATAAAAAAGAAATTGACTTTGTTGCAGTCAAGCAGACTGAAAAGATCTATATTCAAGTGTCTGATGATATTTCTAATGAAAAGACTTTTGCGCGAGAAGTTGATTCCTTGCTTAAAATAAAAGATGCATATCCTAAGCTGCTAATTGCAAGAACGAGGCATGAACAGTATCAGTATGAGGGAATTCAGATTATTGATGTAGCTGAATGGTTAAGCAACTAAAATAATTATTGAGTTTTTGCGTTGAAGAAAAATACCTGTGAATGATACAATATTTTTGAGCCATTAGCTGCCCAAATGGGCATAGATTTTTGAGCCACCCAAATACAAATACTATATGATAGAACCAATACTATCGTATAGGGGTGAAAGGCGTGAAAATCGATATGGAAATCTATGAAGCAATAAGAAAGCTAAGTGTACAAGAGAAAATGTCGCAAAGGGCAATAGCCAAGAAACTTGGCATATCAAGAAATACAGTGAAGAAATATGTAGATGGAGAATATGTCCCATGGGAACGAAAACCATATACATCAAATGGTTCAGTAAGCGTCAATCGTAACACACATACCCTAATCAAACAGTTCATGATAGAATCA
>CAZAFW010000052.1:0-10080 GCA_964484935.1 uncultured Peptostreptococcaceae bacterium
AAAAAGTAATAATCATCGGAGACCGAGACGGAATACCCGGTCCCGCGATGGAAGAATGCGTAAAGACAGTGGCATCGGCAGAAGTAGTATTCTCCTCAACGGAGTGCTTCGTTTGAACAGCCGCAGGAGCAATGGATTTGGAGAACCAAAAACGGGTGAAAGACTTAGCTGAAAAACATGGAGCAGAAAACGTGCTCGTGCTGCTTGGAGCTGCAGAAGCAGAAGCCGCAGGGCTTGCCGCAGAAACAGTCACACTGGGGGACCCCACATTCGCAGGACCCCTTGCAGGAGTCAGCCTTGGCCTTGCCGTATACCACGTAGTCGAAGAAGAAATAAAGAGCGCAGTAGACGCAGACGTATATGAAGACCAGGTCGGAATGATGGAAATGGTGCTTGACTGCGACGAAATCGTAGAAGAGATGACAGAAATCCGAAACAGCTAAAAAGAAGAGCAGCAAAAAAGAGAACAAAAATTTTGGCAAAGGCTCACCCGGCCAGTGCCGAAAAGCGCATTTGCGCATCCAAATTCATTAAGAGAGAATCCCGGCGGGATTCAAAGCGAAACAGCAAAAGGAGGTTGTCCTAAGGTCAGCCTCCTTTTTTTTAAAGCAAACCAAAAACAACAGGAGGGATACAAAAGATGAACCAGTTTCCAGTAATAAAAGGAGCAGGATACGTGCTCGTACACACACCCGACATGATAGTGCAAAACGGTTCCACCCAGGTAGTGGAGAGAATGACAAACCCGGGTTCAGAATACCTTGCAGAAATAGAAAGCCACATAAGGAGCTACCAAGAAGTAGTGTCCTACGCCCCAAACCAGACATACATCGGAAACATCACACCCGAAGAGCTGGGCAAGATAGAATCACCCTGGCACGACAAAAAGACAGAAGGGACCAGGCAGGGCAAAATGGGCGAGATAATGCCCCAAGACGAATTCATAGGAATGCTGAAGATGTCGGACGCATTCGGACTCGTTAAAATAGACAAAGACTTCATGGGAGCAGTAAAAGAGAAACTCACCGGCTGCGGACTCTTCACAGACGAGGACATCAAAAAACTCGGAGACGGAGACGAGGCATCCGAAATAGAAGAGGCAGTAAAAAGCAGCGGTGCCGAAGCCATATACAACGGCGGAAAACTAGTCGCCTGCGTAAAAAAAGCCCACGACATAGACATAAACCTAAGCTCCCACATAATGTTCGAGAACCTGGTTGTAAAAGCCTCGGGAGTACTCGCCTTCAAACACCTGCTTGACAAAAACAGAATAGACCCAGCCTGCATAGAATACGTGATAGAGTGCTCAGAAGAAGCCTGCGGAGACATAAACCAGCGCGGAGGAGGCAACTTCGCCAAATCCATAGCAGAAGCCGCAGGGGCAGTAAACGCAACAGGCTCAGACACAAGAGGCTTCTGCGCGGCCCCCACCCACGCCCTCATAGAGGCGTCGGCACTCGTACAGGCAGGAGTATATGAAAACGTAGTCATAGTAGCCGGGGGAGCAACCGCAAAGCTCGGCATGAACGGAAAAGACCACGTAAAGAAAGGCCTTCCCGTCCTCGAGGACGTGCTCGGAGGCTTCGCAATAATGATCGGCAAAAACGACGGAGTAAACCCAATAGTGCGTACAGACCTTGTAGGCCGCCACACAGTGGGGACAGGCTCATCCCCCCAGGCAGTAATAACATCCCTCATAACAGCGCCACTTGACAAAGCCGGAATGAAAATAACAGACGTAGACAAATACTCAGTCGAAATGCAAAACCCAGACATAACAAAGCCCGCGGGAGCAGGAGACGTGCCCACAGCAAACTACAAAATGATAGGTGCCCTGGGAGTAAAGCGGGGAGACATAGACAAAAAAGAACTCGCAGCCTTCGTCAAAAACCATGGAATGCCCGGCTGGGCGCCCACCCAGGGACACATACCATCCGGAGTTCCCTACCTGGGCTTTGCCAAGACAGACCTTTCAGAAGGAGAACTTAACCGAGTAATGATAGTAGGAAAAGGGAGCCTCTTCCTTGGCCGCATGACAAACCTATTCGACGGAGTGTCGGTAATAGTAGAGAGAAACCCCGGCCTGACAGAAGAAACAGCAGGAGCGTCCAAAGAAATGATCAACACCATGATAGCAGAGGCCATGCGCGGATTCGCATCGCAGATGCTTGGCGAATAGAGGAGGTCCAAATGTCAGAAAAAGCAATCAAGAAAATGATAGCCGAATCCTTCGGCGACATAGCCTCGGCCATAGAAACAGGTCGCTTCGGCAAAAGAGTCAAAGTGGGACTCACAACCCTCGGCAGCGAGCACGGAACACAAAACCTCGTCAAAGGAGCCGAAATTGCGGCCCGCGGCGCCGACTTCGACATAGTACTCATAGGGCCTGCAGTTGAAACAGACCTCGAGACAATAGTTGCCGGGACAGAAGAAGAATCCTACAGAGTCATGGAAAAGCTGCTCGACTCAAAAGAGCTCGACGGATGCGTCACAATGCACTACAGCTTCCCCATAGGAGTGTCAACAGTCGGAAGGGCAGCAACACCGGGAATGGGAAAAGAAATGTTCATAGCCACAACCACAGGGACCTCCGCAACAAACAGAAGCGAAGCCATGCTGAGGAACGCACTTTACGGAATAATAGCCGCAAAAGCCATGGGCAAGAAGAATCCCAGAGTAGGAATACTCAACCTCGACAACGCAAGGACAGTCGAGAGGGCATTAAAAGAGCTCTCAAGCGGAGGATACCAGATAAACTTCGGAGAGTCCATGCGTGCGGACGGAGGGGCCGTTATGCGGGGAAACGACCTCCTGACAGGCTCGGTAGACGTAATGGTAACAGACACACTCACAGGAAACATACTGATGAAAGTCTTCTCCTCATACACCACAGGAGGAAGCTACGAGGCCGCAGGATACGGATACGGGCCAGGAATAGGAGAGGACTGCGAACGCATGGTGCTAATACTTTCCAGAGCATCCGGAGCCCCCGTAGTGGCAAACGCCCTGCGCTACGCGGCAAGCCTTGCAAAGGGAGACCTCAAGGCCGTGGCCAAAGAGGAATTCTCAAAAGCCAAAGATGCAGGACTCGACAAGATAATTTCGGGCCTTGTAAAGGACGAAAAGCCAAAAGAAACAGAAAAAGTAGATATGCCAGAAAAGGAAGTAGTCACAGGCTCGGTCTCCGGAATTGACATAATGGACCTTGAGGATGCAGTCGAGTCGCTTTGGAAGGTCGGCATATATGCCGAAAGCGGCATGGGATGCACAGGCCCAATGGTAATGGTCAGCGAGAGCAGGCTTGGGAAAGCCCTGGAAGTTCTGGCGGATGCGGGCTATGTATCCAAGGAATCTCTTCCTTGCTGACGTCAATGTATTGAAATATAAATTATCATGTTTTGATTTGAATGTATCTCTTACTAAAAATTGTGCTATAATGTAGTATAATATTTTACAATGTGGGAGATAATTATGGCAAAAGAAGGAAAGACAATACAGTCGGTAGACAGGGCTATAGAAATACTTAGGTGCTTTGAAAAAAATGAAGAGCTTGGAGTGACTGAAATCGGAAAGATGGTTAATCTTCACAAGAGCACTGCCTTCAATCTGATTTCTACGCTTGAGAAAGCCGGACTCTTGACAAAAGAAGAGAATTCAAGCAGATATAAGCTTGGAATAGAACTGTTCAGGCTCGGAACTCTAGTGAATTCCAATTTAAGGAAGATGTGTATGCCCTATCTGGAAAAGCTTGTGGGCATGTATTCGGAAACGGTCAACCTTGTAGCCAGAAACGATGATCTGGTAATCTATCTGGAGAAGATAGACAGTCCCCATTCAATGAGAATAAGCACGAATGAGGGAATGAGGCTTCCAATGTATTCAACAGCAGTTGGCAAGTCCATAATGGCTACGCTTCCCAAGGATGAATTGGAGGATGTAATTGGAAAAATAAGTTTTTGCAAATTCACCAAGTATACAATTTGCGGAGCCGGCGAATTGCTTGACCAACTGCAATCAATCAGGGAAAAGGGATATGCAGAGGATATTCAGGAATATGAAATAGGATTGACTTGTGTAGCCGCGGCAATAAGAGACTATACCGGAATTGCAAACTATGCAATAAGCGTATCAGGTCCCCATTCGAGAATGACCGAAGAAGTAAGGACGCGCATAGGCCAAACTTTGGTTGAATTCACGGGAGAATTGTCAAGAAGGATAGGATATTGACAAATGAATATTGATTTAAATTCATTAATGACAGAAGAAAAACAACCGGTAAGTTTAATGCCGGTTGTTTTTTTAAAAAATAAATAAAAAAATCCCTTGATTAATACAAATTAATATGGTAATTTTAATGTATTACAATACGATACACTGTACCGCAATATAGAACATAAAAATGGAGGGAACAAAATGGCAAGAAAAAAATCTATTTTGGATTTGCACAAAATGAAAAAAACAGGGGAAAAAGTGACTTGGATAACTGCTTATGATTTCCCCATGGCTTCTTTTGCCGAAGAAGCAGGCATGGACATGATATTGGTTGGTGATTCGCTTGGAATGGTCACTTTGGGTTATGACGGAACCATACCTGTTACAATGGAAGACTGCATATCCCACTGCCAAGCAGTAAGGAGAGGAGCACCTAATACTTTCACGGTTGGAGACATGCCTTTCGGGTCTTATCAGACAACTGATGCAGATGCAGTCGCAAATGCATGCAGGTTCCTCAAGGAAGCAAGCATGGACGCAATAAAGCTTGAAGGCGGAATCAGGGTCGCAAGCAAAATCAGGGCAATAACTGACGCTGGTATTGTAGTTATAGGACACATAGGACTCACTCCTCAAAGCGCAGGTCAATTAGGCGGATTCAAGGCTCAGGGGCTGCATGTTGACAGCGCAAGAAAACTTATTGAAGATGCTATTGCAATCGAGGAGGCAGGAGCACTTGTATTGCTGCTTGAGGCTGTTCCGCCTGAGCTTACAGAATTCATCGCAAACAAGCTTAGTATACCGGTATATTCAATTGGAGCAGGGCTTTTGTGTGATGGACAATTAATCATTTGCGGAGACATGCTGGGAATGTTCCAGGCATTCACCCCCAAGTTTGTAAAGAAATATGCAAATGTTGCCGAGGTCATGATCAATGCAATGAAGGAATATGTTTCAGACGTAAAAGAGTCGAAGTTCCCCGAAGACAAGCATGTATACCATATCAAAGACAGCAAAGAGGACTTTGAAAAAATGTTTGCCGAGTTTAAGTAGCCTTCTCAAGGTTTTTATATAATTCTTGAGCGAAAGTGGATAATATCCACTTTCGCTCGAAAAAACTGCATATATCGTATATAATTGAATAAACAGATAAACAAATAAACAGAGTAGATAAAATGCGTCAAGTGCCAAAAGATGGGAGGTCGCTTTTGGACGAAGGGGAGACTCGCGTTATTTTATCGCTTCCGCTGTTACAAGATCATTGTATTGGTGGAAGCATTGCTCAAAAAGGAGGATCAAATGAGTAATGCTTTTATTAAAAGGGAAAAGAAATTTAGTACAGAAACATTGGTAAGGGTAGGACTGTTGACGGCACTGAGCCTGGTGCTCAAGATTGTTCTGGAGGTGTATGTCCCACTTGCGGGGATACCGTCTCTGAGAATAAACTTCACATCGGTTCCGATAATGATAAGCGGGATTATTTGCGGACCATTTGCCGGATTTGCAACGGGCGCGCTGTCGGACCTTTTGGGATTTGCCATCAAGCCCGCCGGACCGTATTTCCCGGGGTTCACACTCACGAGCGCACTGACTGGTTTCATTCCCGGGGTAATATACAAATACCTGAGAAAGGATATGAACTTCAATGCTTTAAACACCATATTCATTTCTCTCATATCCCTAGGTTTTGCAGGAATTCTTTTTTCAAGAGACATCTTGTCCTTTGGTGACGGGAAGCTTTTATACAATGGCGATGAATTGGGTCTTGCATATCCCGTGCTTTTTGTTGTACTGATTGCGGTGTATATCTATGTTCCGATAAAAACCAGTTTAAAACTGAATGGGATAAAGATGGACAAGATAATTTTTACTGTAAGTGTAACCCAGCTTATATGCTCCATGCTTCTTAACACCTATTTTCTTTCAGTTCTCTATGGCAAGGGGTTTCTGGCATTCATGCCGGGCAGGGTTCTTTCGAATTACATCATGATTCCCATGTATTCGATGTTCATATCGGTTTTGGTCAAGAGCATGGCGGCACATAATAGAAGAAACACAAAAAAAATAAAAACGGAGGTAGGGCATGTCATACAAAAGTGATATAGAAATAGCACAAGAGGCAACAATGGCCGACATAAGGGAAATAGCAAAGAAAGTGGGACTGTCGGAAGACAACATCGACCTTTACGGCAAATATAAGGCAAAAGTCGACTACAACGTACTAAACGGAAAAGAAGGCAAAAACGCCAAGATGATACTCGTGACAGCGATCAATCCTACCCCCGCTGGGGAAGGGAAAACAACAACTACAATTGGAGTTGCAGATGCTCTATCTAGGCTTGGGAACAACACAATGGTTGCGCTGAGGGAGCCGTCCCTAGGCCCAGTATTTGGAGTAAAGGGAGGAGCGGCAGGCGGAGGATACGCGCAGGTAGTTCCAATGGAAGATATAAACCTTCACTTCACAGGAGACCTGCACGCAATAGGGGCGGCAAACAACCTTCTTGCGGCAATGCTTGATAACCACATACACCAGGGGAATATTTTGGATATCGATGTAAGGAGAATAGTCTGGAGAAGAGCCGTAGATATGAACGACAGGCAGCTCAGAAAGATAACAAACGGACTGGGCGGGAAAGGAAACGGAGTGCCTCGCGAAGACGGCTTCGACATAACGGTTGCAAGCGAGGTTATGGCCGCCTTCTGCCTGTCGGATGACATTGTCGACCTTAAAGACAAATTGGCAAGCATCATAGTGGCATATACTAGATCCGGCGAACCGGTGACGGCAGGGCAGATAAATGCCCAGGGAGCCATGGCGGCACTCCTTAAGGACGCACTCAAGCCCAACCTTGTGCAGACCCTCGAGGGGACTCCCGCATTCATTCATGGCGGACCATTCGCCAACATAGCCCACGGCTGCAACTCCATCATGGCGACCAAGATGGCCAGGCACTTTGCGGATTACGTAGTTACAGAAGCAGGCTTCGGTGCAGACCTGGGAGCGGAGAAATTCCTCGACATCAAATGCAGAAAAGCAGGATTTGCACCCGATGCTGTTGTAATAGTGGCAACAGTCAGGGCGCTCAAATACAACGGAGGAGTGGCTAAGGCGGACCTGGGAAACGAAAATCTCGAGGCGCTTGAAGCAGGGCTTCCAAACCTACTAAAGCATGTTGAAAACATAACGAAAGTTTACGGGCTTCCGGCAGTGGTTGCAATAAACAGATTTCCACTCGATACGGAAGCAGAGCTCTCATTGGTTGAAGAAAAATGCAAAGAGCTTGGAGTCAATGTGTCGCTTTCGGAAGTGTGGGCAAAAGGCGGCGAAGGCGGAGAGGCTCTTGCAAAGGAATTGATACGCTTGACGAATGAAGGCAAACCGAAATTCGAATTTGCGTATTCGCTAGACATGGGCATAAAAGAAAAGATAGAGGCTATAGCCACAAAAATCTATGGGGCCGACGGAGTGGATTACACAGGAAAAGTGAGCAAAGAAATTGCCAATCTCGAGAAGCTTGGTTTTGGGAATCTGCCTATATGCATGGCAAAAACCCAATACTCGCTTACAGACGATCCAAAGAAACTGGGAAGGCCAGAGGGATTCAGGATTACAGCAAGCAGCATAACAATATCTGCCGGAGCCGGATTCATAGTGGTATCCACAGGCGACATAATGAAAATGCCGGGGCTCCCAAAAGTACCTTCAGCAGAGAAGATTGACGTAGATAAAAACGGAGTGATTTCAGGACTCTTCTAAGTAAAAAGAAAAGGCGGCGCTTGATTTGGCGCGGCCCGTAAAACAGGAGAAAAAAATGGAACTTACACAAAAGACCTGTAAAGAATTCGCGGAAAGCTTGGCATCCAAAGAGGCTGTCCCCGGTGGCGGAGGAGCGGCGGCCCTTACAGGAGCGCTTGGAGTTGCACTCGCAAGCATGGTTGCAAATTTTTCAAAGGGCAAGAAGAAGTTTCTTGACGTAGAGGAAAGACATGCCGAGATACTACAGAGGGGCGAAGAACTGAGAAACCGCCTGCTTGAGCTGATAGACGAGGACGCAAAGAACTTCCTTCCCCTTTCCAAGGCATACGGAATAAAGGCGGCAACAGACCAAGAAAAAGCAGCAAAGGAAGAAGTTCTCCAGGCCGCCCTCAAGGTGGCAATAGATGCGCCCATAAAGATGGTTGAGTGCATACACGAGTCGATCCTCATTCATGAAGAACTCCTAGACATTTCTTCCAAACTCATCATAAGCGATGTGGGAGTTGGAGTCATGTGCCTCAAGGCGGCGCTTTACAGCGCCCAGCTTAACGTGATAATTAACATCAACTCCATAAGTGACGATGAGTACACATCCGAAATCAAGCACAAGGTGGATGCCATGGTGGAGAACGGAGCCAGGACAGCGGACCAAGTATATGAGAAAGTCTTGCAAATTATGAACCGATAGGAGCCGGAAATGGGAACGATTATTAAAGGCAAAGCGGTTGCCGATTCGATAACAGAATCGGTGATTGCAGATGTCAAAGAGCTTAAAGTGGCAGGAACAACTCCGAAACTCGCAATAGTTAGAGTGGGAGCTGACCCAAGTGACCTCGCTTACGAGAGGGGAGCCCTCAAAAGGATGGATAAATGCGGAATCAATGTTGAGGTTTTTGAACTCCAAAAGGATATTTCGCAGAAGGACTTCATAGAGAGCCTCAAAAGAATAAATGAAGATGGCGGAATCCACGGAATCCTGGTCTTCAGGCCAATGCCGGGGCATCTGGACGAAGAAGCAATAAAATATGTCATATCCCCGGAAAAGGATGTGGACAGTTTTTCGCCTGTCAATGTGGCCAAGGTGACAGAAGGTGATGAGACAGGCTTTCCGCCTGCAACGCCTACAGCCGTCATGGAGATGCTCAAGTTCTACGGGGTTGACCTCAAGGGCAAACATGCAGTCGTAGTCGGAAGGTCCATGGTAGTGGGCAAACCCGTGTCCATGCTTCTGCTGAAAGAGAACGCAACGGTAACCATTTGCCATTCCAGAACAAAAGAGTTGCCTGAAATGTGCCGCAGAGCCGATGTGCTCATTGCAGCGGTCGGCAGGGCCAAGATGATAGACTGTTCATATGTGAAAGAAGGCGCAGTTGTAGTAGATGTCGGAATCAACATGGACGAGGACGGAAATATGTGCGGAGACGTGGATTTTGAATCATGCAAAGACACGGCTTCAATGATAACACCTGTGCCTGCGGGAGTGGGCTCGGTGACAACATCGGTATTGGCGAAACATGTCGTCAAGGCATGCAAGCTTCAAACTGCCCCCAAAATATAGGGGCAATATTTTGCCTTAAAAAAAACACTACTGCACTTTCTAAATGGCCCGACTTAGTCGGGTCATTTGGCGTTTTTGAGGCAAGCCGGTCTTTAAAATGTGCATATTCGCATTTCGGGCGGCTGTATACATTTTATGTTAAAATAAGGTATAGAAAAAATCAGGGATTCATGAACAGGAGGGAATAATAATGAAATTCTGCTGGAGCACGATAACGGTGAAGGACATGGAGGAATCATTGGATTTCTATCAGGGAGTCGCAGGCCTCGAGCTTGAAAGAAGGTTCTCCCCTAGAGAGGGAATGGAGATAGTTTTTCTTGGCAAGGGAGAGACTAAAATCGAGTTGATCCGCAATGGGTTTGAAAAAGAGCCTACCATGGGAAATGGTATTTCTTTGGGATTCGAGACAGAATCGATTGACGAATTAATCAAAATGCTTGACGAAAAGGGTATAGAAATAATAGGCGGACCGTTCCAGCCAAATCCCCATATAAAATATATATTTGTCTTGGATCCCAACGGCTTGAGGATACAATTCGTTGAGAACATG
>CAZAFW010000053.1:0-4432 GCA_964484935.1 uncultured Peptostreptococcaceae bacterium
ACCGCCGCCAGTATACCAAGTACCGCAATTACCACTATTAGTTCGATAAGCGTGAAGCCTTTTTCATTGTTTAGTGCTCTGTAAAACATTTTTAACATAATTATTTCCTCCTCTTAATATATTTTATTAAAGTTAACAATGATAAGCTATTATAACACATTATTGAAAATAATGCATATAAACCATTTCTATCAATCTTATGCAATTATTGAAAATAACTATCCTACATACTGGAACATGTCAAACATTGGAAGAACGACTGAAAGAATTATCATGCCGACAACCACAGCAAGCACGACAATTATAATGGGTTCAATCATGGTGGTCATTTTTTCAACTGCCGAGTCCACCTCGTCGTCGTAAAAGTCGGCTGTCTTTGAAAGCATGGCATCCATTGAGCCCGACTCCTCCCCCACTTTCATCATGGATATTAAAACAAGAGGGAAAACATTGAGTTCGCTTAGCGGTCCTGTGATTCCGCCCCCTTTTCTGATGTTGTCCATGGAGCGGTTTATTCCCTTAGATATTACAGCGTTTCCTATGACCTTGTGGACTATGTCCATAGCCTCTATTATGTTTATACCGCTTGCAAGAAGGCTTGAAAGGGTTCGCGAGAAACGGCTTGTTGCAACCTTCCTGTTGACATCTCCGAAAACGGGGATTTTGAGCTTTAATTCGTCTATCTTGTAGCGGCCATTTTCGGTTGCGTAGTATCTTTTGAAAAGGAAAATCGCTGCTGCTATCGAGCCGAATAAAATGTACCAGTAATGCCGAAATGCCGAGCTTACAGCTAAAAGAATCCTGGTGGGTAGGGGCAGCGTGGCTCCGAAGCCCGAGAACATGTCTACGAAGCTTGGCAGCACATAGGTAAGCAGGAACCAAATTACGCAGAGGGCCACAAAGCAGACAATGACAGGATAAAGCATGGCATTGTGGACTTTGGTCCTAAGCTTTGTCTCCTTGTCGAAATGATCCGCCATCCTTCCCATTACAATGTCAAGCTGACCGGATATCTCCCCGGTCTCGACCATGTACACGAGTATCTCTGGGAATACTTCCGGCTCCTTTTTCATTGAATGTGAAAGCAGGCTTCCCTTTTGCACATCCTCGAAAAGGTTTTCAATCGCGGCCTTGAGCCGCTTGTTGCCTGTCTGCCTCTTAAGCAGGTCGATGGATTCAACCAGGGGTATTCCCGCGTCGAGCATGGCGAAGAACTGTCTGCAGAAGAGTGAAAGGTCCTTTGATTTTACCCTTGGAGAGAAAAAAGAGTCCAGATTCATAGAACCTTTTTTTTCGGGCAGTATCTTTATAGGGTATATGTTCTTTTTTCTTAAAAGATTGGATGCGTTGTCGATAGAAGTTGCGGCAATTGTTCCTTTTGCGGCTTCTCCCGACAATGTTCTTCCGGTGTAAGTGTAGTTTGGCATGGGGACCCCCTTATGTATAAATGTTCAGTGCCCTCTTGTCTATGCAGCGAGCCAATGCCTCATCGTATGAAATGAGCCTTTTTTTGTAAAGATTCACTATGTAGTTGTCCATGCTTATCATTCCGTCTGCGCTTCCGGTCTGTATGCTGCTCATTATCTGGTGGGTCTTTCCTTCTCTTATGTTGTTGTGGACAGCCTTGTTTCCAACCATTATTTCACATGCGGCCACCCTTCCATGGTTGTCCGACCGCCTCAGGAGCTGCTGGGACATTACCCCGTTTAAAACATTTGAAAGCTGGACCTTTATCTGCTGCTGCTGCGAAGGAGGAAAAACGTCTATTATCCGTTCCACCGTTGCGGCAGCTCCGTTTGTGTGAAGGCTTGAAAGCACAAGGTGGCCTGTTTCGGCCGCGGTTATTGCTATTTGGATTGTTTCGAGGTCACGCATCTCTCCGACTAGTATTATGTCGGGATCCTGCCTTAGCGCCCCCCTGAGAGCGCCCGCGAATGTTCGGCTGTCGTTCCCTATTTCCCGCTGGTCTATTATGCTGCGGCTGTGCTTGTGTAGAAACTCGATAGGATCCTCGAGAGTTATTATGTGTGCAGTCTTATTGTTGTTTATGTAGTTTATCATTGAGGCAAGAGTGGATGATTTTCCCGAACCGGTCGGGCCCGTAACAAGGAAGAGGCCCCTGTCCTTCATGGCCATTTTCTTAAGCACCTCGGGCAGCATTAGAGTGTCCAGGCTTGGTGTTTCAAAAGGAATTGGCCTTATTGCTATAGAAATGCTTCCCCTCTGCCTGTAAGCGTTTATTCGGAAACGCCCCTTTTGTTTAAGAGAGTATGAGAAATCTACTTCTCCCATTTCATCCAGAACATTTTTTTCGTATTCATCCATCAGGTGCATGGCAATTTCCTCCGTGTCCTTTGGAGCTAGAACATCGAAAGAATCCGCAGGAACAAGTTCTCCGTTGACTCTGAGTATTGGTTTGACACCGACAGTTATATGTATGTCGGAGGCGTTTATTCCATACGCCTCGTCGAAGAGTCTTCCCAAATCAATCATTTAATCATCCCCCAATCGAATAAGCTACTTTGGTGTATTCGTCCACTGTTGTTGTCCCTGAGAGAACAAGCTCAAGCGCGTTGTCCTTTAGAGCAGTCATTCCGGAAGATAGAGCGTAGTCCTTTATATCTTCTGTTCCGGAAGAGCGGTTGACCATGTTTCGTATCCTCCTGTCAAGAATGAGTATCTCGTGTATGGCGGTTCTTCCCCTGTATCCCGTTTCGGAACAGTATGAACATCCTTTTCCCCGGTACAATACTGTTTCTCTGTCCTTAGGCAAGCCAAGAATGTCAAGCTCCACCTCGTCGGGGGTGTATTCTTCCTTGCACATGGGGCAAATCACCTTTACAAGACGCTGCGCTATTATGCCCGATAGTGAGGAAGAAACAAGATAGGGGGCTATTCCCATGTCAATCAGCCTGTCGATTGTAGCTGAAGCGCTGTTTGTGTGAAGGGTTGAAAGGACAAGGTGTCCTGTTATTGCCGCCCTTATTGCTATTTCGGCTGTTTCTGAGTCTCGTATTTCACCTACCATAATTATGTCCGGGTCCTGCCTGAGCATTGAGCGCAATCCCGTTGCGAAGGAAAGGCCTGCTTTTGTGTTAACCTGCATCTGGTTTATGCCGTTCACCTTGTATTCCACAGGGTCCTCTATTGTGAGTATGTTTCTCTTGATGTCGTTTATTTCAGCTAGCATGGTGTAAAGGGTTGTGCTTTTTCCGCTTCCGGTAGGTCCAGTCAAAAGAATTATTCCGTTGTTTGAGCGGATTATTTTTTCAAAAAGTTTCATGTTGCTTTCGGTAAAGCCCAGCTCTGTTTTGTCCTTTAGGAAATTTGTCCTGTCGAGTATCCTTATTACAATCTTTTCTCCGTAAATGGTAGGAGTCGACGATATTCGAAGATCGTATTCAAAATTGTCAAGTTTGAACTCTATTCTTCCGTCCTGGGGGATTCGCCTCTCGGCTATGTTCATGTTGGCCATTATCTTTATCCGGGCCACTATTGCTCCGTGGGTTTGCTTGGAGGGCTTCATGACTTCGCGGAGGTCTCCGTCTACTCGGTATCTTATCCTTAGGATGCCGTCTCCGGGCTCTATATGTATGTCGCTTGCCTTTTGCTGAACCGCCTGAAGTATTATGGAATTGACAAGCCTAACTATTGGAGCGTTGTTTATTTCATTGATAAGATTGCTGTCCACATCATCCTGGTTTATTTCGTATTCGCGCTTGAATTCCTCGACGGCTTTTTCGACATCCTTTTCGCCGTAGTGTTTTCCTATTGCGTTTAAAATGTCCTGCCTCGTGCTAATCACAGGCTTGACTTTAAGGGATGTCATCTTTTGCATGTCGTTTATGGCAATTATGTTGAAAGGGTCGTCCATTGCGACTGTTAGTTCATCGTCCTCTATTTTTACGGGAATGAGTATGTTTTCCCTTGCGAAAGACTCGTCAAGCATGTGGGGGATTTCGGGCTCTATGTAATGCCTTTCGAGGTCGATGTGGGGGATTCCCAGCTGGTACTCGAGAACCTCGTTCATTTCCTTGCCTTTCAGGTAGCCCATATCCACAAGGATTTCACCAATCCTCTTTTTGCTTGTTCTTTGAAGTTCGATTGCTTCGGTTAATTGCTCCTCGGTTATTTTACCGATTTGCAGAAGCAAATCTCCCAAACGGACATTTTTCCTTATCATTGCAAATCCTCCGATTCGATGTTGAATAAATAGATTATGCCATAAATAAGATATAATTTCAAAATAATTGAATTAAAGTCAACTGTTTTCTGCGTCTGATACAACCGAGCGGACCTTTGCCGCCATTATGTCTATAGCAACCTTGTTGTAGCCTCCCTCGGGAATAATTATGTCGGCGTATTTCTTGGTGGGTTCTATGAATTGATTGTGCGCCGGCTTTACAGTAGAAAGGTACTGTTTTACCACTGA
>CAZAFW010000053.1:4532-10078 GCA_964484935.1 uncultured Peptostreptococcaceae bacterium
AGTTCTGTGTCAAATGCCAAGGGGTGGTCGTAATTGGTCTTTATCCTTTTTTCCATTGAAAGATGGCTTTGCTTCTTGTAGTACGCGTCCTGTTGTATTATGAGTATGTTTTTTTCGGGAAGGGACTTGAATATTTCTTTGGCTACTGTGCTTTTGCCCGAACCGGTGCCTCCCGTTATGCCTACCACAACAGCTCTTTTCATTTCAATTTTCCTCCCTCTTTTTACGAAGTATGTCGAATGCTTTTACAGGCTGGTCCATAAGCAAAAACAGTTTTTGCTTTGGATGGGGGGCGCAGGAAACGGGGTTCATCTCAGAGTCATAAAGGGCTGAAACTTTTTGTGTGAATGACTTGAAACCCGGCTGCATCACCTCTATCACATCTCCTATCACAAATTTGTTCCGCTGCTCTATTTCGGCGAGCTTTGTATTTTCGTCATATGTTTTTACGGCTCCAATGAAGTCGTATGGTCTCTCATATGATGCGGTATCGTATATTTGGGCATTTCCATCGGGCCTTCCGTCATAAAAACCTCTTTCATACTGACGGTGGCTTGATTTTTTAAGCTCGTCAAGCCATTTGGGATTGTATGAATATTGCTCTTTGTCAGCATAATAGCTGTCTATCGCCTCGCGGTAGGCCCTAACTACGTTCGCTACATAATATAGGCTTTTCATCCGCCCCTCGATCTTAAGGCTGCCCACTCCAGATTCAATTATTTCCTTGATGTCCCCTATTAGGCAGAGGTCCTTTGAATTGAAAAAGTAAGTTCCTTTTTCGTCTTCGGAAACAGGAAAGTATTCTCCTTGCCGCTTTTCTTCAACGAGTTGGTATTTCCATCTGCAGGGGTGTGCGCATTCTCCCCTGTTGGCATCGCGGTTTGCCAGATAATTGCTAAGGAGGCATCTTCCCGAGTAGGATATGCACATTGCCCCGTGCACGAACATTTCGAACTCAAGGGTTGACGGGCTTTTTTTAATGGTTTCTTTGATTTCTGCAAAGGACAGCTCGCGGGCAAGGACTATCCTCGGGATTCCCTGGCCGCGCCAGAAAACTGCGCTCAGGTAATTTGTAGTGTTAGCCTGTGTGCTTAAATGTATTTCCATTTGGGGATGTTTATTCCTGATGTAGGAAATTGTGCCTGGATCGGAGACTATCACCGCATCTATATTCATTTTCTCGAGTCTTGACAGGTATTCGGGCAGTTCTTTAAGATCTTCGTTGTGGGGAATTATGTTGAGGGTTGCATAGACCTTGCAGCCTCTTTCGTGAGCGAACACTATGCCCTCTTCCATTTCATCGAGCGAAAAGTTTTTGGCTGCCGCCCTGAGGCCGAATGTCTGGCCCCCAATGTAAACGGCGTCGGCACCGTATGCGATGGCATATTTCAATTTTTCAAGGTCTCCCGCGGGAGCGAGCAATTCAACTTTATTCATTTGTGGTCTCCTTTTGATAATGGGAAACGGCAAGGCCGTCGCCCACAGGCATAAGCGTGGTTTTTAAGTCTGGGTGGCTGCACAGGAATTTGATGTATCCCCTCATCGCGCGCACCATTGTGCGGTTTTTTCGCACATTCATGTCGTAGTTTAGAGTGAGTCCGTTCATCAGTATATTGTCAGAAACTATTATTCCTCCATCGCTTAGAAGCGGGAAAGCCTTGTCGAAATATTCCCTGTAATGACTTTTGCCGGCGTCTATGAAAATCATGTCGAATTTTTCATCAATTCCCGAAATGACATCCACAGCGTCGCCTTGTAGTATTCGAATGTTGCTGCATCCGAGCCTCTTGAAGTTTTCTTTTGCTTCAAGCGCGCATTCCGGTCTTTTTTCGATAGTTGTTATGCGTCCGTTTTCCATTTCTCCATAGAAAAGGGAAGCCGAGTATCCGATAGCCGTTCCAATCTCAAGTATCGATTTTATGTTGGCTATTCGAATGAGAAGTCGTATTATGTCGGCGCTTTCCCTCTGTATTACAGGTATGTTTCTTTCTATGGCTTTTTTTCTCATTTCCTCTATTTCGGGCTTGTCCCTAAGGTGCCCTGTTATGAGATTTACGAGATTTTCACCGTGTATGTTGTTGTTCATATATATCAGTCCTTGTATTTTAATTGTGCATCCAAATGCTCCTCATATGTTTTTGAAAAAACATGGCGACCTTTTTCATCTCCTGGTATGGCATAGAAAAACAGGTATTCATTGTTTTCGGGATAAAGAGCCGCAATAAGCGATTCCTCTCCTGGAGATGCTATGGGACCAGGCGGAAGCCCTTTCATCCTATATGTGTTGTATGGAGATGAAATGGCTGTGTCCTCGTAGGTGAGTGTCTCTTTTCTCTCTCCTAAGGCATATTGAACCGTTGCGCACGATTCCAATCGCATGTTTACATTCAGACGATTATGGAAAACTCCTGAAACCGTTTTTCTTTCGGGCGGGTATTTAGTTTCCCTTTCTATGATTGAAGCCATTGTGACAAGTTCATTCATTGAAAAACCGGTGTCGGAAAGCCTTTGCCTATATGTTTCATTGAATATTTCATCGAAGCGGCTTAGAAAGATTTCGATTATTTTTTGAGGACCGTATGAATACGGTATGTCATACGTATCAGGGAACAGATATCCTTCCAATGTATCGGAATCGACGCTTTCAAGAAAAGAATAGTCGTATAGGGACGGATCGAGCGCTTTTTCAAATTCTTCTCTTTCTGCAAGACCTTTTGAAACAAGAAGTTCGGTTATTTGCCTCAGTTCGTATCCCTCCGGAATAGTAACGCGGGTAAATTCGACAAAAGAGCTTCCGCGTACAAGTTCGGAGATTATTTGGTCATAATCCATGTCCTGACTAAGAGTGTAGCGCCCAGCCTTTATATTGTTTTCATTTCCGCTTCTTTTTACAAGGAGCAAAAAAAGGTTGCCGCTTCGGACAAGCTTGGAATCCTTGAGTGTTTCGGCTATGTCTTTTGTGGTGCTTCCGTTTGGTATTTCAAAAGTTATTTCCTTGGGATCATCGGTGTCGTATGGCTTGTAAAGGGTGTATGCTGCATACAATACCGATATCAAAACAATCAAGCACAGTGCAAACAAGAGTTTTTTCATTTGCTTCCTCCAATTTATTTACTAAACATCATTATATAATTGCTATGTTGGTATTGCAAGGAATGCAAAAGCCCGATCGTCGATTGACAATCGGGCATTCATTATTGAACTAAATTTGCATCGCTTCCGCTAGTATTTTGGACAAGTCGTCCAAAAGCTGGCGGTATCGGCCTTCTGCGCGAAAGTATTCGGAACACAGAGGATCCTTTGACAAGACTCCGAAAAGCTTGTTGAGTGTTTCCATTTCATTTTCATCAGGTTCTTTTCCGCTCAGCATGGAAACGCGCAAATCCGCTTCCTTTTGCTTAAAGTCCAAGAAGGATTCGTTCAGGGACTTGTTGGATTCGAGACTTTTTTTTGCTTCTGCGTAATCCTTGTAAGCATCAGATTCCTTTATTGCTTTTGAAAGACTGTGAGCCGAGTCGTAAACATTCATGCAATCACTCCTTAAAATTCATTTATTATGGGGAGGATCATAGGATTTCGTTTGGTTTTATTGTAGAGATGCCTGCCAAGCGAATCCTTGACTGCTGATTTAAGCGTTGACCATTCCCTGTTGTTCTTTTTGAGACAGTCCTCTAGAGCTTCAGCGATAACCTTTTTTGCCCCGTCCATAAGATCTTCGGATTCACGCACATAAACAAAGCCGCGTGAAATGATGTCCGGTCCTGAAAGAATTATGTTTTCTTTTTTGGAGAGCGTCACCACCACAACCATTAGTCCGTCTTCAGAAAGGACTTTTCTGTCTTTGAGCACGATATTTCCCACATCGCCAACTCCGAGTCCGTCGACAAGTATATATCCGCTTGGAACGGTTTCTTTCATTTCGGCAAAGTCTTTGTTGAGCTCTATTATGTTTCCGTTCTTGCCGATGAATATATTGTTTTGGGACATGCCAAGTTCCGATGCAAGCTGCGCATGGCGGGCGAGATGGCGGTATTCTCCGTGAACCGGTATGAAGTACTTGGGTTTGACCAGTGAATGCATCAATTTCAATTCTTCCTGGCATGCGTGACCTGAAACATGCACATCGTCCAAAAGGTCCTCGTATATTATGTCTACGCCTTTTTCATAAAGCAGGTTTATGATGTTTGATATGGTTTTTTCATTACCTGGAATTGCTGAGGATGACATTATGACCGTGTCGCCTTCCTGAAGCGTCATCTGACGGTGCTCTGAATTTGCCATTCTTACAAGTGCCGACATTGGCTCGCCCTGGCTTCCCGTGGTCGCGACAACTATTTCATTGTCTGGGTATCTGTTTATGTCGTTTATGTTGATGTGGATTCCGTCAGGAATGTTTATATATCCGAGTTCGGAGGCAACCTTGACCATGTTGACCATGCTTCTTCCTGAAAATGCTATCTTTCTGTTGCACAGATAGGCGGCGTCTACGATTTGCTGCAGGCGGTGGACATTCGACGAGAAAGACGCTACTATTATGCGTTTTTCCGCACTTGCGAATATACGGTCAAAGGTTTTTCCGACCTTTTTCTCGGTCATTGTATATCCTGGCCGTTCAACATTTGTGCTGTCGGCCATAAGCGCCAGAACACCCGAGTTTCCTATCTCGGCAAAGCGGTTTAGGTTTATGGGTTCTCCATCGATAGGTGTGAAATCAATCTTGAAGTCGCCGGTGTGGACAATCTTTCCAACCGGCGTGTCTATTAGCAGCCCAACTGCGTCGGGAATGCTGTGTCCCACTCTGATAAGCTCTATTTTGAACCTGCCCAGAGTTATCGTGTCGCCGGCTTTTCTTACATGGGTTTTGACTTTTTTGTCCAGTTTGTGTTCCTTAAGCTTGTTGCCTACAAGACCTATGGTCAAATTGGTTCCGTATATGGGAACATTGATTTTCTTTAGAAAAAAAGGCAGACCTCCGATATGGTCCTCATGACCGTGGGTTAGCACAATTCCTTTGATTTTATCGCGGTTTTTTTCAAGATAAGTGACATCCGGAATGACAATGTCGATTCCAAGCATTTCATCATCGGGAAAAGCGAGTCCGCAATCTACTATCACTATTTCATCCTTGTACTCGAATACTGTTAAATTTTTTCCGATTTCGTTCAATCCCCCCAAAGGGATTATTTTAAGATTGTTCTTTGGTTTATGTCTGTTTTTGTTCATTTTTTCACTCCTGTATTATTGTTGTTTTGTTTGTTTTTTCAAAAGGTTGTCTAGAGCCATTTGTGCGGCTTCCTGTTCGGCTTCTTTCTTGTTTCTGCCCTTCCCAATTCCAATTTCTGCTCCGTTTACTGTAACTCTTGAAAAGAAAATCTTTGCATGGTCAGGCCCTTCTTCATTGTAAATTTGGTAATTTAGTCGTCCTGAGCTTCTTTTTTGAATCAATTCCTGCAGATGGGTCTTATAATCGATGAAGAGCTTTCCATTTACTGCTTCATCAATGATGGATTTCATCCGGCACAATATGAAATACCTTGCCTGCTCAA
>CAZAFW010000054.1:0-10077 GCA_964484935.1 uncultured Peptostreptococcaceae bacterium
TCTTTTTGTTCTCTCTCAGCTTTTCCAATTTGTTTATTGCCATTCCTGCCCCTCCTTTTACGTTAGAAAAACAAAAAAAGCGGTAACCTTAATAAATATCAAGGCCCGCTTCATCTCTCATTCTCTATCGGTTTACAACCTAGCCGTTTTCTCGGTGGTTCCATATTCAATTGTTTATGTCGTAAATAATAGCACACTTGATTAATAATGGCAATAACAATACTTGCATTTTTAAATTTTTTTTTATTTCTGAAAGCTCCAAAAACAAATGCTTCATTTTATGCCTATCTGCTTCCTACACCGAAAACATATTGAATTTTTCTGCTTAAGCTCCTATTCACGGTCAAATTTAAACACTTGCTCGAAGTTTGACTCATTTGGAATGCTCATTTTCGACATCCGGCACCAAAAGCGATTTTGCAATTTTGCAATTCGAATTATTCATTATATTGCCATTTATAGCTCATGATTGCCAATCGGGCAATGCTTGTGAATTTTTATATTGTAAACCTTTCATTCTTCTGATATTATTATATTATAAATAATTTTTTAACAGCCCAATAATAGGTATTTTGCAGATGTTTCTTATATTCTGCCGAGGAGAGGATTTTGTAACCTGATGGATATATTGAAACTGGATTATTCTTTGGACGACCTTGACATAGGTCGTTTGGCAGTACTCATAGCAATGTCTACAAGCAGGGAACAAGAAGCCAAGATAAAGAAAACTCTTGCAAATCTGGACTACAAATTTTGCATAACTGAAGTTGGCGGTGAAAGGCTCGAATTCAACAGAAAACTCTACAAGGCAGTCATAGGAGCAACATTGAACAATAGTATAATTATAAAGAATTCGCATGAAGTCCATGCCCTTCTCCATGCAACGGAAGAAGCAAAAAAAGGATTTCTTTTCAAAGAAGTCTCTTCCCTGAATGTTGCTGTAAAAATTGCCATTGTCCGCAAAAATCATTGGCTGGCCGTGGGAATGTACGGATATTCGGCAATGCACAGCATCACAAACCACAGCCGGGTCGGATTGGGGCTTATGCACATATAAACAGCCTCCATTGAGCAAATTAAACACTGACAGAAAGACCAAGGGAATACGAGAGAATACGAGAGAATACGAGAGAATAACATTAAAATAAAAATACCACATAGAGCGATTGAGAGACAGAGTTATAGAACATAAAAATTCTATAATTCTGTCTTTTTATATTTTCATAAAAAAACAAGGAGGGAAGGGTTTATCACTTTAGCTGAAACAGAGGATTTATAATTCAATTTATGAAAGGTGGTTTTTTTACAATGATTAGAAAACTAGGCAATCGTTTAACCAAGTGGTCCTTAAAGTATATTCCGGATCCAAGCATCTTCGCTGTAATATTGACCTTCACAGCTTTCGTTTTAGGAATGGTAATTATGAAACAAACACCAATGCAAATGACTCAGCACTGGTACAAGGGCTTTTGGAGCCTTCTTACTTTCAGTATGCAGATGGCTCTTATGGTTATAACCGCTTCGGCAGTTGCAAATGCTCCGGCAGTAAAGAAAGTCATAAAAAAACTTGCCGCAGTTCCTAAAACAAGCAAACAGGCGGTTTTCTATGTGACATTCATTTCCGTTGCCATTTCATTTGTTCACTGGGGCCTTACACTTATAATAAGTGCCTTGCTCGCAAAAGAGATAGCAAGAAACCTGAAGGTAAAGAATGTCCCGTTTGAGTACGGACTAATCGGCGCAGGAGCATACGTGGGACAAATGACATGGCATGGGGGTTTCTCAGCTTCAATCGGACTCCTGATAGCAAGTCCTGGACACTTCTTAGAAGCAGAAATGGGATTAATTCCGATGTCGGAATATGTTTTCAACCCCATGAACATAGCAATATCCATAGGTCTTCTTATTCTACCTCCCCTTTTCGCTTCTATGCTCCACCCGAAAGAGGGAGAAGAATTCCAAACTTTGGATGCCGATACAATGGCGGTCCTCGAGGCAGACGACGCCCCGCATGACGGTCTTCCTGAAAACCCGTCTGTCGGCGACAGAATGAACCACAGCAAATTCATCGCATTCTGCCTAGGCGCACTGGGTTGGGTATATATTGTTTACTTTTTCGCCACAGAAGGATTCAGCCTCAATCTCAACATTGTTAACTCCATATTCCTTTTCGGCGGAATACTTTTCCACGGAAACATCAACAACTACGTAAAAGCCGTCAAGAACGCAACGATGGGCGTCAGCGGAATCATCTTCCAATTCCCTCTCTATGCTGGAATCATGGGCATGATCCGCTACTCGGGCCTTGTCGATGTAGCCGCACAAGGGCTTGTTGACATGAGCACCCCATTTACTTTCCCGCTTTGGGTTTTCTTGTCATCTTCACTTGTAAACCTGTTTGTGCCCAGCGGAGGCGGACAATGGGCGGTTCAAGGGCCTATTGCAGTTCAATCAGCACAGCTAATGGGCGCATCTATAACTAAAACTTCTCTTTGCGTAGCTTACGGAAATACATGGACAAACATGTTCCAGCCGTTCTGGGCTATTGCGCTTCTTGGAATTACCGGACTTAAAGCAAGAGACCTTATTGGATATTCTACCAGCATAATGATTCTCAGTGGCGGTATTTTCATTCTCGGCGTATTGTTCCTACCGGTTTAAAGCAAGCAGGAAAGGGGAACAAAATGAATACTAAATTATTGGACGGAATAAAAATTCTAGATTTGACAAGAGTTTTGGCAGGACCCTATTGCACTATGGTTCTTAAAAACCTCGGTGCGGAAGTAATTAAAATTGAAAGACCGGGAATCGGAGACGATTCCCGGGGCTTTGGCCCCTATGTCAATGGAGAAAGCATATATTTCATCAGCATAAACCGCGGAAAGAAAAGCATTGCCGTGGATTTGAAATCCGCTGAAGGAAAACACGTATTTTTCGATTTGATAAAACAGGTGGATGTTGTAACAGAAAATTTCAAGCCTGGAACCATGGAAAAATTGGGGCTTGGATATGAAAAAATCAGAACTGTGAATCCAAGGATAATCTATGCGGCAATGTCCGGATTTGGGCATTCCGGTCCATACTCGGCACGTCCCGCATACGATATGATTGTTCAGGCAATGGGCGGCATAATGAGCATAACCGGACAACCCGACGGACCTCCAACCCGTGTTGGAACTTCAGTAGGAGACATCACAGCAGGTCTTTTTGGTGCTATAGGAATACTTTCCGCACTTCACAAAAGAAAAGAGACCGGCCAAGGCCAAAAAATTGATGTTGCCATGTTGGACGGTCAAGTTTCAATACTCGAAAATGCTACAGCAAGATATGCCGCAACAGGGGAAATACCGACTCCGCTTGGGTCCCGCCACCCCTCGATAACACCATTTGAAGCCTTTAAGACAAAGGATGACTGGATAATACTGGCGGTTGGAAACGACAAACTATGGAAAGCATTTTGCAAGGCAGTCAATAAGGAAGAATGGCTGGACGAGCATGATTTTGCGACAAACGACAAAAGGAATTTAAGCCATTATCGCTTAAAACCGCTTCTTGACCAACTCTTTTGCCAAAGGACTACAAAAGAGTGGATGTCGCTTCTGACCGAAGCCCATGTGCCTGCAAGCCCAATAAACACAATGGCTGATTTATTCGCCGATCCACAGGTAAAGGCCCGAAACATGCTCGTGGACGTTGAGCAACCTGGAGTAGGCAGTATAAAAGTAGCCGGAAATCCTATAAAGATTTCTTCTATTCCCCCGGAAAAGGAGCTTCCCGAAGAACCTGCACCGTCAATTGGGGAACATACAGAAGAAATATTGAAAAACTATTTGAATTTCGGTGAAAAAGAAATCGATTCATATCTGAAAAAAATAAAATAGTGAAAGAAGGTAGATGCTCCAATGAGTGAAACTGCTTTTAGATTGGAAGAAGCAACCATAGCTTCAGTACATGAGGCTATGCAAAAGGGAGAGGTCACATGCCAGATGCTGGTGGAAGGCTATCTTAAAAGGATAGAGGCCTATGACCAGAAGGGACCCGCGCTAAACGCCGTGGTCTGTGTCAACCCCAAAGCTCTCGAAGAAGCCCGCGAACTGGATGAAAAATTCAAAAGCGGCGGCTTTGTGGGCCCCCTTCACGGAATACCCGTTCTCTTAAAAGACAATGTGGATACTTTCGACATGCCTACAACGGGCGGATCCGCGAGCCTTGAAGGTTTTGTGCCTGAGGACGACGCTTTTATCACGGAAAAATTCAGAAAAGCCGGGGCCCTTATTCTTGCAAAGGTCAACCTGCATGAATTCGCAATATGGGGAGAAACTATAAGCTCCATACTTGGACAAACGGTAAATCCTTACGACTCCACCAGAACCCCCGGCGGCTCGAGCGGAGGAACCGGAGCAGGCATTGCCGCAAACTTCGGAATGGTTGGAATTGGAACAGACACAATCAACTCCATACGTTCACCTGGTTCTGCCAACAACCTGGTAGGGTTCAGACCCACCATAGGCCTTGTCAGCAGAGACGGAATAGTGCCCTACTCCTTTACCCAGGACACTGCGGGCCCGATAACAAGAACCATTGAAGACGCCGTAAAGGTGCTTGACGTGATTGCGGGGTACGACAAGGCAGACGACGAAACAGCATGGTCGGTCGGCAAAAAACCAGAAACATACACAGCTTTCCTTAAAGAGAACGGACTTGAAGGCAAGAAAATAGGAGTTCTTGAAAGTTTCTTCGGAAGCAAAGCAATACACGAAGATGTAAACAAGGCTGTCAGAAAAAGCATAGAAGACATGAAAAAAGGCGGGGCAAAGGTAGTTGAAATCAAGGAAGACATTGATTCGGGATATTTGGTTTCAAAGGTCAGCGTGCACTTCAACGACCTTAAGGACCATCTAAACATATATCTCAACGCATTGCCCGAAAGAGCCCCCGTCCATTCGGTTGAGGAAGTTCTGGCATCAGGAAAATATCACCCCGGGATCGAAGAAAACCTCAAGAAGGCCATGGCTCTCAGCGTGGGAACCCCCGAATACAATGAACGGCTTGTAAAAAGGACCTCCCTGCAGACCCAGGTAATGAAAATTATGGCTGACTATGAGCTTGACGCAATTGTATATCCGCACCAGAAACAGCTGGTTTGCCTCATAGGAAAAAGCCAGGACGAGCGAAATGGAGTTTTGGGTTCTGTTACAGGCTTCCCTTCAATTGCCGTTCAGGCGGGCTTCTCGACTCCCACGGAAACCGCCCCTATCGGCGTTCCAATAGGCATGGAGATTCTTGGCAGGCCTTGGAGCGAGCCGGCTCTGATAGAAATAGCCTACGGACTCGAACAGGCTACAGACAACAGACGCCTTCCGCAAAGCACGCCCCCTGTCGTTTAAAAGCGATTTTATTGATATTTACCCCCTACAGAAAGAAGCGCTCATCCTTTTGGATGAACGCTTCTTCTCTTTTGGCGGAGAGCATGGGACTCGAACCCACGGGGCCTTACAGCCTTACTCGCTTTCCAGGCGAGCTCCTTAGCCACTCGGTCAACTCTCCATATTGTCATTTTCTTCTCAGCTCTCTGAAAAATTCCTTCATTATGGCCGAGCATTCGTCTTCAAGGACGCCCTTGACCACCCTGGGAACATGGCACAAAAGTCCGTCCCCGAGAAGATCGTAGACCGAACCGGCGCCTCCGGCCTTCTTGTCCATGGCTCCTATGAAAACCTCGTCTATGCGGGCCTGCAGTATAGCCCCCGCACACATCACACAGGGCTCTATAGTAACATAGATTTGCGACTCTGTCAATCTCCAGCCGCCCAGCTTTCGGGCGGCCTTTTCTATTGCGATTATTTCGGCATGGGCCAGGGGGCTCTTGCCGGTCTCCCTGAGGTTATGGCCTCTTGCTATTATTTCGTTTCTTCTTACAATGACAGCCCCGACAGGCACCTCGCCCTTTTCATAGGCCTTTCGCGCCTCTTTCAAAGCTTCCTTCATGTACTCATTTTTATCCATCAGGCCCACCTTGGCAGATTTTTTTCGTAATATGGATTGGAAACACAATTATACATTCACTGGCAGGCGGGGTCAACGGGCTGCCCGGACAGAGATTCGGCCAGGTTTTTGGAGGCCCCGTAAAAGAGCGTCGTGTCAATGCCAACGGCTATGAGGTTAAATCCCCTTTGCTTGAACCTTAGCGCCTGTTCGGCGTTTGCCGCAAATATTCCAGCGTATTTGCCGTGCCTCGCGCATGATGCTGTTATAGCGTCGAGCGCTTTTTCTATGGTCTCGTGCCCGACTTGGCCCGGTATGCCCAGCGACTGGGAAAGGTCGAAGGGGCCGACGAAGGCCATGTCTATTCCGGGGCAGGAGACTATTTCGTCAAGATTGCCCAGCGCCTGGCGGCTTTCTATCTGGACAGCGACCAGGGTCTCTCTGTTTGCCTCCTCGAAATATTCGAGTATGCTTTTGCTGCCGAATTCAGAGGATCTTGGAAGGGCTACTCCCCTCGCCCCTTGGGGGTGGTATCTTGCCCATTTGGCTATTTCCCTGGCCTCCTTGAGTGTGGAAACCTGGGGAACTACTATTCCCGACACTCCAGTGTCGAGGGCCCTTAAAACATCGGTCCTGCTTCCGCTGGTGGTTCTTGCGAGCGCGGTCATGCCCCTGAGCTCGGCCGCCCTGGCAAGGTTTTGAACCGTTTCGAACGTGAAGGGACCGTGCTCCATGTCGAGAACGACAAAGTCGAAGCCCGCTAGCCCCATTATTTCAACTGCTTCGGGTGAATTGAAGTTGCAGAACATGCCGAATACATGCCCTCCCTCTTTCATTTTTTCAAGCGCCTTGTTCTTCATTGTCTTCACTCCATTTTGCGGCTTCCCTCTTGTAGAGCTGCCTGTTGTCAAGCGTCCAAACGCGGTCTGTGAATTCTCCGTTTTCGGTCTTGTCCAGGCTGCCAAAGAAGTCGAACATCCTCGCGTCGATCATGTCTATATAATGCAGAAGCTCCGCTTCCGGAATCATCGGCTTTCTGGGGCTTCCGAATTCAGGCTCATAGTGGTGGGAAAGCACCATGTGCTTGAGAAGAAGGACCGTCTCATGTGGTATGCCGAGCGTCTCTCCCGCCTTGTCTATGTCGGTTATGCCCTGTATTATGTGGCCGAGCAGCTTGCCCTCTCTCGTGTACTCTGAGACTATGCCCATTTCATTCGATTCCATTTCCCGGGTCTTTGCAAGGTCGTGAACTATTATTCCCGCGTAAAGCAGGTCCCTGTCTATTTTGCTGTATACCGAAGATAGTTTTTCACCGACCCTTAGCATGGTAAGTGTATGGTAGAGCAGGCCGCACCGAATGGCGTGGTGGTTGCTTTTTGCGGCTGGGTAGTAGGAAAGCTTGTCCTTTACACTGTCGAAGAGGTGTCCCGAGAGTTTCTTGAGATCGGGATCGGACATTTTGTCTATGAATGAAAGCACTTCCCCATACATGCTTTCGAAGCTTTCCGGGGCGCTCTGCACGAAATTTTCTATGTCGAGCCCGTCTTGGGGCTCCGCTTTCCGAATTTTCTTTATGGTGAGCTGTGCCCTTCCCTTCCACTGGGAAAGGTCTCCGCGGACCTTGACTATGGCTCCCGAGCCGAAAAACGTTTCAGCATTCTCCTGGGCGTCCCAGATTTTGGCGTTTATTTCCCCTGTGCTGTCGGAAAGGGTCAAATCGGCAAAGAAACTGCCGTTCTTTGCCTTTCTTACCGAAATAGACTTTATCATGTAGAAACCCTGGATGGTTCCTGCATTTTCAAAATCGGAGATCTTTTTTTCTTCCATCATGCACCCTCCTCCTTGGTCTTTTGCCGGCGGGCCCGTCTCTTGCGCCCTTTTTAGAAGCGCAGCGACAGACAGGTGAGTCCTCCGTCTATTTTGCGGAATTCGCCCATGTCCGTCTCTATTATATCGTATCCTCTGTTTTTAAGCACTTCAAGCGTTTTTGGAAATCCCGAAGGCACAATGACTTTTCCGTTGACGAGCAGGCAGTTTGCTGCATAGGACTCTTCCTCCGCAACGAAGTGCCTGACTGAGCCGTCGAATGCTGCGTCGTTTCCGAAGGAAGCCCCTGCGAGCAGAAAACCGTCGGGGAAAAGCGTGACTCCCGTCTTGAGGTGCAGAACCTCGCATACGGGAACAAGCCTTGCCTGGTACCCGTATTTTTCGACTATGGACCTGAGCTGCTTGGCCCCTTCCTCGTTTGTCCTTTCGGAGACTCCTATGTAGAATGTTTTCCCGTCCTGCATTATGTCTCCGCCTTCGAGGGTTCCAGGCTCCTCTATGCGCTCTATTGTTTGGTAATGCTTTTTTATGGTTTCCACTATAAGCTCTTTTTCGGCGTTTCTTGCAGGCGCCCCCGGATTGGTTATTACTGCGGCTTCCGCAAAAAGCACCGCCACGTCCTCTACGAAGCAGCTGTCTGGAAATTCCTCGCTCGGCTCAAGAACCTGGACCTTTACCCCGCAGCTTTCGAGCGCCCTTACGTATGCCCCGTGCTGGCAGACCGCCTTTTCATAATCGGGCTTGCCCAGACCTTCGGCCGTTGTGATGCCGCTTATAAGGCTTCTGCCCGGTTTTCTCACAATCGCTTTTGTAAACATGTTAAGCCTCCTGTTTTTTTATCTAACACTATCCTAACACAAGTCTGCGCCTTATGTAATCAATGATTCCCCAATATATGAAAATGACCCCTCAATCAATTGAAGGGTCACTTGAGTCTTCTTCTGTTTACGTTTTACGCTTTGCCCCGGCCTGTCCCGGTTTTAAATTTCTTCTCCATCATCGGCCTTAGTATCTGCAGCGTTTTCATCCTCTTCGGCATCTTCAGGATCTTCAGGTTCTTCCTGCGAATCATCCTCTGTTCCATCTGCAGGTTCTTCAGCAGGGTCGTCTTCTATTGCGGCATCGGTTTCTTCTACTATTTCAATGTTTTCTCCGTCCCAATCACATTCCCATCCCATCTTCTCCAATACGAATCTCAACGGAACCACTGTCCTTCCGCCCATTATTTCTGGCGGAACGTCAAGAGTGGACTCCTCTCCGTTGACCATTGCGCCGATTGAATCTATTTCAAGCACAATTTCCGTTTCTCCCCTTACGATTGTTACCGTCCTTAAAACCGGATCCCATGTGACATCTGCTCCAAAAGCCTCTGAAACAGCCCTCACCGGTATAAGGGTCCTTCCATCCTTTATTACCGGCGGCGTGTCGAACTTGATGTTCCTTCCCCTTGCCATGATGCTTTCGACCGGGAGGAAGCTGGCGTTCTTGAATTTGAGCGCCAGGGATTCACGCATTTGCTCGATTTCCGCCAGTTCTTCTTCCGTATAGGAAGCTCTCAAGGCTGTCTTGGCCTCGACAATCTTTTCTTTCATTGCAAGCTTCAATTGTTCCATTTGCTGTTTCCTGGTCCTTATGGCCTCTGCAATGCCTATGGAAGATTCTCCCTCTTCCGCCGCTTCAAGCTCGCTTTCGAGAGCTTGGATCTCCGCCTCAAGACTGTCCTTTTGGGCTTTTAGGGCGTCCTTTTCCTCCAGGGCTTTTTCTTTTTTCTCCACCGCTTCCGCGGTTGGCTTGCCTCTGTTGAGTTTTTCGCTTTTGTTCAACCCGTATGCATTGCCCTGCGCGTGGGAAACGACGGGGACGGAAATGGTCATGACTATGGCCATGATTATGAAGTCTTTTACGATGCTCTGCAATTGTTTCATTTTTTTCCCTCCTTTACGTCGCAGCACATGATAAAGGCTCTGAATCGTTACCGAAGCAGAGCCAAAAATTCAAATGCAACTTTCGGCGGCCCGGCTGCCATAATCTTATGATTTTAGGCCCGTGGCTTTGCGTCTCCGCCTTTCGGCGGATTTGCCCTTATCGGTATGCCGCTTATATTGATTGACTTTTCTTTATATAGTAGTATACGAAAGCCCTTGCTGTTTTAGGGCATAAAAAAAGAGAAAGCCCCAAAAGGCCCTTCTCTTTTTCTTTGGCGCACCTAAGAGGACTCGAACCTCCGGCACACGGTTTAGGAAACCGTTGCTCTATCCTGCTGAG
>CAZAFW010000055.1:0-9416 GCA_964484935.1 uncultured Peptostreptococcaceae bacterium
GGAAACCGTTGCTCTATCCTGCTGAGCTATAGGTGCATGCAAAATCAATTACTATGATATGATTTTTTGTTGGCCTTGTCAACCTGCTGTTGGGACTAAATTTTATCCTTTCCCTTAATCTCTTTGTCAAGGAAAACGCTTATGATGGTTCTAATGACAACTATGGCTCCAAGTATAGTTATTTCCTCCATGGTGGGATCGATTACGGTTCCTATTATATCGGCCACTATTAGGATTTCAAGCCCCAGCAGTATGTATGAACCAAGGGAGCGCCTCGCATCTTCGCGCCTGCTTGCCGAGTCGGTCGCAGTCCGGTTAAAGATTTCTCCGTAAAGCCACTTTGCGAGACAGAAGAATACGCCCCATATTATTACCGCCAGCGCAATCGACCCTATTATCACCGACAAATCTCCCAAAAGCTTTTCAGGATATGAAATCATGCATACCACCCCTCTATCTTTGATTATACACTCGGCAAGCATTTTTATCCAGCCTTTGGAATGTCGTCTAATTCAATTGGATGGAATATTTTCACATCCACAGGGTATACTTCTATACATAGAGAAAATACGGGATTAAGAAATATTCATTGGGAAGTGTTTTTATGATAAACATGGAAGAAATGCGTTCACGTGCGGAAAAAACGGCAATTGAAAGCAGTTTCAAGTTCAAAAAGTATTCTTTGAGCAAGCTGCTTGACCGTTTGGAAAGAAACCATTCGGACATAGTCGATTTTTCGTCGGGCCTCTCCGACCTTGCTACGGGCGAGCGGGAGCTTTACCCGGGAAGCAATTGGATTCTGGACAATTTCTACAAGATAGACGAACAGGTCAAACAATTGAAGCTGACCCTGGACAAGAGGCAGAAGATCCGCCTTGGAATTCTTGACGAATCAATCTTCAGCGGTTATCCCCGCATATATCCCGCAGCCCTGAACCTTGTTGAAATCACAAGCGGCAATTTCAACGAGGACATAATAATCAACTATTTGAAGGCCTATCAGAGCGCCAGCATCTTTTCCATGAGCGAACTGTGGATTTTCAACACCGTGCTCGTTTTAGCCGTCATTGAACGAATACGTGAAATTTCAGGAGACATCTACCGCAATCAGCTCGAACGCGAAAAAGTCATGCGGCTCGATTTTGAAGACACTTTTTCTGCTCTAAACCAAATAAAGGAAGATATCGGAAACTCCCCCATGGTGTCGTCTTCCTATGTGGAGTATCTGGTTCGGATAACCCGAAGGGAAAATGAGAAATACGAATACATATCCAGGTATCTTACGCACAAGCTCAGGGAATACGACACGACCATAGAGAAAACGGTCGAACTGGCCCTTCGCACCCAGTCCTTACACAAGAATCAAATAGGCAACCTCATCACTTCGCTCAACAAGATATCCCAATTGGATTGGAACAACATATTCGAATCGGTTTCCATTGTCGAGGGCATACTAAGGAAGGACCCCTCCGGAGTTTACCTGCAGATGGATTTCGAGTCGCGCGACCACTGCCGCCATGAAATCGAGGCATTCTCCAGAAGGTACGGTATAAACGAGACAAAGGTCGCCATGAAGCTTCTGGACTTGTCCGAGAAGGCTAAGGAGGATGGGAAGCCTTTAAGGGAGACCCATGTGGGATACTACCTGACTGAAAAGGGACGCGAAAAACTAATTTCACTTCTGGGCTTTGCGAGAAGGCGCGGCCGTTTCCACGACTTTCCGGCGTCGGCCTACCTTCTTCCCGTATTTCTGCTTACGCTTGCAGTAACAGGCCTATTCATATATGACATATCGAATATTTTCGAATCAAACAGAAACGCAGTATTAGCGGGATTGGTACTCTTCATACCCATAAGCGAAATCATAATAAAATTTCTCAACTGGATTTTCCTGAAGGTTGTCCCTCCGGTATTTCTTCCCAAGCTAAGCCTTAAAAAAGGGATACCCGAAGAGTCCGCAACCATGGTGGTCATTCCATCCCTGATTGCAGCCGAAGAAAACATAGGGGATCTTTTTGAAAAAATCGAAACATACTATCTTGGAAACAAAAGTGAAAACCTTTACTTTGCATTGCTGGGAGAATTCAAGGACGCGGACAGCGAATTCACGGAAGAAGACAATGCCATAATAAAAAGCGCCCTCGGCCAAGCCGCAAGGCTCAACAAAAAGTATTCGCCGGAGAAGGACACTTTCTTCTATTTTCAAAGAAAGCGCCTTTTCAATGCCCGCCAGAAAAAATGGATTTGCTGGGAACGGAAGAGGGGCTCTCTCACCGAACTTGGAAATCTTCTTTCCGGAAGCGGCGAAACATCCCATTTAGTAATCTCGCCTGATATTTCAAACCTCAAATCAAAAATACGATACATAATAACCCTCGACGAAGACACACAGCTTCCAATGGACTCAGCCAAAAAACTCATAGGAACAATTTCCCACCCCCTCAACCAAGCCATCTTCAATCCAGAAAAAGGGCGTGTGGAGGAAGGATACGGATTCATACAGCCAAGCGTGAGCATAAGCGTAAGCAGCTCCAACGCTTCCCGCTTCACGCACATATATGCCAGAAACACAGGAATAAGCATCTATTCGGAAAACATATCCGATTTGTACCAAGACATGTTCAACGAGGGAATCTTCATGGGAAAGGGTATTTACGACCTTCCCCTATTCAACAAGGTGCTTACTGACGCAATACCCGAGAACCGGGTCCTTAGCCACGACCTCTTGGAAGGCAGCCATATAAGGGCGGCATTCGCAACCGACATCGAGCTTGTGGACAACCACCCCACGAGGTATTTTTCTTACATAATGCGACTGCACAGGTGGGTTAGGGGGGACTGGCAGCTTCTGCCATGGCTGAGGTCGAGAATTGTAAACAAGCAGGGGAAAAGGACGGCAAATCCCTTGTCGGCTCTGTCCAAGTGGAAAATACTCGACAACCTCAGGCGCAGCCTATACACCATATCCCTCTTTGTGCTGATAATCGGCTCTATGACATTTTTGCCCGGCTCTCCATGGCGCTGGCTTTCTATCGCCTTTTTATCCATGTTCCTCCCTCTTTTGCTCGAGATAGCGGATTCCGCATTCTCCAGGCGGCACCAGACTCCCAACAGGCTGTACTCGCGAAGCGGCAAGGTCAAGTTCGGTTTGAAGGGAACTCTGCAGTATTTGCTCCTGCAAACGGTCTTTCTTCCCTACGAGGCTTATGTGACGGCCGAGGCGATATGCATATCGCTTTTCAGGCTTGTCATTTCCAAGAACAACATGCTCGAATGGGTAACGGCTTCTTTGTCCGAAAAAGAAAAGCTGCCCGCCCTTTCGCATTTCATAAGAAAGATGTGGATTGTTTTTGCGGAGGTTCTGCTCTTTCTATTGCTTGTCGCCTTTGCCGGCAAGGGGGCATCGGCCCTTCCCTGGATTTTTGCTGCCATTTGGCTCTGTTCTCCATTCATAGCCTTTACGCTTGGCTCAAGAAAGCCTGCAGAGCCGCTTGTGCCTGATGAGGACGCAGCCTATCTGCGCCTTGAGGCCAGAAGAATATGGGCCTTCTATGAGGACCTTGCGCAAAAGAGCCACAACTATCTTCCCCCTGACAACATTCAAATATACCCTCCAAGAGACGCCGCCAACCGTACTTCGCCCACAAATATAGGCCTTATGCTTCTTGCCGCCGTTTCTGCGAGGGACATGGGCTATCTTTCCATAACAAGGATGGTCATAGTAATAAAACGCCTTCTCGAAACCGTCTCGAAAATGGAGAAATGGAACGGCCACCTCTACAATTGGTACAACACAAACGACCTTTCGGTCCTCCGGCCCAGATACATTTCAACCGTTGACAGCGGCAATTTCATAGGCTACCTTATAACCCTGAAACAAAGCCTTGAAGAATACCGCGACAAGCCCCCAATTGACGACGACATAGTTCAAGGGCTCAGGGAAACCTGCGAGATAAGCGGAAGCGTTGACGAAAACATACGCGAAATACTCGAGGATTTCGGAAGCATCAAAGGAAAGGAAGCCCACGAATGGAAAGCCTTTCTCGACAAAATAGTTGCATACGAAAAGACTGCCAGCACCTGTTCGAAAAAAATTAAAACAACCGTTCAGGAGCTATTGTCGGAGTACGACAATTACTACACCGTCATAATATATCCCGAGGACATTGCAGATTCAGAACATCCCGCTTACAGCGAAATAATTGAAGACACACGGCATCTGAGAATGGACCTGAGCCTTTCCGAGCTTCGCTCCAAATACAATGACATGATTTTCAAGATAAGAAAGAAAAAAACCAAAGCGGAAAACGAAAGTGAAAAATCTGCACTAATCAAGCTCGAGAACAAGCTCAAGGCAATACTTTGCAATTTGGACGAAGTTCTCCGCACCTTCGACCAGCTGAGCCATTTGGCAGAAAATATTGTCGAACAAACGAATTTCGCTGCGCTCTATGACGAGAAGATACACCTGTTTTCCATAGGATACGATTGGGAAAACGACTATCTCACTGAAAGCTACTACGACCTGATGGCGTCTGAGGCAAGGCAGACCAGCTTTCTTGCCATAGTCAAAAAGCAGGTGCCTCTAAAACACTGGTACAAACTTGGAAGAACATTGACCTTGTCCGAAGGTTTCAGGGTTTTGGCGTCTTGGTCGGGAACAATGTTCGAGTATTTCATGCCCAACCTCATTTTAAAGAACTACGAAAACACTCTATTCGACGAAACATACCACTCGGTCATCGAAAACCAGAAGCACTACGGAAAAAGCAAGAACAAGCCGTGGGGCCTTTCGGAATCCGCATATTACTATTTCGACATCGACCTCAATTACCAGTACAAGGCTTTCGGAGTACCCGGCCTGGGCTTTAAAAGGGGTCTTGTAAACGATTATGTCGTTTCCCCTTATGCTTCTTTCTTCGGCCTTCCTTTCGACCATCAGGCCGTGATTTCGAATTTGAAAATGCTGGAGTCAGAAGGCCTTATGGGCCCCTACGGTTTTTACGAATCAGTCGACTACACAAAAAACCGCACCGGCATGAAGGAGTCTGGTAAGATTGTGCAGGCGTACATGGCGCATCATTTGGGCATGAGTCTTGTTGCAATAAACAATTTCATAAATGGTTCGATAATGCAAAATCGATTCCATTCGGAACCGGTTGTCAAGATGGGCGCAAACATGCTGCAGGAAAAATTGCCGTTCCGAGTCATAATAACCCACGAACTGAAGGAAAAGGAAAAAATCACAAAGGAATACGCTCCAAAGGAAGTATTCATGACACGAGTCTTCAAGCAAGGCGTTCTGAGCTTCCCCCGCTGCCATGTGCTCTCAAACAAGGAGTACCATGTCATTGTGACAAACAACGGAGGAGGATACAGCCGATACAGAAACAAGATGGTGACCCGCTGGCGGGAAAACCTGCAAGGAAATTACCACGGACTGGCTTTCTATTTTAAGAATATGGAAGACAACGACGTATGGTCGGCCGGCTTTGAGCCCGTTTGTGCGAAAACGGACGACTACGAGGCTCGTTTTTCCCTCGAGAAAGCAGAGTATGTGCAGTCCCGCAAGGGAATAAACATACACATGGAAATATGGGTTTCACCTGAGGACAATGTGGAAGTGAGGCGTATATCTATCATCAACAAAAAGACCCGGCCTGTTGTGATCGAGACGACTAGCTACGCCGAAATTTCCCTCAACACCCAGGAAGCGGACGTGGCCCACAGGGCTTTTAGCAATCTTTTTGTAAACACTTCATTCGACCAGCAATCGGAAAGCCTGACGGCGATCAGAAATCCGAGGGAGGAAAAGGATTCACCCCTTCACCTTTTCCATTCGGTTTCCTGCGAGGGCCATCCCTTTGGAAACACGCAGTATGAGACAGACAGAGTCAAGTTCATAGGAAGGGGCCGCAGCCTTTCCAACCCGGCGGCACTCGAAAAGGTTCTTGACAATTCTTCCGGAGTAGTGCTTGACCCGATTGTCAGCCTCAGAAAGAGCGTCCGCATAGACCCAACGCAGAAGGCAGTTTTGACCTTCGCAATGGGTGTGACGGAAAAGAGAGAGGAACTTCGCGGCCTTGTGGAAAAATACAAGAACCCCTACATGGTGCGCGAATTATCCGAACTTGCCACTATACAGGCACAAGTAGAGGCTGAATATCTGGACCTTTCGCAGGAAGAGGTCTTCCTCTTCCAGGACATGAGTTCGCAGATTCTTCATCTGAGCCCGCAGAAAAACCGGTATGAGCGCATAATAAAGCGAAACAGCAAGGGACAAAACAGCCTGTGGCCCTTCGGGATTTCGGGGGACTCCCCCATACTTCTGGCAAGCATCAAATGCCGCGAGAGTATGACTATCCTATGGAAACTTCTCAAAGCCAAGGAATATTGGCGCCTGAAGGGCATTTCCGTTGACCTTGTCATACTCAACCTTGAAGAATCGGGGTATTTCAAGGACATGGAAGAAGAGATAAAGAATATGACTTCCAGAAAATTCGGTTACGCTTCCGACCCCAAATCGATGGGAGTATTCATATTAAACAGCGCCAAGCTTTCAAAAGAGGAAATTTCCCTGCTTTATGCCGCTTCGAGGATGGTGGTGGATTGCGAGATGGGCTCTCTGGAGGAACAGATATCTCTCAACCCCCCTGTTCAGGCATTGCCCGCCCCTCTTGCTTTCCGCGATTTCAATTTTTCAAAACAAAGGGCCGCCTTCCGCAGAAACAAGCTCAAGTATTTCAACGGCTACGGAGGCTTCAATGAAAAATACAAGGAATATGTAATACGGCTGAAGGAAGGAGAAAACACGCCTGCTCCATGGATAAATGTAATAGCAAACGACAAATTCGGATTCACCGTATCGGAGAGCGGAGGAGGTTACACATGGTATGAGAACAGCAGGCAAAACAAGCTGACTCCGTGGACAAACGACAGCCTTTACGACGACCCGCACGAAATAATATATCTCAGGGACGATGAATACGGAAAGGTTTGGTCGGCGACTCCCAAGCCCCTCGGAGGGGGCATGGATTTCGAAATCCGCCACGGTAAGGGCTACAGCGAATTCGTGACGTGCGGTTACGAAATATCTTCAAGCCTCAAGATGTTCGTTCCTCCCAGGGAATCCATAAAGCTTTATCGTTTGCGCCTTAAAAATCTATCCGATTTCCCCCGCTCAATTTCCACCTTTTTCTATGTGCGGCCGGTTGTCGGAGTGGACGATCAGCATACTCAGCAGCATATAAAGACACGCCTGGCCAAGAACCAGTATCTGTTTGTCACTAACCCCTACAACTATGAATATCCAAACCAGATTATGTACATGGCCTCGTCCGAACCCATAAAGTCCTTCACGGGCAACCGCGAAGATTTTTCTGGCGATGCCATAATAAAACTGCTCGGCAAAAAGACCCTGTCGAATGCCTGCGGAATAGGCTTCGACCCTTGCGGCGCGCTTCATGTGTCGACAGTTCTTGAACCCGGAGAAGAAAAAACTATTGTTTTCATGATGGGCGCCGAAACAAAAACCCGCCGCATTTTCGAGCAGATAGAAAAATACAAAAGCCCAGATGAAGTCAATAAAGCGGAATCCGGTTCGGGCGAATATTGGAATGACTTGACCGGGCGCTTGCAGGTTACAACCCCGGACAACAAGTTCGACGTCATTATGAACGACTGGCTTGTCTACCAGACCGTTTCGAGCCGCATAAAGGCGCGCACGGCTTTCTACCAGGCAGGCGGAGCGTATGGATATCGCGACCAGCTGCAGGACTCTGTCAACATGATGATGATAGATCCTTCAATCGCGAAAAAACAGATACTCATTCATGCGGCCCATCAATTCGAGGAGGGAGACGTGCTCCATTGGTGGCACGAGGGAGAGACGGACAAAGGCATAAGGACCAGATTCTCGGACGATTTGCTTTGGCTTCCATACGCAGTAGCGGAATATGTACGCATAACCGGTGACAGAGACTTCCTTTTAGAAGAAATCCCCTACATAAGCGGGGAGCCCCTTGAGGAAGGCGAAAATGAAAAATATGTCACCCCCAGGGAATCCATGCTCACAGACAGCCTTTACAAACATTGCATCAAGGCTATAGACAGATCCCTCAAGTATGGAAGCCACGGCCTTCCTCTCATGGGCGGAGGCGATTGGAACGACGGAATGAACGCAATAGGACTGGAAGGAAAAGGAGAAAGTGTTTGGCTGGGCTGGTTTCTGCATTTGATCTTGAAAAACTTCTTGCCAATCTGCGAGATGATGAACGATTCAAGCAGGAAGACTCTGTACAGGGAAGCCGCGCGCTTCATAACAGAATCGATAGAGAAAAACGCATGGGACGGATCCTGGTACATGAGAGCTTTTTACGACGACGGAAGCCCTCTGGGCTCAATTCAAAACACTGAGTGCATGATTGCGTCGCTGCCGCAAAGTTGGGCCGTAATATCGGGCGGAGCTTCTCCCGAACGTGCACAAATGGCAATTAATGCAGTAGACAACCACCTCGTGAGAAAGGAAAAGGGCATAATTCTTCTGTTTTCACCACCTTTTGAAAAATCAGAAAAGAATCCGGGATATATAAAGAGCTATGCCAAGGGTTTGCGTGAAAACGGAGGGCAGTACACTCACGCCGCGGTGTGGGTGGTGCAGGCATTTACCGAGCTTGGCGACGGCAACAAGGCTTACGAGCTGTTTGAAATGCTTAATCCCATAAACCATTCCCGTTCGGTTTTCGAAGCAAACCACTACAAGGTTGAGCCCTATGTCGTTGCGGCCGACATATACAATGCCAGCCACCATACAGGAAGAGGGGGCTGGACATGGTACACAGGAGCCGCCGGTTGGTTGTATAAAATAGGTTGCGAGAACATATTGGGGTTGAGAAAGGAAGGAAATAGGCTGTATATGAAGCCATGCATACCTATGTTTTGGAAAAAGTATTCTATTGAATACACTTTCAGAAACACGCTCTACAAGATAGAGGTTAAGAATCCGGTTTCTCTTTCATGCGGAAAGGTTCATTTTCTTATCGACGGGAAAATATCGAAAGATGATTTCATATTCCTTAAAAACGACGGGAAAACGCACAATGTTATTGCCGTACTCAAGAAGGATTAGGCGACAAAGGCCCCCGGCATTATGCCGGGGGCCTTTTCTATGTTCATTCATTATTCGGGTTGCTATTTGTTCTTGCCGCAGCATTTTTTATATTTTTTTCCGCTTCCGCAAGGACAGGGATCGTTTCGTCCGACCTTCTTGCTGCCGCGCTGAAATGTCTTTGAGCGGTTGAAGTCCTTCCTTATTGCCTCCCTTGTGTCGGCGCTTAAAAGCTCCTTCCATATTTCAAGCTCGTAGAGCCAATCCGCTTCCGCCTTGTGCATGTTGTAGTAGAGCTTGTCCAATTCTA
>CAZAFW010000056.1:0-9137 GCA_964484935.1 uncultured Peptostreptococcaceae bacterium
CTTTCCACTTTCCACTTTTTATATCTCGACGCTGGGGTTTTCCCTGTCAAGAAAAGCGACTTTTGCCTTGACTCCGAATGTATCGCCAATTATTTCAGCAAGCTCATTAGCGGCTCTTTCAACGGCTTCTCCGTTTTTAGACTTGAAACCGTCAATCGGCATGAAGAAGTTTTTTGTCCCCTCTACAGCTTTTCCAATTTCGCTTTGCCTCCAGATCCACCTGCGCGTTTTTATTCTGTTTCCGCTTGCGTAAACGACTTCTCCTGCATCGGGGGATTCTTCCTCCTCGCTTCCAAAAGGAACGAAGATATCGCCTTCCCTGGCATAGCGAACCCATATGTCGCTGTCGAATGCGTCTATGTCATGGCAGCCCATTGGAAGCACATTGCCAATGCTTATTGTGTTTACAAGATCCACCATTGTATTTATGGTAGGTATTCTTCCGCCTTTTGCTATCCTTTTTATCAGAGCCTCTATGGAACACCTGAATTTATTCGGGTTTATCCCAAGAGTCTTAAATGCCTCCCTGTAAGGCGTTATGCTGGGATCCTTTTTAAGGTCGGCCTTTGCAAAACGCTCTTCCGCCTTCTTCTGGGCGGCAACAAAATCGGCAAGCAAGCCATCCTCAAGCGTAGAATTGTCTATCCCTTTTGCAACAACAAGACCAAAGTACAAGTCCGGCAGGGCGTCAAACAGTTTGTCCTCTATGATGAATTTCATTTATTCCTCCCTCAATCAGCTGCATTCTTCGCTGCAATCACAAACTTCCAATTCTTTCTTTTCCGGTTTTCCATATATGGCTTCTATCAATGCGTCAGTGATAAGTTCTTTTGGCGGTGTGTCCATTTCCATGCCCATGTATATCCAACCCTTTATGACTTGGTCGGGATGGCATTTACATGTGTTTTCCTTATAATCCGGTTGTATGTCAGTGCCGTTTATAAGAATCGTGGGCAAATTCTCAAATCCAAGCAAATCCGCCTGTTCCCTGTTGATAAGCTTGACCGAATTGTATTGTATCTTGATTCTATTTTCATTGAGAAAATCGCGCATGTTGTCAAGGGCTTCATTGACAGCCCCGTCCATCGCATCGCACTTTTCAGAATCCGTTTCTTCGTCAAAAACCATGTTGAGCTTTAGCACTTTTGTTATTTCCGGTTCGCATGTTCCGCCTCCGCAGGTGCTGCAAGAACTGCATCCGCTACAATTGCTCATAAATTAGTACCATCCTTTCTCTTGACAAATAGTCATTCTATTCTTCTTCAATCAATTCCATTTCTACCTCTTCATCAGTTTCCACAGGCCCGAAAAGGTCGTAGTATACTTCCGCCACATTGTAATATTCCTCGTCCTCTTCAATCCTGTCGAGCTCAATTTCTCCATTTTTTTCAAAGAATCTGTACAACAGCACATCTTCATTACCCTCGGGAAGAAGAGCTATGTACACTTTTTCCTCGACTTCGAATTTGCCTATCACATCGCATTCCATGACGGTGTTGTCATCTAAAAGAAGCCTCATCTTTTTTTCATCCATGCTGCCCACACTCCTTTCCAGTTTTCTTCAACACGTCTATTATATCATCTATCGAACCCGGTCTTTCAATAGAAAACCGGTTTTCAACGACAAAATACGGGGTTTTTCCGACACCCGAGTCCTTAGCGGCCTTGTGTATGGTCTCGATTCTTCCTGTGTAGTATTTTTCGTCAAGCTTTGATTCCAGTTCTTTTTCATCCATTCCGCAATCATGGGCCAATTTCATTATCACGTCTTTTTTGCCTATGTCCACAAGATTTGTGAAATGCTCATAAAACACTTTTTGGTGGAAGTCTTCAAATTTTCCGGATTCTCTTGCATATTCCGATGCTTCAAGCACCAAACGGCTGTTTGGCATAAAATACAAATTCCCGAATTCAAGACCGTATGGATGCCCTTTTTCTCTCAGGCCTTCGACCATGCGCTTTGTCTTCTCTTTCCCGAATCTATCCTTTAGAAGAATCCCCTCGGCAGGAGTCTCCGGATGCAGCTCGAAACTTATCCATTCAATGTCCAAATCCCATGTTTTCTCGAGTTCTTTAACATATGCATAAGCCAAATAACAAAACGGGCACATGTAATCCGAATATATTTTCATTTTTACGGGCACTTTTCAACCCCCCCTTTTTGACTTGTTACATATTTTCCGTACATGTGCATTATATATCATTTGCTATCTAGGATAAACCAATGTTGCGATTATGTCTAGTCAAACAAAGGCGCTTTTTCGGTGTTGCCCAAGAAATCAAAAATTTTCTCAATCTGTTCCTTCAAGATTCTGTTTTCTGAAAGCTCGGGCAGTTCATCAATTCCGAAAAACCCTACTCCGTCGGTTTCAAGCCCCCTCATGGGCCTTCCTCCAGTTATTTCGCACTGAATGAAAACCTTGTATACATGATATGGAGACGGCGGGTGCGCATGTTTTCTTCTGTCAAGAACCGCGATTAGTTTGACCGGTTCAACCATTAATCCCGACTCTTCGCCTATTTCCCTTACGACATTTTCCGATATTGAATAACCCACTTCGCAGTAGCCTCCGGGAAGCGACCACTTGTTGTCTGCCAATTCCCTCACCATGAGGATTTTCCCTTCCTTGAAAACCACTCCCCGAACCTCGACCTTTGGCGTTTTATAACCCGGATCGGATGCAAACAATTCCTCTATCCTTTCCAGCTCCTCGCCTGTATAAGCCTCCATGAAGCGGATGCTAAGACTTCGGAGTTCCTCGTAGCGCTCGATGTCATATGGATTTCTGCAATTTGTCAAACCTATTCTTGAAATAGCTTCGACTCTTTTAACATAATCTACCCATTGAGGTTTCATGTGCCTATCTCCCCGCTTCCCGTTAAAACTTTGACGTTATTATATTATTATATACCTTTCGAGGCGATGCATAAAGACCCCGCATCCTTTTTATTGGGTGCGGGGTCTGTCAAATCGTCCGTTTTTGTGTTACCCTATTGTCACAACAATAAAGGAGGCATAAAGTGCACAAATTCGGACACATAGGGATAAGCGCAGTAGACATTGAAGAGTCGATAACTTTTTACAAAGACGTCCTTCATTGCAAAACAATTGAGGACAGGAGCCATCCGGGCATGCGGCTTGTATTCATGGACGCCGGAGGGACAACGATAGAGCTCGTATATAAAGAGGGAAACATCGAGTTGCCCGGCGGCCCCGTCAGCCACATTGCATTCGATGTTAAAAACCTCGACTGCGAAATCCGCCTTCTTAAGGAAAAAGGCATTCGCCTTTTGGGTGATCCCGTAACTGTCGGGGAATCCAGAATCGTTTTTTTCAAGGGGCCAAACGGAGAGAGAATAGAGTTTGCGGAGCAAATCTGAATCATTCCACAAGCCTGAATTTTTTAGCTGAAGCCGGCCAAGATGCGATTATCTTCTTGGCTTTTTCGCTTTTTGTCTCCTCTTCATACTCTTTCAATATCTTAAGCAGTTCGTCTGAAGCCGCATCATCCAATTCCCTTCCTATAGCTTTTTCGCTTTTTCCGGCCGGAGACTGCGCTTTTTCATTCAGTACATAGGCTTTGCCTCCTGTCATGCCCGAAGCAAAATTCATCCCTCGTTTTCCCAACACTACAACCGTTCCGCCTGTCATGTATTCGCACCCGTTGTTTCCAATCCCCTCGCAAACGGCAAGGGCGCCGCTGTTTCTGATTGCAAAGCGGTCTCCGACCACTCCCGCGCCATAGAAGATGCCTGATGACGCTCCGTAAAGAACTGTATTGCCGGCTATCATGTTGTCTTTTATTCCGCTCTGCATTTCAGCGTCGGGAACGATTACAATCTTGCCTCCGCTGAGCGACTTGCCCACATAATCGTTGGCGTCTCCTGAGAGCCTTATGGAAACTCCCTTTGCAAGAAAAGCCCCAAGGCTCTGTCCGGCCGAACCGGAAAGCCTAAGTTCAACCGTATCGTATTTAAGTTTTCCGGCAAATCCTTTTCTTGCTATGCAGCCGCTCAAATAGGCACCTATTCCCCTGTCGCGATTAGTTATTTTATGCTCCGATTCATGATGTTTGCCTTCGGCCAACGAATCCATTATTCCATCCGCAACTGCAACATCAATCGCAGAGGCCGCCGATTCCTTTTGAGTCGGCTTGAATTTTCTTGATATTCTTGAAGGCAGTTCTGGCCTGTAAAGCACAGAATCAAGCCGTAGCTTTGCAGCCTTGAGGTTGAGATTATCCTTCTTCCTAAGCAAGTCGCTCCGCCCGATGATTTCATCCAGGCTTGCGAAACCGTTTTCTTCAAGTATCTCTATTGTTTCTCTTGCGACAAATTCCATATACCTTTCAACATGGCCCGAAGAGCCTTTGAAGCGCTTCCTGAGTTCTTCGTCCTGAGTCGCTATTCCTGCAGGACATACGTTGGCCTGGCATTTCCGGCACATTATACAGCCCATGGCAATCAAAAGAGCCGTGGCGAAGCCATACGATTCAGCCCCCAGCATGGCTGCCTTTACGACATCCCTGCCCGTAAGGAGCTTTCCGTCGACCCTCAGCTCGACGCAATGCCTGAGGTCGTTTAAGAGAAGCGTCTGGTGAACCTCGGACAGGCCCACTTCCCACGGTATTCCTGCAGACCTTGTTGATGAAAGCGGCGCGGCGCCTGTTCCTCCGTTGCCTCCGCTTATCAGTATCCTGTCGGCTCCGGCCTTTGCAACTCCAGCTGCGACTGTGCCGATTCCGGCGGATGCTACAAGCTTTACGCCTATATCGGCAGAAGGGTTTACCTGCCTGAGGTCGTGGATCAGCTGAGCCAGATCCTCTATTGAATAAATGTCGTGGTGGGGAGGCGGCGAAATAAGAGATATGCCCGGACTTGCATTCCGCACCCTCGCTATTTCATCCGTAACCTTCTCAGGAGGCAGATGCCCACCCTCGCCCGGCTTTGCGCCTTGAGCCACTTTTATTTCTATCTCTCTGCAATCCGCCAGATAGGCAACATCAACCCCGAACCTGCCCGATGCTATTTGCCTGCTTCCGCTCTTTTCGGATTTTTTTCTCGTATCGTCCTTTTCTCCGCCCTCGCCCGAATTGCTTATTGCCCCCAAACGGTTCATTGCTCCCGATATGGCGACATGGGCTTCCGGGCTTATGGCGCCGTATGACATTGCGCTTGCGCTGAAACGCTTAAGGACCGATTCTTTGGTCTCTAAGCAGTCTGAGTCGCGGCTTTCGTCCCCTGCTATTTCCAAAAGGCTCCTTATGGACCATGTTTTATCGTCCATTCCTTCAGACATGCTCTTGTACAATGCGTAATCGCCTGTGGCGGCGGCCTTGCCAAGCCTTTTTACGTTCCTGCCGCTGTAGAGTGCAGGTTTTATAGGCTCCGCCGCTTTTTCATCCACATCCTTCTTTCGTCCGTAGGCATCGGAATGCCTCTTTAGGGTTTCCATCTGCAATATGCCAGTGTCGATTCCTCCCAGGCACCCCGGAGTCCCATCAAAATATCTGGAAACGAATTCTTCAGACAGCCCTACCGTTTCAAAAAGCTTTGCTCCTTGGTATGCCTGAAGCGTCGTTATTCCCATCTTGGCGATTATTTTGAGTATTCCGGAAGCCATGGCTTTCTTGAAATTGCCTATGGCTTCCTTGTCCGATTTGCGGCTTTTTTCCGCCCTTTGCTTCACGAGTTCGATTGCGAACCAGGGATTTACCGCCTTTGCTCCGTATCCCAACAGAAGAGCCGTTTGCGACACGTCCCTAACCTCTGCCGTTTCGACGATTATTTCCACCTTGGTCCTCTTTTTCGTTTCAACCAGGTGATTGTGAAGCGCGCCAAGCGCCAAAAGGGACGGGATCGGCGCATACAGAGGGTCAACCCGCCGGTCGCTCAAGACAAGCAAATTGTAGCCCTTGTCAACACAGCTTTCACAACTCTGCAGCAGCTCTTCCAAGGCTTTCTCCAATCTGTTGTCCGCCCCGTCGGCAGGAAACAGCATCGGCACAGTCACCGCCCTGAAGTTTTCGTTGTCCAGCTGCTTTAGTCCCGACATTTCTTCATTGTCGAGCACGGGAATCTCAAGTTCAACGAAGGGCATTTCACGGTTGACTTCGATCTTGTCGGCACGTTTCCCGGGAAATCCGATTATTTGCTTAAGTGATGTATACATTTTTTCCCTTATGGGATCCATGGGCGGATTGGTGACTTGTGCGAAGCGGTGCTTGAAATAATCGAAAATTAGGTGGTTTTCAGCCGACAATGCGGGAAGAGCCCTGTCAAGCCCCATGGAAACGATGGCTTCCTTCCCCGAATCGGCCATTGCCGGAAGCCCTTCCGACAATTCAACAGCCTTGTATCCGCACAGAACCAGCTTCCTTTCCTTATCGGATTCGGAAAGAGGCATTTCATTGCATGGGCTTCTGAGGTTTTTCAATTCAAGCCTGTTGTCATTTATCCATTTGCCGTAATCGTGTTCAGCCGAAAGCCTTTTTAGTGTCGCCTTTCCGTCAGAAAAATTGCCGCTTTGCAAATCAAAGCAAATTACATCGCCGGGTGAAAGGCCGCCTTTTTCCTTGAGGTCAACTCTGCCTTCCACCACTCCAGATTCCGAAGCCATTACAAGCATTCCGTCTTTGTCAATGTCGTATCTGAGCGGCCTTAGTCCATTCTTGTCTCTGACCGCGCATAGATGCCTGCCGTCATAGCTGACTATAGACGCCGGTCCGTCCCAGGGCTCCATGAATCTTCCGAAATAGGCGTAAAAAGATTTTTCTGATTCGCCCAATTCCGGATTTCCGTCCCAAGCCCTCGGAATCATCATAGAAAGGGCTTTCGCCGGTCCGTGTCCGTTAGCAATAAAAAATTCCAAGGCATTGTCAAAACACGCCGAATCGCTCCCTCCCGGTTCGATTACAGGCAAAACGTCTTCAAGCCTGCCGCCTAGGACCTTTGATGTCATCACTCCTTCTCTCGCCTTCATCCAATTGACATTTCCGCTTACGGTGTTTATCTCGCCATTATGTGCGACCAGGCGAAACGGCTGAGCAAGCTCCCAGGAAGGGAATGTATTCGTGCTGTAGCGTTCGTGGACTATTGCTACTCTTGTCTTATAGTCTTTGTCTTCCAGATCGGTGTAGAATTCTCCCAGAAGCCTCCCCGGAACGAGCCCCTTGTAGACGATTGTCTTGAATGAAAGACTGCATATATAGAATTTTTCCGTATATGGAACTTCCGATCCTGAAATGAAGGCCTGCATCCTTTTTCGTATTATAAGCAGAGTATTTTCACAGACATCATCCGCCGCAGGCTTTATGAAAACCTGAACGATATCCGGCCTTGTCGCCGCCGCAAGCTTTCCGCATACCGTTCGCTTTTGCGGAACGTCCCTCCACAACAAAACTTCAAAACCCTCTTCTCTCGCAACCCTCTCAAATGCCCCTTCGCAAAAAAGGCGCGATGACGGATCCCTGGGCAAAAACAACATGCCGACAGCATATTTGCCGTCTTCAGGCAACTCAAGACCGTTTTGCTCAAATACCGCCTTATGGAAATCATAAGGCAAATCCGTCATTATTCCGCTTCCGTCGCCCGATGCTTCGTCCAGCCCCAATGATCCCCTGTGGCTCAAATTTTTCAATATGTCGAGTGCATTAATTACCGCTTCGTGCTTGCTTTTCCCCTTTAGCAAAGCGACCGCGCCGACACCGCAATTGTCCTTTTCCATAGAGGGCTTGTACAAGCCCTGTTTAATAGGCAAATTATGATTCATTTATATTCCATCCTTTCATTTTCTGCATATTCAACAAATCTGAAGACACATAAGTGTTCTTATGTTTTTTTGAATACGGTTTGTAATTTTCTGAATATTTAACAACCATTATACATAGCCCAATTATCAATTGCAACGTTTTTTTAACTATTACTGAACATTTTTTATTTTAAATACATTTATCGTTCGCTTTTCTTTTGTTCGCGTACAAGCCGCAAGAACAGGCTTGTAAAAGACGGGCCGCTGTGCTAAAGTATGTTGGAAGACAGTTCGCAAGCCTCCTGTCTATAAACAAAACTACGGCATACAATGAAGTGAACACCGCTTAATTGACTATGTCGCTGCCTTTCTACCGGAAAGGCGGCTTTTAAGGGCTTGCTGATATTTAAAATATTGGGAGGTTTTTTTTATGCAAAATCGTTTCAACGCTCGTTTCATCGCAAGAACAGCAATCATTGCAGCCATCTACGCGGCGCTTACCGTCGGCTTGGCGCCTATCAGCTACATGGCTTTGCAATTCCGACTTTCCGAAATACTGGTTCTTCTGGCCTTTGTCAATCCGGCATTCGCACCCGGACTGGTCCTGGGCACATTCATAGCCAACCTGTTCAGTCCGCTTGGCATGATTGATGTAATTTTCGGAACCATCGCCACAATAATGAGCATCCGCTACATGATCATTTCAAAAAACATATGGATTGCTTCTCTATACCCGACTATTTTCAACGGAATAATAATAGGTGCAGAGCTGCATTTCGTGTACAGCCTTCCGCTTGCACTCACAATGCTTCAAGTGGCTGCCGGAGAATTCGTAGTCGTTACCATTTTGGGCGTGCCGCTAATGAAAGCCCTTCTCAAAAACAAGGCTTTTAGGGAAAAAATCGAAAAATAATCAGAAACAGCTTGCAGCAGGCAGTGGGCAGTGGGCAGAAAGTACAGTGGCAAGTGGAAAGAAAAGATGTCAGATTTCAGGAAAAAATCGAAAAATAATGCAAATGAAAAAGGAACAGCCGGGATAAAAATCCCTTGCTGTTCCTTTTGCTTTTTCTGATATCCAACACCTGTCATCTGATACCTGTTCTGCTTTTTGTCTTTTGCTTTGCTTTCCACTTTCCACTTTCTACTTTCTACTTTCTACTTTCTACTTTCTACTTTCTACTTTCTACTTTCCACTTTCTACTTTCCTACTCTGTTCCGTACAAATACTTTGCAAAATCGGAGTCAGCGCCGATTACAATCTTGGTCTTGTCTCCGAGTGTTATCTTGTAGCTCTCGAGAGTCCTGTAGAAAGCGTAAAACTCGGGATCCTTGTTGTATGCGTTGGCATATGTCTCAAGAGCCAATGCGTCTCCCTCGCCTTTTATGG
>CAZAFW010000057.1:0-9095 GCA_964484935.1 uncultured Peptostreptococcaceae bacterium
TGAGATACATGGTAATGAAAATCGAAGAATAACCAAGGGGGGTTTTTATGAACAATGTAACGCTGATAGGCAGATTGACGAGAGACCCCGAATTAAGATTTGTAGCCGGAAGCGGCACAGCGGTGACTAACTTCACCCTTGCTGTCGACAGAAAGCTTTCCAAGGAAAAGAAGCGGGAAATGGAACAAAAGAACAAACCCACCGCCGATTTCATAAGAGTAGTTGTCTGGGGAAAAACAGCCGAGATATGCGCCAATTATCTTTCCAAGGGGAGTTTGACAGCCGTAAACGGATCCATAGAAACGGGCTCCTACAAGGACAAGGACGGCAAGACTGTCTATACAACAGAGGTAAGGGCCGATGCATACGGCGGAATCGAAATTCTTGAGTGGAACAGCAAAGGGTCGTCCGGCGAAAACAAAAAGAGCAACACAAAGGATGAATTCGGAATGTCGGCAAGTGATTTTGAAGACGACTTCAAAGAGCTTGAGGACGACAACATCCCGTTCTAGAAAAGGAGGGAAAAACCAATGGCTTTCAAGAGAAAAGGCAGAAGGAAAAAGAAGATTTGTTCTTTCTGTGCAAATAAAACATCGACAATAGATTACAAAGACACCAAGCGGCTCCAAAGATACATCACGGAAAGAGGCAAAATTCTTCCGAGAAGAATATCGGGAAACTGCGCAAAACATCAGAGAGAGTTGACAAAAGCTATAAAGCGCGCCAGAATCATGGCTTTGTTGCCTTTCACGGTAAATTAGTTTTTCAGGAGAAGTGTTTATGCACTTCTCCTTGTTTATTAAGCGAGTTAAAAACCGCTTTATTTGAATAGAGGCTTGAATCGTGTTAAAATTCAAATACACCGAACAAAAAGTTGTATAATTAAAGGAAGTGAAACCCATTTGAATGCAAGGGAAAAAACAAAGGCATTGGTTGAATCTGCAATGCTTTCTATAATAGCAGTCATTTTTGCTATTGCAGGTTTCTATATACCATTTTTATCATTTTTTTTGATTTTCATACCTGTTCCTTTCATAATTGCAGCTGTCAGGCACAATTTGAAGTATACAATGCTTGCGGTAACAGCCGCATCGATAATAATTGCAAGCTTTACAAGTCCTTTGGTGGGAATATATATAGCGCTGATTTCAGGGATAAATGCTTCTGTCATGGGAATCATGATAAAGCAGGGCAGAAATGTGCGTGCGATCATAATTGCGGGATCTGCGGCATCTCTGGCGGCCACCCTTCTGACATTCTCCTTTTCGACATATATAATGGGAGTTAATTCATTGGTTCAAATGGAAGAGGTTTTCACCAGTGCGGTTGAATACCAAAAAAGCCTTCTTGGAGACGGTGGCGGAACGGCGGAAATTATCCGCAGCCTTGAAGCGATGAAAAACACGATGCTTACCTTGATACCCTCGAGCATAATATTCGGTTCGATAGCTTCGGCGCATGTCAATTATCTTGTTTCCGGCCTTGTCTTAAAACGCACAGGCTTTAAATACCAGAGCTTGGGGAAATTCGGCAGATTCAGTCTTCCACGAAACATAATGATGGGGCTATTGCTTATAATCACACTTTCATATGCTGCGGACAAAATGGATATCGTAAATGGCGAAGCACTGTTTTTGAATGTTTTTTATCTTTTCCAGATTGCATTTCTTTTGCAGGGGCTTTCAGTCATAGTGTTTTTTCTGGAAAAATTCAAATTGCCGAGGTTTTTCAGAATATCGGCTTGCATTTTATTCTTGCTGATACCATCATTTTCCATTATGGCGGCAATATTGGGAATTTTGGATTCAATAATAAACATCAGGAGGATGGAATTGAAAGAAAATTGAAATGGAGGTGAATGCATGAGCAGAAATAGGTTTTTTAAGGCCCTGGTTCCCGACACTAAGATATATTTGTGGATTATAGGGATACTCACACTGATAATTTTTGCATATAACCGCACATACGGAATGCTGGGAACGGTATTGCTTGTGTATCTGACCTACTACAATTGGAAAACAAGCTACAACAGAAAGAAGAAATGGACTCAGTATATAGAAAGTCTGTCTTCTGAAATAGACTCGGCATCAAAATACGCAATTTTGAATTTGCCGGTGCCCTTGATAATTCTTGAATTTGATGGAACCGTCACTTGGTACAACTCCAAATTTTCCGAAGCTGTAAAGGAAAAGGATTTACTCGAAAAAAATATGGAGGAGATAGTTCCGGGATTCAAAATGTCGGAATTGCTCAAGGAAGATGCCGCGCAGGGCCAGGAAATGAGGCTTAGCATCAAAGGCAGGCTTTATGAGACGCTTCACAATGTAGTAAGGGCTGACAAGGACAGATATATAGTAATTCTATATTTCATAGACAGGACAGAATTGAGCAAGTTGTCACTTCGCTATGAAGAAGAGAAAACGGCACTTGCACAGATAGAGGTTGATGATTACGACGATGTCATCAGCAGCACGGAAGAAGGCGAAAGACCTTTGATTGTTGCGGAGATAGACAGGCGCTTGGGCCTCTGGTCAACCAGGATGAACGGCATAATCAAAAAATTGCAGAAAGACAAATATGTGGTTTTCTTCGACGCCCGTTATTTGGAGAATCAAATCGCAAAGAAATTTGACATCCTTGATGAAATAAGGGAAATTGATTTGGGCAACAAGATACCGGTTACTCTCAGCATCGGAGTTTCAGTCAGAAAAGGCAACTTCGGGCAACTTGAGGACGACTCGGTGGCCGCACTTGATTTGGCATTGGGAAGAGGCGGAAACCAGGCGGTTGTCAAAAAAGAAAATCTTTTCGATTTTTACGGTGGAAAGACAAAGGCCCTTGAAAAAAGGAACAAGGTCAAGGCGAGAGTAGTTTCTCACGCTTTGAAGCAGTTGCTTGACCAAAGTTCAAAGGTTATAATAATGGGACACAAAATGCCGGACATGGATAGCTACGGCGCGGCGATAGGCGTTTACAGAATGGCACTCAACAGAGGGAAAGATGCATTTGTAGTAATGAATGGGAACGAAGGCAATATAGAGGCAATATACGGCAAGTTCAAGGGCAACAAGTCATATGTTTTCATAAGTCCGCAAAAAGCCCAGGAAATTTGCGACGAGAAGACATTGGTTATTGTCGTCGACACCCACAGGCCGAGTTTTGTGCAATGTCCGGAACTCTTGGAGATGTCGAATAAAATAGTTCTGATAGACCATCACAGAAGAGGAACCGAGTTTATTGAAAATACGGTGCTCAGATATCTGGAGCCCTACGCATCATCTGCAAGCGAACTGGTGACTGAGATACTCCAGTATATTGAAGAAAGGATGACTCTTGAAAAAATTGAAGCCGAGGCTCTGCTTGCCGGGATAATGGTGGATACAAAGAATTTTTCATTCAAGACAGGAGTCCGTACTTTTGAAGCCGCTTCATTTTTGAGAAGGGCGGGGGCTGACACCACAGAGGTCAAGCAATTGTTCCAGGATGATCTTGAGATGTTCGTATCGAGAGCTGAAATCGTAAGAAAGGCTGAAATCATCCGGGAGGGAATCGCCATATCCGTATGCACCGAATGCGAAGGGAATGTTCAGCTTGTGGTGGCTCAGGCGGCCGACGCATTGCTCAACATTAAAGGTATCAATACGTCCTTTGTAATAGGAACCAAAGAAGAAGGCGAAATTCTTATAAGCGGACGTTCCTTGGGAGATATGAATGTGCAGGTAATACTTGAAAAATTGGGCGGAGGAGGCCATCTGACGGTGGCCGGCGCGCAAATTGAAGGCATAACGACGCAAGAGGCAAGAGAGATGCTTCTTGCAGCCATAGACGGGTATCTTGCGAAGGAGGATAATTGAAGATGAAGGTAATATTGCTTAAAGACATAAAAGGGACAGGGAAAAAAGGCGAAATAATAAATGCCAGCGACGGGCATGCCAGAAACTACCTTTTGCCGAGAGGGTTGGCAAAAGAGGCTACCCAGGGAAATGTAAACGCATTGAACAAGAAAAAAGCTGCAAAAGAGCGGGAAGAGAAGGAATTGCTTGACAAGGCAAAAGACATGGAAGCTAGACTGGCCAAGCTTGAGATTGTGGTAAAAGGAAAGGCCGGTGAAGGCGGAAGGCTTTTCGGGTCCATCACTTCAATGGATATAGCAAAGGCTTTAAAGAAAGACCATAAGCTAAGCGTGGATAAGAGAAAAATAATAATGGAAGGCCACATAAAGGAAATGGGAATGCATGAAGTTGAAATAAAGCTTCATCCGGAAGTTGTTGCTAAGCTTAAAGTCAAAGTTGTAGAAGCCTGATATATAAAATCCGTCATGCCTGACAATTCCAAGTATAATGCTTTTGGCGGAAGCGATTTATTTTAATGGGAGGGAAAAATGAGACTGTTGACGTATCTGCACGAAGGGATAGAATTTGCCGGAGTTTTAAACAGGGACAATACTGCTGTCATAAAGCTCAAGGATTTGCTTTTAAAAAGTGGAATAGAGATGGAAATGGACATTGCCGGTTTGCTTGAGCTCGGGGACGAGGAGTTTATGAAAGCCATAGAGGAGATTAGGGACCGTTTTGAATACGACGAAATCAGTTTGGATGAGATAAAGCTTTGCGCTCCAATACCATATCCTGTCAGAAACTTGATTTGTCTGGGGACCAACTATTCCGACCATGTAATGGAAGTTCGCAAGGCATACCCGACTTTAAAAGTTGATATGCCCAAGGAGCCGATTTATTTTTCGAAGGCGGCTTGGCCCATTACAGGAGACGGGGACGCCATACCTGCAAACGAAGGACTTGTTTCACAACTCGATTATGAAGTGGAATTGGCTCTTGTAATCGGCAAGGAAGGAAAAAACATATCAAGGGAAAACGCCGAGGATTATATTTTTGGATATACGATTGCAAACGATGTCAGCGCCAGAAAGGTCCAAAGCGGCAAGAAACAGTGGTTCAAGGGAAAAAGCTTTGACGGTTTTTCACCAATGGGACCATGGATAGTCACAAAGGACGAAATACCGTTTCCTGTAAAACTTGATATGAAGGCGTGGATCAACGGCGAGTTAAGACAGGATTCAAACACCGAACAAATGATATTCGACATCCCTCAAATAATTGAGGACCTTTCAAAGGGAATGACTCTCAGAAAAGGGGACATCATACTTACGGGAACACCGGCAGGAGTTGGTCTGGGCTTCAACCCTCCCAAATACATCAAAAAGGGAGACACGGTCAAACTTTGGATTGAAAAGATCGGTGAAATTGAAAATCGCGTCGAATGAAAGGAATTGTCGTTTATTTATGAAAATATAAATATAAATAATCAGGGCAGGTGAAGCAATGGATTATTTGGGAAGGATTCCTCCACACAACATAGATGCCGAACAATCGGTTTTGGGAGCAATGCTTTTGGACCGCGAGGCAGTGATATCGGCAACGGAGAAACTCAGGGACGAACATTTCTACAAAGACAACCACAAGGAAATATACAGGGCCATGCTGGAGCTGTACGCAAGGAATGAACCGGTGGACATGGTTACAGTCTCTGAGGAGTTGAAGAAAGAGGGTATCTTGGAGTCGGCTGGAGGCATAACATATCTTGCAGATCTTTCAAACGCTGTTCCTATTACAGCGAATGCAAAATATTATGCGGATATAATCGAAGAAAAAGCCATTCTGAGACATTTGATAGATGCGGGAAAGGTGATTGTAGACAAAGGCTATGCGTCCGAGGACGTAAAGAGGCTTTTGGATGAGGCTGAGCGTCGAATTTTTGAAATATCCCAAAAGAAAAGCACCCGTGCTTTTACGGAAGTAAAGGATGTCCTGCAGGACACACTCGACTATATGGAGATTCTCGCGAATTCAGAAAGCGGATACACAGGACTTCCAACAGGCTTCAGCGATATCGACCGCATGACGTCCGGACTGCAAAAGTCCGACCTCATATTGATAGCGGCGAGGCCGTCGATGGGTAAAACGGCTTTGGGTATTAACATTTCCCAAAGCATTGCAGTCAAGGACAACAAGTCTGTAGCCCTTTTCAGTCTGGAGATGTCAAAGGAGCAGCTTGTACAGAGAATGCTGAGTTCGGAGGCCCATGTAGAGATTACAAAAATTAGAACAGGGAAATTGTCGGAAGACGAATGGATAAGGGTTGCTGGGGCCACGGTTCCGCTTGGAAAAGCCAAAATCCATATAGACGACACTCCGGGGATTACCGTAATGGAAATAAAGGCCAAGGCGAGAAGGCTAAAAATGGAGACGGGGCTGGATTTGATTTTGATAGACTACTTGCAGCTTATGTCTTCAGATTCAAGGAGTGAAAGCCGGCAACAGGAGATATCTGCTATTTCCAGAGGCTTGAAGGGACTTGCACGCGAACTTGAATGCCCTGTGATTGCCCTTTCTCAGCTTTCAAGAGCACCCGAGCAAAGAAGTGACCATAGGCCCATACTTTCCGACCTTAGAGATTCGGGGGCAATAGAACAGGATGCAGATGTTGTAATGTTCCTCTACAGGGATGAATACTACCATGAGGATTCGGACAAGAAAAATATAGGAGAGGTAATCATAGCAAAACAAAGGAACGGCCCCACGGGGACAGTGGAGTTGGCGTGGCTGGGCAAATACACCAAATTCGGAAGCATACAAAGGACAGTATAAAGAGAAGGGAAGCGCTGCCTGTGGAAAAACAAGTTTTCATAAGGGAACTCAAGCGCCAGGATGTTGAAGCCATGACTAGTTGGGGGTTCCATGATGACCCGCTATTTCTCCACTACAATTTTCCGAGATTGTCGTACGGAGAAAGAAGCCTTTGGCACTACACGAAAACTTCCGGTATAAGAAAAAAATGCTTCGCGCTCGTCAACCAAAAGGAAGACGTAGTAGGGTATATTTCGATGAAGCAAATCAACTATTTCCGCCGTACAAGCGAACTTGGGATAGTCCTGGACCCGGCTAGACTAGGAGAAGGATACGGCTCTTTGGCATTAAAAGTATTTTTGGAGATGTATTTTGAAAAAATGAAGATGGACAAGCTATACCTGAAGGCGGCAAAATTCAATGAGAGAGCCTACAAGACATACTTAAAAGCCGGCTTTGCAGTTGAAAAAGAAATAGTCGAAGCCTTTGAGGAACAGGAAATAGAAGAATGGCGCATAAGGGAAATAATGAAAAAAAACCCCTATGTTTTTTTTGAAAAGGGACGGATATTGTGCCGCTATTACTATATGAGCATTTCGAAGGAATCATGGTTTTCCCCACAGAAAGGCGGAAACTGTTGATAAAACTGTGGATAATGTGGACAATCGAACAATTGTTTGGGACAAAACACAAAAACTTGAAAAAATTTTTTCATAAGGTATAATTATTTAACTGGGAGGTGAAGAAGTGGCAAAAATAATAACCAAGGATATGATAATCACGGAAGTTCTTGATATCGACCAATCAACAGCTTCTATTTTCATGAAGCATGGCATGCATTGCATAGGGTGCCCTGTCGCAAGCAGCGAAAAAATCAGCGAAGCGGCTGTAGTGCACGGTATAGACGTGAATAAATTGATAGATGACTTAAATGCGTATTTGGAAAGCAAATAGGCTTAATGAGGTTGAAATGGCGTTCTGCTAATCGGGCAGAACGCTTTTTTTTTACGCTATATCGAATATTTTGAATAAAATCGATAAAAATATTCGTATAAAATTGACTGAGGATGAAAACTCTGTTAATATTTAATAGGTTAGCGAAAGAAGAAACCATCACATATAAGGAAGGTGTAATCATGTCAACAGTAGTTATAACCGGTGCGCAATGGGGCGACGAGGGAAAAGGAAAGATAATCGATTTTCTGGCGAGCCAATCAGATGTTGTCGTTCGCGGACAGGGAGGCAACAATGCCGGGCACACGGTTGTAGTCGGTAACAAAAAATATGCTCTCAGACTGATTCCGTCAGGCATTTTGAATCCGAAAGCCATAAACATAATTGGAAATGGTGTGGTTCTCGATCCGGAAGGATTTCTAATAGAAGTTGAAAAACTTGAAAAAGAAGGCATATGCACCAAAAATATAAGAATAAGCGACCGCACACACCTTATTTTTCCATACCACAAGGGGCTCGACGATTTGGCTGAGCGTTCCCGCGGGGACAAGCAAATCGGGACAACGAAAAATGGAATAGGCCCCTGCTATATGGACAAGGTTGAAAGAAGCGGAATAAGAATCTGCGATTTGATGGATGAAGATGTCTTCAGGGAGAAACTCTCGCTTCAGCTAAATAGAAAGAACAATGTGATACAAAAGATATATGGAGGAGAGCCCTTTGACGAGGATAAAATGCTTGAAACTTATCTGGAATATGCTGAAAAACTCAGGCCGTATGTGGAAGACACTACTGTGAGACTTTACGATGCGGTGAAGTCCGGCAAAAAGGTTCTTTTCGAAGGGGCTCAGGGAACTCTTCTTGATATCGATTTCGGCACATATCCGTTTGTGACCAGCTCGCACCCAATCTCAGGAGGTTTTGCGGTTGGAACAGGGATAGGGCCTAACATGATAGAGGAAGTTTTGGGAATCGCAAAAGCCTACACCACAAGGGTCGGCAAGGGACCTTTTGTTACGGAGCAGGACAATGAAACAGGTGACAACATACGCAAGGCCGGAAACGAATTCGGCACGGTCACGGGAAGACCGAGGCGCTGCGGATGGTTCGACGCGGTAATGGTGAGATATTCGGCAAGAATAAACGGAATGACATCCATAGCTCTTATGCTTCTTGATGTTTTGACGGGAATAGACGAACTGAAAATTTGCACAGGCTATGAAATAAGGGGCGAAAAAGTGGAGCATTTCCCTGCCAGCCTAAAGGACTTGGCGGATGCCAAGCCCATATACGAAACCTTTGAAGGATGGAAAGAAGACATAACAGGGGTGGAAAGTTTTGACGACCTGCCCGGGAATGCTAAGAAATACATCGATAGAATAGAGGAGCTCGTGGACGTTCCAATCAAGATAGTTTCGATTGGACCCAAAAGAAGCCAGACCATCGTCCGCGACAAGATTTTCAGATAGAAAAGCAGCTTGCAGCAGGCAGTAAAGA
>CAZAFW010000058.1:0-8968 GCA_964484935.1 uncultured Peptostreptococcaceae bacterium
CGGCAGTAAAAAATCCGGAGATTGTTTCCGAGCTTGTTGAAAAAGTCGGAGCCGACAAAGTCCTTGTATCCATTGATGCGAAAAAAGGAATGGTTTGCACCGAAGGCTGGATGGAAACAAGCGAGCTCGAAGCGGCCGCATTTGCCGAGGACTTGGAGGCAAAAGGAGTCAAAACCATAGTTTACACGGACATAGCCAAAGACGGGACCATGGTAGGCCCCAATTTCGATGAACTTTCAAAATTGCAGAAAGTAACCCGGATGGATATAATAGCCTCCGGAGGCATAGGTGACGTTGGACATGTCAAGAAACTTGCCCGAATGGGGCTTTACGGCGCCATAACGGGCAAAGCATTGTATGAAGGCACGCTTCAACTGGAAGAAGCCCTGGAGGTGTCGACATGTTGACAAAGAGAATAATACCTTGCCTGGATGTCAGAAACGGGCGGGTTGTAAAAGGCAGAAAATTCAAGGACGTTCAGGACGTTGAAGATCCAGTTTCTCTTGCAAAATTCTACAGGAACGGCTTGGCGGACGAGCTTGTCTTTTACGACATAACGGCCTCCAACGAAAAACGGGATATATTCTTGAATGTGGTTGAAAGAACCGCAGAGCAGATAAACATACCGTTTACAATCGGCGGAGGAATACGCACGGTCGAAGATTTCAACAAGGTCCTCAAGGCCGGAGCCGACAAAGTGTCAGTCAATTCGGCGGCTGTCCTTCGCCCCGGCCTCATAAGGGAAGCCGCACTCAAATTCGGCAATCAATGCGTAGTCCTTTCGATGGACGTAAAATGGCTGTCGGAAGGCAAATGGACAATTTACATCAACGGCGGAAGGGTGGACACCGGAATGGACGCGGTGGAATGGGCCAAAAGGGGAGTGGAGCTCGGAGCAGGGGAAATATGCCTTAATGCCATAGACTCGGACGGAGTCAAGGAGGGCTACAGCATAGAGCTGACAAGGCTTGTGTCAGAAGCTGTAAACGTTCCGGTCATTGCATCGGGAGGCGCCGGAAAAAGGGAACATTTCCTCGAAGTGTTTGAAAAAGGCAAGGCCGATGCCGCATTGGCTGCTTCCGTATTTCATTACAAGGAAATAAAAATAGATGAATTGAAAGAATATCTGGAAAACAATGGAGTTCCAATGAGGAGGCGGTTGAAATGAATATAGGGGTGGAATTGAAATTCGATGAAAAGGGGCTAATTCCGGCCGTCGTGCAGGACAATGCCACGGGGCAGGTCTTGATGGTTGCCTACATGAACGGGCAGTCGATAGAAAAAACGCTTGAAACCGGAACAACCTGGTTTTACAGCAGAAGCAGAAAAAGGCTTTGGAACAAAGGGGAAACATCGGGAAATGTTCAAAAAGTAGTTTCCATAGATTATGACTGCGATGCAGACACCCTTTTGGTAAAGGTGGATCCGGCCGGTCCTGCTTGCCATACAGGAAACACCTCATGCTTTTACCGGAGGATTTACGAATCGGAATCCATTGAAAGCAAAGACGACATACTCGTAATGCTAGCAAGAGTAATCAAAGAAAGAAAGACAGGCGGAGATGAGAATTCCTATACAAGATACCTGTTCGACAAGGGAATAGACAAGATACTCAAAAAAGTGGGCGAAGAGTCTGCCGAGGTTATCATAGCGGCCAAGAACGAAGGCACTGAGGAACTTGTATATGAAGCGGCGGATCTGATATATCATCTGATGGTTCTGCTGGAGGAGAAAAACACGAATATCGACGCGGTTAAAAAAGAACTTTCGGGAAGATTCAAATGATTGAAAAAACATTGGTTTTGATAAAACCTGACGCTTTTGCAAAAGGATTCGTCGGAAACATAATTTCCATTTACGAAAACAGCGGCCTTTCTTTTGAAAAGGCTAAAATCGTCGTACCCTCCAAAGAACTGCTTGAAATGCACTACAAAGCCCACAAAGGCAAGCCTTTTTTCAATTCGCTGCTTGATTTCATGTCGAGCGGAAAAATAATGGCGCTTGTAGTTTCAGGGGATTCTGCCGTGCAAAGGGTCAGAAACATAAACGGTGCAACAAATCCAGATGATGCCGAGAAAGGAACCATAAGAAAAATCTATGGGATAAATATTGAAAAAAACGCAGTCCATGGATCGGAAGACCTCACTGCGGCAAAAGAGGAAATAGGCTTGTGGTTCGAGTAGAATATTGCAATCCGACGGATTGTCGGGTAAAATGGAATCCGTGACTAACGATTTATCGGTTTTTGAAAGGAGATACAATTTGAAAAAAACAAGACAAATGACTTATGCGGCGCTTTTTTTGGCGGTTTCTGTAATTTTGCCGTCCATTTTCCATATGAGCGGAATAGACGGCAGGATATTCTTGCCAATGCATCTTCCGATTCTCTTGTCTGGATTTTTTCTGTCTCCGCCAATGGCTTTCCTTATAGGATTTCTTGCACCTTTTTTGAATTCATTTGCAACCGGGATGCCAGTTCTTTTTCCGATAGCTGTAATAATGTCGGTTGAACTGGGGATATATGGGCTTGTAACATCCATCATTTCAGGCAATAAAAGGCGGATGCCCATAGCTCCATTGATTGTAGCTATGGTTGCGGGAAGACTGGCAGCAGGACTAGTGGTGTATGTTTTGGCGCTTCTTTTCGGAGTGCAAATAAATCCTGTAATTTATTTGCAGGCGGCTGTTTTGACAGGAATACCCGGTATTGCAATTCAACTGCTAATTATTCCTTTGCTTTTGAAATACCTTAAATACAATATCGACCTATAAAAAATACTTTAAAATATTAATCAGTGCTTATATGACCGGTTTTAATATTTATTCAAATATTAAGGCAAGGTTATTTTTTTTTGAATGCATTGTCAATCAAAAGAGTGAAAATATAAATAGTTATGCATTAACTATTTATAAAAACAATTAACTATTAATGAAACAATAAATTGTTTACCTTTGCAATTGCCGAAAAATATATTTGTAACAATGTATACAAAAACCAAAATACGTATAAATATTCATAAATCTGCATAACGGAAGGGGAACATAGTTATAATAATAACAAGCCGAAGAGCTTATTTCTGCTTGCGAGTTGCATCCAGACAGTTTTAAACGGGGAGTGCCTAAGCTTATTGCCATTATTATATGTTGAAAATATTGTATTATTATGCTAAGTTAAAATAGTAAATGCTTTAGATTCATACGTTTTACATAATTGGAACAAAAACCATATGGAAAAAAATCGCTTAACCGATTTTTATGAATCCAAATTTTCAAAAAATTTAAAAAAAGAAGGAATAAGGCTCTTTGACAGAGAATATAGTAAGTTAATGGGTTCCAATCTATATTTTATGATAATTTGTCAAGACTATTCTATTTGTGTTGTCTTGATTGAATTATAAATTTATTTTCATCCAATATTTTAAAGGAGGGATTATTTAGTGGAAACTAAGCAAAGAGAAAATTGGGGGTCCAGAATTGGATTTCTAATGGCGGCGGCAGGTTCGGCAGTCGGCCTTGGAAATATTTGGAGATTCCCGTACATGACCGGTGAAAACGGTGGTGGCGCATTTATCATTATTTATCTATTTTTCGTGTTGGTTGTTGGTCTCAGCGTAATGGTTGCAGAATTTGCAGTCGGTAGAAGAACTCAGCAATCGGCAGTAGGAGCCTACAAAAGCATAAGCAACAAGTGGACATTCGCAGGTGTGCTCGGAGTTTTGAGTGGATTCTTCATCATGGGATTCTACCCTGTAGTCGGAGGATGGGCAATTGCCTACATCTTTAAGTCCTTTTCTGGACTTTTGGCTGCTCCTGAAGCCATAGGTGATGTGTTCGGAGGATTCATAACAAGCCCGACACAACCTATTATCTGGTTCCTTATTTTCTTGGCAATGAACACACTAATTGTTGCAAAAGGAATCGCAGGCGGAATCGAAAAAGCCGGCAAAATTCTAATGCCTACTCTTTTCGTTCTTCTCATACTTATCGCAATGAGAAGCATGACCCTTCCTGGCGCAGGCGCAGGACTGGAGTTCTTATTCAAACCTGACTTCTCGAAAGTGACGGGAGCAACCTTCCTTGCCGCTTTGGGACAGGCTTTCTTCTCGCTCAGCTTAGGTATGGGCTGTATGATAACTTATGGTTCTTATCTTAACAAGAGCGAGAATCTTCACAGCAACGCACTTATGGTTACACTCATGGATACAGGTGTTGCTCTTCTTGCAGGCCTTGCAATATTCCCCGCTCTCTTCGCATTTGGAATGGAGCCTGCGGCAGGACCTGGACTCGTGTTCGTAGTTGTGCCTCAAATATTTGCGGCAATGGGTGGACTTGGAACTGTTTTCTCTGCAATATTCTTCATTGCACTTACTGTTGCAGCGCTTACATCTTCCGTATCACTTATGGAAGTTGTTGTAGCATACATGATTGACTCAAGGGGAATGGAAAGAAAACCTGCAGTTTATTTGACATCCGCAATAATGGTTGTTACTGGCCTTCTTTCTTCACTTTCACTCGGAGTTATGAGTGGAGTAACATTCCTTGGAGTAGGAGCATTCGACTTCTTTGACATCCTCACAGACAAGATATTCCTCGCTATCGGCGGAATGATTCTTGCCATCTTCTGTGGATGGGTTCTCAAGAAGGAAGACCTCGAGGACGAACTTACAAACGGTGGAACAATCAAGTTTGGTCTTTTCAACGTTTGGTATGCTTTAATCAAATATGTAATTCCGGTAGCTGTTGCTGTTGTTGCGGTATCAGGAATAATGGCAATAACTCAGACTAGTCTAATGATTTTCGGTGTTGGAATCATCGTAGTATTGGCTATCTTCTCTAAAAAACTTTAATAAACAAAATAAAAGGTCCGGCATTCACATGCCGGACCTTTTTCGTTTTATACAAATCATTTCGAACTTTCTAATAAAAAATAATTTCCATTCTCCGCAGGACATGGGGACAGGGACCTCGTCCATAATCTTTTGCATTGATAAATAAATCCCGACTATAAGGCTTGACGGCTATGAATAAAATGCGTATAATATAAAAATAATATACCCCAAGGGGGTAATAAACGGTTTAAACCTAAAAGGAGAATGGTATAATGAATATAAGAGTTACCCCAAAAGCTAGGGAAAGAATTGCCCGGATTGCCAAAGACAAGAACATGGAGAGTCCTGTAATCAGAATAATCATGGAAGGATTCGGATGAGGCGGACCAAGTTATGGAATTGCTTTGGACAAGCAAAAGGACAATGACCATGTTGAGAATTATGAAAATGTGGCTTATGTGGTCGAAAAGGATTTGCTCGAAACGGGTGGAGAATTCAGAGTTGATTACCAGAACAACTTTTTCGCCAGGGGCTTTACGGTCATACCAGCTGGCGGAGCAAGAAGCAGCTGTTAGATGTATCGGTTGAAATGAAAAAACGAGGGAGGAAACGAAATTATGAACAAGGAAGTAGTAGTATATTCAAGCACGACGTGCCATTATTGCAAAGTGGCAAAAGAGTATCTCAATGAAAAAGGAATCGAATTTATAGAAAAGAATGTTTCCACAGACATGGATGCCAGAAAAGAACTCATGAAAATGGGATTCATGGGAGTGCCTGTAATCCAAATAGGTGAAGAAACAGTTGAAGGATTCAACAAGGCAGAGCTCGACAGGATTTTGGGTTAGATAATGCAATAGCAATTAAACTTCAACCAGATCTCAATTGGTAGGCGAAAGCTTGCCGATTGAGATTTTTCATGCGGTTTTTTGTTGTAAAAATGATTAATCTCGTGTAAAATAGTATATGCAATCAACAAAATATCGTTGTTTTTGACCTCGAAGCCACTATATGTAGTGGATTCGAAAAGAAAATCAAAGAGGAAACACGACATTAAATATTTTGGGATTTAAAACCTTAATATAAACATAGGCATCTTTGAAAGGGGCATGGCAATGTATACAAAAGTCATAAAAAGAGACAAGCATACAGTCGAATTCAGAAAAGACAAAATAACAAATGCCATTTATCAAGGTTTGATAAGCGTTTACTTGGACAGAAACGCAAACGAATTGAAAAAGCTGTCTGAAGTTATCAGCGACAAAGTGATATACAATATGGAGAAAAAAGTCTACAGTCGCGAGTATCCTTCAGTAGAGGAAATACAGGATGCAGTCGAAGAAACTCTCATGGAAATGGGGGAGAGTAAGACGGCGAGGGAATACATAAGGTACCGGATGACCCATCAGGAAATAAGAGACACAAAAAAATCCCTGGTTGACGCCGAGAAAGTTGTAGATGAATATGTTTCGGAGGAAAATTGGCGTGTCAAGGAAAATTCAAACATGGGATTTTCTCTTCAGGGACTCAATAACCATATAATTTCCGAAGTCACAAAAAACTTTTGGCTTGACCGTGTCTATACAAACACCATAAGAAAGGCGCACAGAAAAGGGGATTTTCACATACATGACTTGGGGCTTTTGGCTCCTTATTGCTGCGGATGGAGTTTGGAGGACCTTTTGCTTAAAGGCTTCAAGGGGGCGGCCGGTAAAGTTGAAAGCAAGCCGCCGAAGCATTTCAAGACGGCGTTGGGCCAGTTGGTGAACTTTTTCTATACTCTTCAAGGGGAAGCGGCAGGGGCTCAGGCCATTTCATCCTTTGACACATATCTTGCTCCGTTTGTCAAGTTCGACAATCTCGGCTATGGACAGGTAAAGCAGGCGATGCAGGAATTCATATTCAACTTGAATGTTCCCACAAGAGTGGGCTTCCAGACGCCTTTCGTAAACTTGACAATGGATTTGATATGCCCTAAAAATTTGAGGGAAATGCCTGTTATAATAGGCGGAAAAAACAACTTTCAACATTCATACGGACAGTTTCAAGAGCAGATGGACATGATAAACAAGGCCTTCTCGGAAGTCATGATGGAAGGCGATGCAAAGGGGCGGATTTTCACATTCCCCATACCGACATACAATATTTCCAAGGATTTTGATTGGGATTCACAAGTGTTTGACAGCGTGATAGAGATGACGGCAAAGTACGGGATACCTTATTTTGCGAATTTCGTAAATTCGGACATGGATCCCGAGGACGCAAGGTCCATGTGCTGCAGACTCAGGCTCGACAACCGGGAGCTCAGAAAACGTGGCGGCGGTCTTTTTGGCGCCAATCCCCTCACTGGAAGCATAGGGGTCGTGACAGTCAACATGCCCAGGCTCGGATATCTTTCAAAGGACAAGGACGATTTTTTTGAAAGGCTGCGCCGTCTTATGGACATAGCGAAATCCTCCCTCGAGACAAAGAGGAAGATGATAGAGCAAAGCACTTTAAACGGACTGTATCCTTACAGCAAATTCTATCTTTCTGAAGTGAGGAACGGAATGGGCGAGTATTGGAAAAACCATTTTTCCACAATCGGGATAAACGGAATGAACGAGTGCATAAAGAATTTTTTTGAAAACAGCGAGGACATAACGACTGAAAAGGGTCTTGAATTTGCGGTTGAAACCCTCGAGCACATGAGAGAAACAATGAGGGAGTACCAGGAGGAGACAGGAAACCTTTACAACCTTGAGGCGACTCCCGCAGAAGGAACAGCCTACAGGCTTGCAAAACTCGACAAAGAGGTATATCCCGACATAATCGCCGCAGGGGTTGACGTTCCATATTATACAAACAGTTCACAGCTTCCTGTTGGGCATACGGAAGACTTGCTTGAAGCTCTTGACCTCCAGGAGCCTCTCCAAATTCTCTATACAGGAGGGACGGTTTTCCACGGTTTCCTTGGAGAAAGCATAGAAGACCTTCAGACGTGCAAGCTTCTTGTGCGCAGGGTAATGGAAAATTACCAAATACCTTATTTTACAGTTTCTCCGACATTTTCGGTTTGCGGGGTTCATGGATACCTGAGGGGCGAGCAGCCGGCATGTCCGAAATGCGGGGCAGAAACAGAGGTATGGACAAGGGTTGTTGGATTCCACAGGCCTGTGAAGAACTGGAACAAAGGAAAGCGCGAGGAGTACAGGGAAAGAAAGGCCTTCGACATGGAAAAGGCCACAGGAGCGATTTAAATGCTGTTTAGAGGCTGGCAAAAGGTGTCTCTGATGGATTACCCCGGAAAGATAGTTACAACGGCTTTTGTTGGAGGATGCAACTTCAAGTGTCCTTATTGCCATAACCGGGAATTGGTCGAGAATGGTTCGGATCTGGAAACCGTTTCACCAGGGGAAGTGCTTTCATTTCTCGAGAAAAGGCATGCCATGGTCGACGGGGTGTGCGTAAGCGGAGGAGAGCCGACAATACACAAGGATCTTCCGCAATTCATTAAAAGTGTCAAGAATATGGGCAAACTCGTCAAGCTTGACACAAACGGATCGAACCCAGAAATGATAAGAGAGCTGTTGGGCGGCGGTTTTCTTGACTATATAGCTATGGACGTCAAGTGCGCAATGGACAAATACTGCTTGCTGACAAAATGCGAAAGAGGAGATTTGCCTAATTTGTTTGAGTCGATGGAAATAATAAAAAAATCGGGGATAGACTATGAGTTTAGGACGACTCTTACAAAGGAATACAATCCGGTTGAAGATAAACATGCTTTAGCTGAACTCGTTTCGGGTGCGGAGAATTATGCTCTGCAGAAATTCCGTGTTCCCGAGGGGGATTGCGGTGAAAAACTGAACCCGCTTGACAAAAGCGAAGCCCAAGAAATAATGGAAACAATAAGGCCTCTTGTCGGGAAAATAGTTTTGAGAGGCTATTGAAGGAAAAATCACCAATCATGTTGACAAGCCAGCGGGAATTTGATATTATGATGCAGTCGCTAAAAAGAACGTTCCAAAGTAGCTCAACGGTGGAGCACCCGGCTGTTAACCGGTAGGCTGTGAGTTCGAATCTCACCTTTGGAGCCATATTTGGCCCCTTGGTCAAGCGGTCAAGACACCGCCCTTTCACGGCGGTAACAGGGGTTC
>CAZAFW010000059.1:0-8547 GCA_964484935.1 uncultured Peptostreptococcaceae bacterium
CGTTGAACTTCAACTGCCTGTTCAATAAAAACTCGCCTGCGAATGAAAGGGCCAGTTTGGGCGCCATGGCGGTATCATAGATATGGCTCCATACGGTATTTCTTTCTTTACCTGAAATCGACTTGAAATAAAGCGATGTGCTTATGAAATGCGGAAGAAAAATCAAAAGCAGGTCCCAACCGTTTGCGGTGAAGATAATCACCCTGAAAAGAAGGAAAAGCAAAGGGGAAACGATATAAACCATCTTTTGAAGTCCGAACATCCAATAAACAAAACCGTCCAAGTAAATCAGCTTTTGGGCAAATGTAAGATTTTTCATTATCAAAGGATTGTATTTCTTCATGACCTGAGTGTTGCCTCTGCACCACCGGTCCCTTTGCTTCATTAAATCCTGGAAATTTTCGGATGTCAGCCCGAGCGCCAATGTCTCTTTAACAAAAAAACTTTTGTAACCTTCGTTTTGAATAAGCATGCCGGTGGCCATGTCTTCGGTGATGGAGCCTGTCGGAATGCCTCCAATTCTGTCTATGGCAGTTCTTCTGAAAAGGGCATTGGTGCCCACATGGAGAACCGCATTGAAATGAGCCCTTTTTTCTTGCATTGTCCTCATGAAAAAATCTTGCTCGTTAGGAATGTTCAAGCCCATTCCCAGATTGTACTGGAATGGATCCATATTGTAGAATACTTGGGGGGATTGCACAAATCCCGTAGCCTCGTCTTCAAAGTAATTAAGCATGACAGATATTATATTTTCTTTTGGAATCATGTCCGCATCCAGCAAAAGAACGAATTCTCCCGATGCTTTCGTCAAAACATTGTTTATATTGCCGGCTTTTGCGTGTTCGTTGCTGTCTCTTGTCATGTAGTTTATATCATATTCTTGGCACAGATTCCTTATTTGGGCCCTGTTGCCGTCGTCACCCATGTATATTTTCAGCTTGTCCTTGGGATAATCGATATTAAGGCAGCCGACAATAGTCCTCTTCAATATGTCTTCCGGTTCATTGTAGGTTGATATGATGATATCGACTGCGGGCTTTTCAATAAAGGGATGCGTTCTTTCAATAACCATAGGTTTATGCTTAGAAAACAGCATTCTTAAAACAATGTTTTGACCCAGTGCGACAGTCTCGAAGAAAATCAGCAAAAAAGCAAAAATAAAATCAAAGGTTCTGATATCGGGCAAGGTATAAAAAATTCTCCAAAAGATGTATACAGAGGATAGAAACAATCCAAAAACACCCAAAAGATTTCTGAATCGGTTTTTATTGCTTAAAAAATAGAGAGTCAACGTGATGAAAATCATCACTAATGACAGAGTGACCTTTACAAACAAATTGAACACCGCCTCGAATGAAATTATGTTGTATAGTGCAAATTGAAAAAGAATGAATGCTTGATCTTTCGAAAGATGTTTACCAATTCCATCCCAATAGGTTTTGACTTTTGATCATGAAAATGTCACAAAAACATTAGCTGATGTATATCTGAAGCTTTTTCAAATCTCTTGATTCTTGACTCAATTTCTATGATAAAGCAATTCAGCCAACTCTTCAAACCTTTGCGTATAGAATGTTCAATTATCGTATGGCAATAATTTTTATGGCTTGATATCATGCATTTAATTGCGAGTATGATATAATCGATAAAATATACTAAAGCAGATGTATCGAACCCATTTGACGGATACCCCAGGCTGCTGGTTTAGTGTTAGGAATCCCAGCTTGTTTGGAAAGCTGCGCATCTGCGCGATAGGAGGGAATTATGTTTAATCTTACAGCATTCATCGGATATATGGTTGCGGTTACCTTCACACCGGGGCCCAACAATATCCTTGTAATGACAAATGCCGGAACTTACGGCTTCAAAAAAACCTTGAACTACATGATGGGAGGGGCAATCGGAGTTTTTATGATTGTTGCCGCCAGCACATATTTCAATTTGTTGCTTTTCGATGTTATACCGACAGTAAAGCCTTTTATGGGGCTTGCGGGAGCGGCATACATGATTTATCTGGCGCTTAGGATCATCAGGTCTAAACCGCCGGAAGCCGGCCAATCGGGCGACCCTCTCAGGTTTCATTACGGATTCATAATGCAGTTTTTAAACCCCAAGCTGTTGATATTTGCCGTGACCGCCACATCCAATTTCATCGTGCCCTATTTTGACTCTTATTATTATGTTCCGTTCACACTTCTAATAACGATGATTTTTATCTTATCCTGGGTGGTTTGGTCTATTTTCGGATCCGTATTCAAGCTGTTTCTGAACAAGCATTATAAACCCTTCAACATTGCAATGGGTCTGATTCTTATATACAGCGCAGTCTCAATATCGGGTTTGACCTAAAGGCAATGAATATTCAGCATTGATGCAAGTGCCGGAATCGCCGGGGAAGGCCAAGCTTATTCGCCGCGCTTGCCATATTCCGCATGATTCTGCCTTGGGGTGCAAACATATAGGGCGGACCGCGCGCCGATATCGACGACTTTGACTTTCTCAAAACACTTCCTTAATTCATGAACGCAGTTCATCATTTCGGATTCAGGATTCTTGATGAAATTGAAATAGTGTCCTCCTTCAAGCCATTCAATTACGCTTGTCAAAAGAGATCTTTTTTGATTATAGTCATATATTAGAACTGCTGATTTTGTAACCCTTCCCATTTCGGAATACATAAGACTTCTATCGCCGGTATTCATTCCGTGAGCGACATATGAAGCTATTGAAATGTCGTAAGACTTATCATCAAAGGCCAGTTTTTCAAGAATATTTGTGCTCACAAAGCGGACCGAACTGTTTTCGGGTTTCTTCCTTGCGACACTTAGCATCTTTTCTGCCGAATCGACTCCAGTTACGGTGAACCCTTTTTCACTTAAAACCGCACATAAAGCTCCTGTTCCGCATCCCACATCAAGTATGGTTTTAAATGACGAAAGGCCCAGCTCTTTTTCGGCTATTCCCAACATCCTTGAAAATCCTTTTTTCTGACGTTGGTAAAACAAGCCATAAATTGGGGCTATAGAGTTGAATACAGATTCGCTTTTTCTTTCCTTCACAAATAAGCGCCTTCTTTCTTAGGCTTTTGAATTTAGTAAACAGAGCCTGTTCTACATAATTCGGTATTTCTTATCCAAGGGAATCAAAAGATAATCACGGCTTTAAGGGGAAAGTATCGGGCCCGTTTCATTTTGGTCTTGAATAAAACATTTCGACATGGGGTATTCCGTCTTCAAGATACATGTTCGAAACAGTCTCAAAGCCAAAGCTTCCATAAAAATTGGTCAAATGCTCCTGCGCTGAAATCCTTATTTCGCTTTCTTTCAGCCCATTTTCTATGAATTCAATTGCCTTTTCAAGCAGCTTTTTCCCCAGACCGCGACCACGCCATTCTTTTCTTACAAGAACCCTGCCTATGGATATCTCGTCATAGGAAACCCCCTTTTCAAGAATCCTAAGATAAGCCATTACCTTTCCATCTTCCATACATGCGAGGTGAAAGGCTTTCCGGTCTTTTCCGTCGCATTCCTGATAAACGCAGGCCTGTTCAACAATGAACACTTCCTCGCGGATTTTTATTATTTCATAGAAATCCCTCAAACTGAATTCTTCAAATCTTTTTATTATAAATTGCAAACTGTTTGCCCTCCCGTTTATTTATCTTTTTACATCAATGGAGCCCGGTATGATACAATCATGCACATTCATGAATCACTCAGGCGGTGACTGTTGCATAAGGAATAACCCTGGATTTTTTAGTCTTCAACGTATTCCAGTATGTCTCCCGGCTGGCACTCCAGGGTTTTGCATATTGAGTCCAGCGTCGAAAACCGGATTGCCTTTATTTTGCCGGTTTTGATATTTGACAAATTCACAGGAGAAAGGTCAATAAGCCTGGCAAGCTCGTTCAGTTTCATTTTTCTGTCTGCCAATATTCGGTCCAATCTGATAATTATGGCCATGTCCAATCTCCTTAAAGTGTCGTATCGTATTCATCCTGCAGGAAGAGTCCATATTCAGTGATATCCGAAAATATATAACCGAGTACACCTATCAGAACCCCAATCCAAGAAAAAACCACGGTAACGCTGAAATAATCTGCTGCAAATATGCTGATCAGTATGCATAGAAGGGTATTGCCAAGGGTTGAGTAAAGCAAAATAATATATGAAATTTTCCGCAGCGATTTTAAATACTTTGCCTGGAAGGGACTTTTCTTGTTTAGCATGTCGCTTGTCAAATTGCCGATTTCCCTGAGACCTATTATTACAATGATAAAGGGGATTATGTGGCTTATCAGGAAGTCCAAAACGATTGCGGCGCGGATATTGATCATATCCGTGGGGACAAATTGGAGGATATTCTTGGGAATCTCTCCCGAAATCATGAAAAAAGCACTTCCTATGCCAAGAGGCATATTTACGGAATAAATCCATCCGCGGATTCCTCTTTCAAATGAAATGGCAGAATCGGGGATGTTGAATATAAATACTAGGGCAATTAAGCCTAAAGCGGTGAAGACTATGCTTGCATAGTAGAAAAACCTTATTAATGAATGCAGGTTGCTTATATTTTTGTAACTTGTTTTTGATTTCATGGTCTTAACCTCCATTTGAATTCTCAATAGAAACATCCTTATAAATCACAGTATATAGTTAAAAATACGGAGAGTCAACGAAAAAATAATGAAAAACATAAAATTATTAATGATAAACGATAAATAAGCAAAGGAAGAGAGAAGAGCATCAAATGAAAACTTTCTTGGATGGATTGCTTTAATCTTGTTGTAAAGGTTTTGATTGGTGATAGAATTTAATTGAAAGATACATTTTGAAATAAATTTATGAATGAAATTAAAGATAGAATCAATTATTTGTAGGGGGCAATTGCTGTGGAGATAAAAATTCTTGGGACAGAATCGCTGGGAGTCAGGGGTCTTAGCTGCCTTGTCAAAAGCGGAAACAGAAAAATATTCATAGATCCCGGCATAGCGCTTGGATACACAAGAAAAGGCCTCATGCCCCACCCTGTCCAAATCGGAGTCGGGAGAATCATACGCGACAGTATAATCGAAGAATTGGAAGATGCAACAGACATAGTAATAAGCCATTTTCATGGAGACCACATACCCCTTTTGGATGCAAATCCTTACCAGCTTTCAATAAGCCAAGTGAAAAAATTGCCGGAAAAATGCAAAATTTGGTCAAACAAATGCAATGCTGCAAACGGCAAAATCAAGCAAAGGGAAGAGGCTGTAATCTTCGGGCTTGGCAGAAGCATTCACCAAGCTCAAGGGCGGGTGGACGAATCTCTGCTTTTTTCCGGTCCGGTACCGCATGGAGAGGAGAATTCACACCTTGGAAGGGTGACGATGACAAAGATTTCAGATGGAGACACTGCTTTTATCCATGCCTCAGACATACAGTTTTTAAGTGAAAAGACTATAGGCCAAATTCTGGAACAAGCGCCGGACATAGTACTTGCAAGCGGTCCTCCCATTTACATTCAGGGCTTTACGGAAGATAAAATGGAAAAAGCTTGGAATAATGCAATCAGGTTGGCCGATGGCGTGGAAACGCTTGTAATTGACCATCATTTGCTTCGCTGCATGGAGGGGCTCGACTGGCTTTCGGCGCTGTCAAAAGAAGCGGGAGGAAACGTAATATGCGCGGCCGATTACATGAAGTTTCCAAGGCATATGCTGGAAGCTCAAAGGGAAAAGCTGTACTGTGAAATGCCCGTTCCGGAGGCTTGGCACAGGCTTTATGCGGAGAATATAGTTGATGCGGAAGAATATATGGAAATGGCGAGAAGCAGGTACGATTGGTTTGCATATTGATCGGCAAGCCGGCTTTAATGGGACAGGATTGTTCAAATTGGATTTGTCTGATAGAATTAATGATTATATTTGCAAGCAAATATAAATACGAACGGGGAGAAGCCTATGTATGACATATTAATAGCAGGGGCCGGACCGGCGGGAAGCAATTTGGCTCGCATGCTTTCAATATCCACCGACTTGAAAATAGGACTGGTCGACAAGCGGAGATTGGACTTAATGGAGGACGACAAACTTGTCAAGGCCTGCGGCGGGCTCTTGTCTCCCGACGCGCAGCATATGCTTGCCAGGCTTGGAATTACCATACCGGTAAGTGTGCTGGAGGACCCGCAGCTTTTCAGTGTAAGGACCATAGATTTCGACAATGGACTTGACAGGCATTATCAGCGTTACTATTACAACATGAACCGTGAAAAATTTGACCGATACCTTTTCGGCTTGGTTCCGAATCAGGTTGACAAGTTTTGCGGGACAAGCGTAAAGAAAGCCCAAAGGAGCGGTTCGGGGTGGAAAATCACATGCCGCGACGGGGGAGAGAAAATTATGGAGAGCCGATTCCTTGTCGTTGCCGATGGAGCGAATTCGGTTCTGAGGAAGCAATTGTTCAGCGAAAAAATCAAACCGAGAAAATACGTAAGTCTTCAAAAATGGTATCCGGTATCAAGGGAAATGCCCTACTATACGGGTATCTTCGATTCGGAGGTGACGGATTACTATTCCTGGACAATACAAAAGAACAATGCGATGATTTTGGGTACGGCGGTGCCTTTGGGCGAGGATTTGCCACATAGCTTTGAATTGTTGAGGTCCAAGACATCGGAATATTTGGGGATTGCGCTCGATGGTCATTTGAAAACTGAAGGTGCCTTCATAGAAAGAACCATGGACATAAGAGGACTCAGATGGTCCGGCGACAAGGTGTGCCTTATAGGAGAGGCTGCAGGGGCAACGAGTCCCACATCGGCCGAGGGATTCAGCTACGCCCTCAAGACATCTCTTTATCTGGCGGAAGAACTGCAGAGGGGCTTCGGCCATGTGGAGAAAAGATACAAAAGAAGATGCCGCAAGATAGCAGCGAACATTGTCGGAAAGCATATCAAGTCGCCTGCAATGTACAACAAGTCGATTCGAAGGCTGGTAATGAAATCGGGTCTTACTGCCATGAAAATGACGCAAGGCGTGGAATAGGAAGGCGGGATGTCTTATTGGGCAGGGTTGGCTTTAAATATGATTTTGACGGCAGGCACTGGGCTTGCCGATCCTGATGGATATGCTCATTGTTGCAACAATCAATTTTGCGACAAGACACTACTAAAACAATCGGCTTGCTGAATAAGGCAAGCCGATTGTTTTTTGCAAAATGGAAGAGAAACATTTATTTAGAATTAATTTATTGTGAGTCCGCACAAAATATTAGGGTAATTATTACACATATATCACTCGTTGGAAATACATGAAAACACAAAATGCAAACAGGGGAAAAGTCATGAATAATGAGGAAAAATCCATCAAAATCAATATATTCGGTAAAATCGCCAGGCTTTTCATCAACCGGTTTCAGCTGTCCATTTTGGTCATTCTGCTGATTTTAAGCGTAGGCCTGCTTGGATTCGCCAACTTGCCAAAGGAATCGCTGCCAGAATTTGAATTTCCCGAAATAATAATTCAGACCACATTTCCCGGTGCAAGCCCCGAGGATGTAGAGTCATTGGTGACCAAGAAGATTGAAAACAAGGTAAAGGACCTTGAGGATATAGATACTCTTAATTCCGAAACCGGCTTTGGCATATCTGTTGTGAATGCAACATTCCTCGATTCTGTGGACATAGACCGCAAGAAAATCGAATTGGACAATGCGCTTAGGGAGATCAGTTTTACCGATGGGGTCGGAAATCCGGAATCATTCGTACTTTCCACAGCGGATTTTCTTCCGCTTATGAACATAAGCGTAGCGGGAGACTATGACCTGCCCCAGCTGACAAACATAGCAAACGACATCAAGGACGAAATTGAAGGCGTCAAGGGGATTGACAACGTTACGATAAATGGGGAAGTTTCCCGGGAAATAGAAGTCGTTTTGGATGAACTGAAGATGATGAAGTACGGTATCGACTACAATCAAATAAGGGAGGCAATACAAGTCAACAACTTCGATGCTCCGCTCGGTGAACTGCCGCTGAACGGAGTGAGATACAATCTTAGGGTGGACGAGTCCTACACCAGCCTTTCGGACATCGAGAACACCTTCATAAAAGAGGGCGTATATATAAAGGACGTGGCACGGGTAGTTGAAGGGCTGGCTCCTGTAGACAGCTACAACAGGACATTCATCAGAGGCTTGAACGAGGAGGCCTTGCCGTCCTTGTTCCTTACAGTCAACCGGGAAGTCAACAGCGATGTTATAGGCACAAGCCTGGCCGTAAAGGAATTGCTGAAGGAATCTAAAGGCACATTGTACACAGACGATGTTACGGTCAATGTTTCCAATGACTTGGCGGTCAACGTGGACAATGACCTGGGCAAGATAGAAAGCAGCGCATGGTCGGGTCTTCTGGTTGTAATAGTTGTGCTTTTCCTTTTCATAGGGCTCAGGGAATCGCTTATCGTATCCATAAGCATTCCTTTAAGCTTGCTTGGAACTTTGGGGATTTTGAACCTTTTCAATCTGACATTCAACACTTTTGTGGTTCTGGGACTCATAGTGGCGC
>CAZAFW010000060.1:0-8470 GCA_964484935.1 uncultured Peptostreptococcaceae bacterium
GAGGAGAGGGGAATCCATGTCAGGCAGAAGAAGGATTCCGTAGAAAAGCACCAATACAGGGAATTGATGAGCGTTAAAGTCAAAAACGGAAACGACACCTTCGAGATTGCCGGAAACCTGTCGGCAAAAAAAGAAGGCAGAATAGTCTACATCCTCGGATACGAGGTGGACGTCAATCCCACAGAGTACATGATGTTTATTCAAAACATGGACGTTCCAGGCGTGATAGGAAGAATAGGAACCATCCTCGGGAAATACGGGGTCAATATAGCTACCATGCAGGTTGGGAGGAACAGTCCGGGGGAGAAGGCCCTGATGGTGCTAAACGTCGACGGACCCGTTTCCGTCCCGGTGCTTGAAGAGATAACAAAGAAGGAAGAAGTCATGTGGGCGGAATCGGTTGGACTTTAATACTGTACGTCGTTTGCATACAACCGTGCTGCCAAAGTAGTGTACTAATGCAATAAAGCGACCTTCGCCCCAAGCTGCAAAGAGGGCGGAGGTCCTTTAAACAACCGTCATCAAGGGCCAAAGCCAAAGTATTCCCACCTCTTGGCGCAAATAAGCAAATCAAAAAATGTCTTTGGCACAGAAACAAAAACGCTTCTTTATATTGTATTGAATGAGCGTTTATTATAGAATTTTAGTGCAGGGGCTTTTCGATTAATTTTAATCCCAAACACAAGAGGAGGAAAACGCATGCATAAAAAATTGTTCATCCCGGGACCGGTAGATGTCAGAGAGGATGTTCTGGAAAAAATGGCGACTCCGATGATAGGACACAGAACCAAAGAGGCGTCTGAGTTGCAGCGAAACATTTCCGAAAAATTGATGAAACTCATGTATACAAAAAATCAGATTATTCTGTCCACCAGCTCCGGAACAGGGCTGATGGAGGGAGCGGTCAGGTCGTGCACAAGAAACAAGGCTGCCATTTTTTCGGTGGGGGCATTTGGAAAGAGATGGCATGAAATAGCCCTTGCAAATGGTGTCGATGCGGACCTGTTTGAATCCGAATGGGGAAAGCAGACCACACCCGAAATGGTGGATGAGGCCCTGTCCACAGGATTGTACGACTTGGTCACAATAACCCACAACGAAACATCAACCGGGATAATGAATCCTTTGGAAGAGATTTCTGCGGTGATAAAAAACTATCCCGACGTGGTATTTTGCATGGATACTGTAAGCTCGCTTGGCGGAGCCAAGATAGAAGTGGACAAGTGGGGCGTGGACATATGCATAGCATCAACCCAAAAGTGTCTGGGGCTTCCTGCGGGAATGGCCATTTGCTCGATTTCGGAAAAGGCTTTAAACGCCGCAAGAGAAGTTGAAAACAGAGGCTTCTATTTTGATCTTTTGAAGCTTTACAATACGATAAAGAAAAAAGACCATCAATATCCTTCCACACCATCAATTTCGCACATGTTCGCATTGGACTACCAGCTGGGCAGAATAATGGAAGAGGGACTTGAAAGCAGGTTTGAAAGACATCTTAAAATGGCAGAGCTTGTTAGAAACTGGGCCAAAAATCATTTTGAACTTTTTGCAGACGAGAAACATGCTTCCAATTCATTGACCACGGTAAAGAATACAAGGGGCATTTCGGTTGCGGATTTGAATAAAGAACTAGGGAAAAGGGGCTTTATGATATCAAACGGTTATGGAGACCTCAAGGAAAAGACTTTCAGAATAGCCCATATGGCCGATACGCCAATGGAAGACCTTTCGGCGCTGCTTGAGAATATAGAAGATATTCTCGGATTGTAGGTGACGCGGCCATGGTGAGAATACTTGTGACAGACGGGATGGACCAGTCGGCGCTTGAAGAAATAAAGTCGCTGGGCTGCGATGTTATAAACGAGCATTATGAAAAAAGAGAATTGAAAGAAGCGGTCAAGACGGTCGATGCAATACTTGTCAGAAGCGCCACGAAGTTAAGCAAGGAAATAATAGACAGTGCAATCGAAGGAGGGCGGCTGAAACTTGTTGTAAGAGGCGGAGTCGGTCTTGACAGCATAGATGTGGATTATGCCGAAGCAAAAGGCATAGAGGTCCGAAACACTCCTCGGGCCAGCAGCCGATCGGTTGCCGAGCTTGCGCTTGGACACATGTTCTCCCTTGCCAGGAACATAGGGATTTCCAACGTGACCATGAGAGGCGGAGAGTGGAACAAGAAGAAATACAAGGGTGTTGAGCTTTACGGAAAAACATTGGGCCTGATAGGCTTCGGGCGAATATCAAGGGAATTGGCGAAAAAGGCGAAAGCGCTGGGCATGAAAGTGCTGTACACAAACAGAAGAGGACCGCTTGAAGATGCAAAGGGCTGCATGTACCGGGAAATGGATGACTTGCTCAGGCAGAGCGATTTTATTTCCATACACATACCTTTCGACAAAAAAAACGGACCATTGATTGCAGGCGCCGAATTCGAAAAAATCAAGGAAGGCGCGTTTCTTGTCAATACATCCCGCGGAGGGCTAGTGGACGAAAAAGAGCTTCTTTATGCACTCGACTCAGGCAGGATTTCGGGAGCCGCCCTTGATGTCTATGAAAACGAGCCCGGCTACAACATAAAACTGGCAAGCCATCCAAAAGTATCCTGCACTCCGCATATAGGAGCTTACACGTGGGAGGCCCAAAGGCGCGTCGGGGAAGAAGTGGTTTTGGAACTCGACAAGTTTTTCAACTTAAGGAGCCGGCTATACTAAAGTCAAATAAAAATTGAAATAATGCGAGAAAGAGAAAAGGATTCTTTTAGAAATAGCAAACAAGGAGGTAGTTATGGCAACAGTAAGACCCTTTATGGGAATAAGGCCCAAGAAGGAACTGGCAAGCGAAGTCGCGTCTTTGCCTTACGATGTCATGAATAGGGAAGAAGCAAAAAAAATGGCCGAGGGAAATCCCAAATCATTCCTTCACATCGTTCGTTCAGAGATAGACATGGCGGATTCGGTAGATATCCATCATGACAGCGTTTACGACAAGGCGAGGGAAAACCTTGACAAGTTCATCGATGAAAAGACAATAGTGCAGGACCAGGAGCCGAGGCTCTACATATACAGGCAAATCATGAACGGAAGAGTGCAGACAGGCATCGTGGGATGCACATCCATAGACGAATACGAGAGCGGAATAATAAAGAGGCATGAATTCACAAGGCCTGAAAAGGAACTTGACAGAATAAACAATTTCGACAGGACAGATGCCAATACAGCGCCCATCTTCCTAAGCTACAGAAAAAACGACGGCTTGAGCAGAATAATAAACGACTGGATAAAATTCCACATGCCCGAATACAATTTCACCACAGAAGACGGCATAACGCATATTGTGTGGGTCATCGACAGTGAATCTGCAATATCTCAAATAACAGAAACTTTCAAGGGCGTGGAATACCTCTATATTGCAGACGGCCACCATCGGACCGCTTCAAGCGCCAAGGTGGGGATAAAAAGGAGAGAGGCAAATCCGAACTACACCGGCGAGGAGGAATTCAACTTTTTCCTGTCTGTGATCTTCCCTGACGAGGACCTCTTCATAATGGACTACAATCGGGTTGTGAAAGACTTAAACGGCCTGCAAATGGAAGAATTCATGGAAAAGGCAGGAGAAAAATTCGAAATTGAGCCATGGGGCAAGGGCGAGCCATACAGGCCAATGGAAAAGAGGACATTTGGAATGTTTATAGGCGGCTCATGGTACAAATTGAGGGCAAAACAGGGGACATGGGACGACTCGGATCCAGTCGAGCGCTTGGACGTTTCAATTCTCCAGAAAAATCTTCTTGAACCGGTTCTTGGAATAGGAAATCCGAGGACAGACCAAAGGATAGGGTTCGTTGGAGGCATAAGAGGCTTAAGGGAGCTTGAGCGCCGGGCTGAGACAGACATGGCAATCGCCTTTTCAATGTATCCGACTACCATGGACGACCTACTTTCAATTGCCGATGCCGGAATGGTAATGCCTCCAAAATCGACGTGGTTCGAGCCAAAGCTCAGAAGCGGCCTTTTCGTACACAGGCTCAAATGATAGCGTGCAGCTTGCAGTAAAAGATGGAAGAACAGATGTCAGTTGTCGGATGTCAGGAAAAGCCAAGAACAGATATCAGATATCAGATGTCAGGAAAAAATTAAGAGCAAAGAATAAGCAAAAGATAAAGATAGCGGGCAGTTTGCAGCGGGCAGTAAAAGATTAAAGACAAGGACAAAGATAAATGCGGTGGTAAGTTGGTCAGTTGGGAAAAAAAGTGGAAAGTGGAAAGTGGAAAGGAAAGGCATAAAAACAAAAGAAAAATGATTAAGAACAAAAGCATAAAGTACAGTGGAATGTGGAAAGAGTAAAAGACAGTGGAAAGTGGGAAAGAAAAAGATTGAGTACAAAAGAATGTTGGTCAGTTGGAAAGGAATAGAGTAAAAACAAGGACAGCTTGCAGAAAAGGCTAAAAAGCAAAAGACAAATGCAAAAGCACAAAGATAAAGAGAACTAAAAAAAGACTGGGATAATTTTCCCAGTCTTTTCTAATAGTATGATCAATCGGCAATATTCGATGTCCAGCTTTCTATCAATTCTGGATTGTTATCTACAAATTCCGCGGCAGCGTCATCGGGAGAAGCTCCATTTTTGATTGCAAGCATAACCGCACCCAAGTGCTCTGTGTTTATGGTGTAATTTTGTAAAAACGCAGCGACTTCCGGAAGTTCATCTTTTATATTGGGGCGTCCCATCGTTTTAATATATTCTCCGTCGCCCATGGTAAGATCCGGATCTTCAAGGAATTTCAAATCCCATTTCGACCATTTCCAGTGCGGTTTCCAACCGGTGACAGCAACCCATTTACCTTCGTCGATTAAACGGCCGAGTTCTGCTGTCATGGCGGGACCGCTGCTTTCGGTGAGGGCCCAATCATTCAATCCGTAATTGGGCATAACATCTTCTTCGACAACAATCATTTCCGCGGCGCCCGGGTCTATTCCAACAATTTGTCCTTCGAACTCTTCTTTATGGTCCTTCATTTCGGCCAAGCTGTCTATGTCCACATACTCAGGCACTACAATTCCAATTTGGGCGGAAGTATAGTTGTTGTTGAGTTCAACAAGACTATCGCCATACTTTTCCCAGTAATTACGATCGGTATCCGGAAGCCATGAGCAGACAAAAGCATCAATCTCACCGGTTGATGCGGATTGATACATGGCGCCTGTTTGAAGAACGGGAGTGTTGACTTGGTAGTCCATGTCTTCAAGAACTTTCTTTACAATGTGGGTAGATGCTTCAGCAGAAGCCCATTGGACATATCCGATGGTTACAGTGGCTTTTGCGTTTTCATTTGTTTGAGAAACGGGACTCTCCATAAGAGAGCATGCTGTGGTGCTCAGCAAAAGCATTGATGAAAAAATGATTAAAGATATATTTCTGATAGTTTTGATAATGAATTCCTCCTATTTAGAATGTTTTTTTTGACCGAACCGCATATTTCCTGTTATACGGTCCAGTATTATGGCAAGAATTACAACGCTCAAACCGGCTTCGAAACCAACGCCGATTTCCATTTTTTGAATGCCGTTGAGTACATTGCTGCCCAATCCAGAAGCCCCAATCATAGATGCAATAACAACCATGGACAGAGAAAGCATAATTGATTGGTTTACTCCGGCCATGATCGAAGGGGTTGCCATCGGCAATTGAATTTTAAGCAATAGTTCAAAAGGAGTAAAACCGAATGAATGTCCCACCTCGATGAGCTCCCCGGGGACTTGATTCAAACCAAGCTTTGTCAAACGGATGGCCGGCGGCATAGCGAAAATGACCGTTGAAATAACAGCGGGAACCTGCCCGATGCCGAAGAACATTACTGCGGGTATCAGGTAAACGAACGGAGGCATTGTTTGCATAAAATCGAGTGTCGGGGTAAGTATCCTGTCTGTGTTTTTCGATTTGCTGCACAGTATGCCGATTGGGATTCCCAGACACAATGAAAAGAAGCCGGCAACAAGAACAAGAACGAAGGTTTTTATGAATGAAATCCATAGGCCCATCCCGAAAACCAGAAGCAAACCGAATAAAGTAAACAATGCAATCTTGCGATTTGTGAAAAACCATGCCAAAAGCGCCATCGAAATGATAAAAATGAGTGGGGGCAATAAAAGCAAGGCACTTTCTGTCCCAGTCATGAAGCCTTCAATGACATTTGAAATGCTTGAAAAAAACGGCTTGAAATGATCCAATAAAAACTGAATGAATAATTCCACGTAATAACCTATCTTGATGTCCATCTTACAAATCTCCTTTATATGTTTTCCAGTATGGTTCCCTTGACCAGTATTCCCAACAGATAATTGCCGCCGTCAATCACTGGGAAAGGCACGTCGGACTGTGCAAGATCAGAAGCTATATCGTTGATTGTGTCATCAGGGCAAACAATTTTTGTTTGCCTGACGAGAGATGAAATGTCATTTTCGCCGTTTTTAATGGCTTGATAAACATCTTCGAACAGAACAAGCCCCTTGTAACGGCGTTTGTCATCGACGACAAAAATGCTTGTAAAATTGTTTTGACTCATTTTATATCGAGCGACGTTCAGCCCGTCGTTCTCGTAAAGAAGAACCGAGGGCTTTATCATGATGTTGCTGGCAGTCAATACGACAGACCGGTTGACATTTTTGACAAAGTCTTCTACATAAGGCGTTTTTGAATTTGTAAGAATATCTTCGGGGGTTCCCAGTTGAACGATTTCCCCGTCTTTCATGATTGCGATTCGGTCGCCCAGCTTTAAAGCTTCGTCCAAATCGTGTGTTATAAAAACAACGGTTTTGTTCATTTCATCGTAAAGATCCAAAAGCAATTCCTGCATTTCCTGCTTTATAAGCGGATCAAGGGCGCTGAAAGGCTCATCCATCAAAAGAATTGAAGGGTCCACAGATAATGCGCGAGCCAATCCGACACGCTGTTTCATTCCACCGCTGAGCTCATCGGGATACTTGTCCTCCCAACCGCTTAGGCCTACTTTTTCTAAAGATTTTTCAGCTCGTTCCAATTTTTCTTCGTCAGAAAGTGTCTGTACGTCCAAACCCAAAGTTGTATTTTCCAAGACTGTTTTATAGGGCAGCAAACCGAAGTTTTGAAAAACCATGCCAAACTCTTTTTTTCTAATTTCACGAAGGGCTTTTTTGTCAAGAGACTTGATATCGGTGCCGTTTACAATGACGCGGCCTTCAATCGGGTCTATGAGCCTGTTCAAACATCTTAGCAAAGTTGATTTTCCACTGCCTGAAAGTCCCATTATGACAAAAATTTCATTGGATCTGATAGTGAAGTTGACATTGTTTATTCCGACGGTCAAGCCAGTTTTCTTAAGTACATCGTCCTTGCTTTGCCCGGCTTTAATCATTTTCAGGCCTCTTTTCGGATGGGGCCCAAAGATATGGGTTAAATCCTGGACTTCAATTTTGTTCATCGAATCGATCCTCCTGGGTAAATATAAAGTTTTTTTGATAAAACATAAAAAGCACTCCAGCTCTGTGTATTAATAATTAATACGCAGAGTTAGAGTGCTTAAGTTTCGCCTTTTTGGCTCACATTAAACCATTGTCAGTATAGCCTAACCCAAGACCTTTATTTTCTAAATGATCTCAGGTAAACCCCAGTTCTACACGTGTTTTTCAATATTGATTTCAGAGCCTTGATTTTAGTTCGTAAAAATCCTGCACACTGTATTGCAGCATGACTCTCCTCGCTAAATTCCTAATTACAATATTTAGTTCACATCCATATGAAATTGAACTTCATTACACATGGTAACATCGAAAAGTAGAAGAGTCAAGGTTGGATTTCATAAACAAATACGGGTTCCTGTTTTGGAGGGTCTTTTTTACCTTCAATGCGGATTGCAATTATGGTACATTATAAGGAGAGAAAAAAGATTTAGAACAACAAAGGAAAAGGGTGAAAGAATGAAAGGGGTTTTTCTTCAAGGAGGCGGAGCTAAAGGGGCATTCCAGGCAGGAGCGCTTTACGGCTTGCATAAAAGGGGCGTAAGGTTTCAAATTGCATCCGGCACCTCTATAGGGGCCATAAACCTTTACTTCATGCTCACAGGCAACTTTGAGAAATTGCGTGAAGTTTGGACTAATGTTGAAGTTCCCAAGTTCGACCACGACTATGCCAACATAGACAGGGTGATTGACAACGGGCCCATAATTGAAATATTGAGAGGTCTCCCGGACAAGGGCGGCGAAATAAAGAAGGCTTACGTGAACCATGTACTGGTCAAGGATTGCAAGATTTTAGAACAGAAAAAAGAAATAGCATCCATAGGCAAGGAAAGCAGGCTGGAGCAGATAAAATACAGTTCTCTTCTTCCAAATCATGGAGAGAGGAAGGACTCGAGGGAAAAAATAATTAGAGAATTCAACTCTGAAAAAGTTTTTGAATTGTTCAAGAGGGATGTCGAAAAGGGAATCTATGAAGG
>CAZAFW010000061.1:0-8039 GCA_964484935.1 uncultured Peptostreptococcaceae bacterium
CATGTGGAGACGGTAATATTGATGTCAAGGGTGGAGAAATAGAAAGCTTGAAAGTATAGAGAATAAGGGGTTTTGCGTATTCTGCTGATTTGCAGGATGGCAGAACCCCTTGTTAAATCGGTGCTTTGTGGGAATATATCCACTGTAAAAAAGTCGCATAGTTGAGTTGATAGAATTACTTTTTGGGTAGGTTGAGTAGACAGAAATGTTATGTATAATTTGAGTTGTTAGGAGTGTTATAAAATAGCCCAATTATTATTTATATAAAATTTAAGTAGGCTATTACTTGATATATAGAAGAAACTATGGCTATATAGACATACCAAAACAAGGAGGTATGTCTATATGTTAGAAAGACAAGATATTGAGGATATTTTTGAAATGTACTTCATGGTAATGACGCCCAATGAAATCAATAAAAAATTTCAAGAATGCGGTGTTGGCACTAAGGGTGGAAAGCCATTCCAGGAATACAAGGTTCCCCAAATAGATGTGATTCATATTTTGGAGAGTCCGGCCGTGGTTGGTAAAGAAATCATAACAAAGGAAATGTTTGATATGGTTCAAAAATTATTGGAGTTGGATAGGCTAAATGATGAAAATATCATTAAATTATCAAGAATGGAACAAATCTACACTATTCTTGATTGGCACGATTAGAACTGTATTTTTTGGACTTGCGCTTGCCGGTTTCAACATTACTTCTTTTGGATTTTTCAAACTGAACCGTTTGAAAGATCTCCTCAGAAATAATTGGTTCGTGGTGATCTTTGAATTCATAACTGGGAGTACCCTCGTTATTCTTTAGTAACACAACATGGTCAGTATACTTTTCGTTGATTAGCATTGTATCGATGGTACGTTTGTACCATGTGTCTTTGCCGGTGGGTGATTTTATGTCACGCTTTTTTAATTCTCGAATAATTTTTAGAATACTCAAGCCAGAGAGATATAAGCTGAAAATAAGTTTTGCATTTTTGCTTGGACTTTATCGATTTTAAGGTTTCCCTGACTGTCATTTTGGTAGCCATAAGTTTTGCGGTTGTAAAGTTTAGATTATCCTTGACATGGGGTACATTTTATAGGTTTTGGGGGCGGTTGATTTAGGGAGTAAGGATTTTTGCAGAAATGGAAATTTGCGAAAAGGTATGGGTTTAAAAAGAAAAAAGGAGAAGACACAGTTTGTATGCATTTAATATGTTGCGGAATTAACTTCATTTGGAGACGGTTATTCTGCTGGAGAGAAAATAGAATATTTAGACCTTGGAAACCTCGATTCCCTAAGGAGTTCGGGGTGCTTTTTTATTTGTGGTAAAACCTTTTGATAAAAGAAAAAAGGAAAATTTGGTAAGTTGAATTTCCGAGAATATATTCACAAAGTAATATATAATGTTTCTTTAATAGGATTAATGATTGTAGAATCAATATAATCTTCTTGAGGGTTTCTTCGTATGTGAACTTTGCATAAAAGTTACACTAAACCACAATGATGCGTATAAAAAATCTCGTAACCCTTGTGAAATCAAGCATTTCCCCTTGAAAAAAGATGAAAAACGTAGTATGATTTTAGTGTAACGGTTACACTAAAGGAGAAGTGCTCATGTACTACGATTACACGGTCGAAATTCCACGAATTAGAGGGAAAATAATCACCAAGAAAAAGGGAAATGCTACCTATGTTCTTTTTCAATACGGCCAAAAGTATAATCCCGAAAAAAAGTATGCCATACCTCAACGTACGATTGTCGGAAAGATTCATGAAAACAATCATGATGTCATGTATCCCAACGAGAAGTTTCAGGATTATTTTCCGGAAGTTACTCTTCCTGAAGAATTGCCGGAAGCTTTTCGAAGCTGTGCTTTGAAGATTGGTTCGTATGCGGTGATTCAAAAGGTTCTACAGGAATACAAGTTGCAAAGTCTTCTAAGCACATGGTTCCCAAAGGACTGGGGCTTGCTGATTGATCTCATGGCATATTTGATTGTTGATGAAGAAAATGCCGGTCAGTATTATCCTGATTTTGCATTTGGGCATCCCCTGTTTTCTGAAGGTATGAGGATCTATAGCGACTCGAAAGTTTGTCGTTTACTACAGTCGGTCACCCAGGAGCAAATCATCGGATTCCTGAATGACTGGAACAAAAGGCGTGATCATAGACAACATATTTACATCTCATATGATTCAACGAACAAGAACTGCCAAGCTGGTGATATTGATATCATTGAATATGGCAAGGCAAAGGATGAAAAAGGGTTGCCGGTTTTTAACCTGGCGCTAGCTTTTGATAAAACCAACCGCGTTCCTCTCTTTTACGAGGCATATCCAGGTTCGATTACAGATGTTTCGCAGTTCGAATATATGGTAGACAAGGTGAAAGAGTACAACTATAAATCAGTCGGTTTTATCCTTGACAGAGGTTACTTTAGCAAAGATAACATAAGGTACATGGAGAAAAATGGCTACGCATTTATCATTATGGTCAAAGGTCGTAAACGCCTCGTATCAGAACTCATTACTGCGAATCGTCACACGTTTGAGACAGATCGTGACTGTGCTATTCATTCCTACAGGGTATACGGGAAAACCATTTTGGCTAAACTGTACGAAGATGATGAGACCCATCGATATTTCCATCTATACTTTAGCGCCTCAAAGCAAGCTGCTGAGAGGGCACAGCTGGAGCGTCTGATCGAAAGGCTTGGAAAATATCTTGAGAAGCATATCGGGAAAGATATTACACTTGGAAATATGTATCACGAATATTTTGACCTTAGCTATAACAAGAAGCATGTGTTGGTTTCATATTCAGAAAAAAAGGCTATTGTTCAGAAAAAACTGGAGCAATGCGGGTATTTTTGCATTATCACTTCGACTGAAATGACTGCTACCCAGGCGCTTATCCATTACAAAGGACGGGACATCTCTGAAAAATTATTCAGTGCAGATAAATCCTTTATTGGTTCTAAAAGCAACAGGGTACAGTCCTCCGAATCGTTGTCAACAAAGCTATTTATCGAATTCATTGCATTGATTGTCAGGAACAGAATCTACAACTTACTAAAAGAAACAATGCTTCGTTTGGAGACAAAACCGAATTACATGACAGTGCCTGCGGCCCTGCGTGAACTGGAAAAAATCGAAATGGTTAGACGAAGCAATGGCCATTATCGACTTGATCATGCAGTGACAAAGCGTCAGAAGATTATTCTCAGTTCCTTTGGAATGGACGAGAATAGCATTCGTGACATCGCATGCAAAATCGACAATCTATTGACAAGCAGCCAGTCGCTGATGACAACAATAGATACCATGGGTGAGGAGGCAAACGACAATGGCACGGACGAAATCGATATCTTCAATTGAAACAGAAATCACAAAGATAAGTGATGACCTAGTAAAGCTTCAAAAAAAGCAGGAGGCTTTATCTGATAAGCTACTGGAACTTCGAAAGCAAAAACAAGAATACGAATCAAAACAGGTGATGGATGCTTTTCGCAAGAGCGGAAAAAGCATGCAGGAACTGATGACATTTTTGGAGGTCTAAGTTACGGTCTCATAGTAGTAAAAATCCTTTAGTGTAACTTTTATGCAAGGTTCACAATATCTGTCAGAAAAACCTGCACCTTCACCACGTTCGATGGTTTAAGCCCTGCAACCGACAGCACAGCGAAAAGATTTTCAAAGCATTTTCTGGTTTGTTCGGCAATTCCGCCTTCTGCAAGTTTTCCCGTAGCCACATCCAAGGACGTCTGTCCGGAAAGAAACAGAAAATCTTCTCCTACCACACCGTGGGAATAGGGTCCTGCCGCTACGGCCCCTTCAGCGCTGTATACTTTTCTCTTCATCTCAAAGCCTCCTCGTTTTATATATATGCCTATATATACCATTACCCCTAAGCAATTTCGTCAAACCGCCATTTGCTGCGCAATGACTTAAATTAGAATCGGACAAGAAGGGGACAGGCGCCTTGTCCGATATAAGTATGGAATCACTATATGTTTGAGTCTGATGTTTGATATTCACATATATCTTGTGCAAGAATATAGGCTGAGATTATAATATAATTTGCCAATGACTGGACAGCAATGAACAAAAATGATAATATAAGCAATTAAATCATCATTTGTGGATGAAATTACAAAACTACGAAAAAAATCTCTTGAAAAGCGAGAGATTTTAATTTTGACCAAGAAAAAGAAGATAATCTCAGTCAAATGTGACTGTCAAAAATAATCAAAATAAGAACCAAAAGGAGAAATACAATTGTTATTTGAAAATTTAAATGTAATTGAACCGATTCAAAAGTCTTTAAAAAATATTGGGTACACTAAAGCGACACCTATACAGGAAATGGCTATACCGCAACTGCTCAAAGGAAAGGATTTATTGGGATGTGCGCAAACTGGTACCGGAAAGACGGCGGCATTTGCAATACCAATTCTGCAAGGGCTTTTAGCTAAACCCCAAAAGATGAAAGGAAAAAGAAAAATAAGGGCATTGATATTAGCTCCTACGAGAGAACTTGCAATTCAAATCAATGATAGCTTTAAAATTTATGGTCGGAATCTAGGACTTAAAACGCTGGTTATTTATGGAGGGGTATCACAAAATCCCCAAACTAAATATCTGGGTATTGGAATAGATATATTAGTTGCAACTCCGGGTAGACTGCTTGACCTGATAAATCAAAAGTTTGTCAACTTGAATAGCATTGAAAACTTTGTACTTGATGAGGCAGACCGTATGCTGGATATGGGAATGTTTAAAGATGTAAAAAAAATCATTAAACATATTCCGGCTGAGAGACAAACTATGTTTTTTTCCGCAACTATGCCTAGTGAAATTTCAAAACTTGCAGACAATCTGCTGAAGGACCCGGTTAAGATAGAGATAACACCAGTATCTTCCCCGGTTGATATCATAGAACAATCGGTTTATTACGTGAATAAAAAAAATAAAACAGACTTATTGATTCATTTGTTGAAAAGAGAGTCTATAGCTTCGGCATTGGTATTTTCTAGAACAAAGCATGGAGCGGATAAAATAGCAAAAGTTTTATTGAAGGCTGGAGTCGAAACCCAAGCTATTCATGGCAACAAATCGCAAAATGCAAGACAAGTGGCTTTAAAGAATTTTAAAGACAAAAAAACAAGGGTTTTGGTTGCGACGGATATTGCAGCTCGAGGAATTGATATAAACGAATTATCCCATGTGTTTAATTATAATTTGCCGGAAGTTCCGGAAACTTATGTTCATAGAATAGGTCGCACCGGGAGAGCGGGTCTTGGGGGAATAGCTATTTCCTTTTGCGATCAAGAAGAGAAGATTATGCTGCGAGACATTCAAAACTTGATAGCAAAAAAAGTGCCTGTAGTTGAAGACCATCCCTACCCGCTAATAGAAATGCCAATTGCTTCAAGACCGGCATCTGTCAAAAGAGCTTTAGCACCAAGAAAATCTGCATTTAAGCGTAATAGTGATAAAGCAGCAAGTTATTCAAAAGGCAGCGATGGCGGCAAAAATAAAAAGAGATATTATTCTAAGAAGAAAAAATAAGCTTAATATTAAATTATGCTTATTTTAGCAATAAGATTTTTCTATTTCAAAAAATAGAGATTTAAAATAGTTGGGTTGGAAATTAGAAAACCACTGTGTATGGCTTAGGTTCTTAATTGCATGGGATGGAATGCACAGCAAATCAGATGAGTCAGAACTGACTTAATAAGAAAGACGGGTCTGCCTTTTTTATTCGAGCATAGGAGCGGATTGTTTTAACCCTATAAAAGAAGGCGCATGTATTGAATGAACCTTTCAGTTTGATAAATGTATAATAGTCTGCATTGACATTGGAAACTAGAAGCATATAATAAACAACGTTGTTTTAAATTAATCATAAGGTCTGAAAGAAGGGTTGAACGTAAAAAAATGTCCGAATGGGTGGGATTATTCATTGGGTGTAATTGAAATAGATTGATAAAACAAAAAACTAAGGGCAATAAAAAATGCGGTTTTGGCAAGGGGACAACAACATATTACTCAATGAGGTGTAGAATAGCATGAAATTTTTTGAAGATGTAAAAAGATAATGATTGTTGTACTTATATTGCCATAGTTAGTTTTCATAAAATGACAAAGTAAAAATCAAATGGAGGGTCGAGAATGAAGCTTAAAACAAAATCATGGATCAATGCAATTTTATTGGTTTTAACCTTAATCGTAAATGCCATGGGTGCTATGGGGGTTATCAATGGTCTTTCCCAAAAAGAGATTTCCGATATGTATCAAACTCTAATCACACCAGCATCTTCAACTTTTAGTATTTGGAGCGTCATATATACCTTCTTAATTATTTCTATCATTGTTATGATTATTAAGAATAAAGACTCGTATTACGGGCGGGCAATTGATGAGATTAGTTCTTTGTTCTGGCTATCATGTGCTCTAAATATTGTGTGGATTATTAGTTTTTCTTATAACTTAATTGGATTGTCCACAATTTTCATATTTGCTTTTCTAATTGTCATGATTTTAATTGTAGAACATATAGGGAAAATTCAGACGAAAAACCGTTTACTTCTGCCAATCACCTTTGGATTGTATTCGGGATGGCTTTTCATAGCTACGGTTGTAAATATAGCTGCTTGGCTTGTTAAAATAGAATGGGGTAGACTAGGAATATCAGCCGAGATATGGGCTTGTGCAACTCTTATTGTTGCAGTTGGGTTGACACTCATAGTTCTACTAAAAACTAAAAATGCAATATTTCCGATTCCGATTGCCTGGGCATATTTGGGGATCTATAATTTTCTATTAGCATCAGAAGGTTTTCAAGGAAAATACAGCGTATTACCTAAAGTTGCTTTAATAGGAATAGTTCTTTTGATTGTTTTATCAGCGTTTCAATTTTACAAAAACAAGTACAAGTTCATGCCAAATCCTCTGACTTAGAAAAAAACTAGGATAAGTAATCTTTTGTCTCGCAACGGATTTTGTTCTTAGAGAATATAAGAATGGGATATATTCAGATAATGGTTGCTTTTTCAATTAGTAATATCTTGACTTCTCAAAATTTCTATCGCATTACTAGATACCAATCAAAGGATTGGAGGTAATGCAAATGGCCAATGAGAAAAAAAGAAAGAATTGAACTCAGTAAGTTAGGCATAGGCTATTGCAGCATAGCCACTGCTATGGACCTAAGCAGAGATAGTGTCAGGAATTTTTGTAAGAGTCGAGGGCTGGATGGGTATGGACAGTATTATAGTAAGCCAAAGCGTGAAAAGGTAATCAGAGAACATTGTAAAAACTGTGGAAAGCGGATTAATCAGAAGAAGCTGAAAGGGCGTCCAAAGACATATTGCTCTACAGAATGTAAAAGAGAATGGGAACAAATCAAAGAGTGGTAATTACTGTTGCCGCAGATGCTACATTCGAGATAGGTTCTGGCGAGATGAAGATATTGAAGATGTGATCAGGCACCTTAAAGAGAGAAGGCCACTTCAAAATGTACCAATATGGATTAAGGACTTGATGGCCGGTAAAGAAGCTCAAGAACCAGATGAAGATTCGAAAGAATATTACTAAATCTAGCACCCACATTGAGCCTTTCATAAGTGAAAATGGGGGATAGGAAATGAGTATTTACACCGGTTACAGACAAATCACAAACAGCGTGAGACCTATCACTGAGGCTGCTGACCCGTATGTAGTATGTCAAGAAGGCCAACATATCCCTTTTGGTTCGGATTTTTCGACGGTCTGGCTCAATCCCGGGAGGCTTTGTCTGTTATGGTAAAAAACCTGAAACTCAGGACTTTAAAATAGCTCAAAGTCAGGTTTTTCAAGGGTAAAAATAAGGATTGAATATCAACAGCTCAATACAATAGATTGATTCCCTTGAGCTATCGATGAGCGAATGGGATAAGGTTTCTGGAAACGCTGGATCATGAGATTTTATGTCAGTGAGAGGTCGGTACATATGAAGAATTTGGATAAAACAGATATGGCAAACAAGTTTTTTGTTCTTTTCATGATTTCA
>CAZAFW010000062.1:0-7717 GCA_964484935.1 uncultured Peptostreptococcaceae bacterium
TCAAGAAAATAATGCCCGTAAGAAAATTGTATTTGTATGACTCATAAAAAAAAGACAGCAATTGCTTTTTGTCTTCAAGTAAAAGAAGTGTCCATTCGAATGGCTCGTAATAACGGTTGGTCATGATGTATTGATCGTCTACATAATGGATTTCAGAGGTCGACTCATCCTTCAAATCCCATTTTTTATATTCAACAGAAAACTCAGAACTGTTCAATAAGACATTTCCGTTTTTAAGAATAATCAAATCACCGACATCTACAGCCTGCATTTCCTTTACGACTTCTTGTTCTGTCAACATAGGAGAATTATTGCTTTCAATGCTGTAGTCAAAACTTCTTTCCAGTTCGTTCATTCTTTCATCCATGTATCTAAACTGATTGTCAATTATGAAATTATAGTCATTCCTAAAGGACGTTGCCAATAATACGGTCATAGAAATAAAGAAGAGTATTACAAATGGAATCAGAATTTTATTCTCTATGTTCAGCTTCATAATATTCCAGCCCCTTCCAATCTACTTACCGCATAGAAGACAGAAGCTGAAACAATAACACCCGGCATGGCAGGATTTAAATCGAAAATGCTTTGTGATTCATAATTGTAAACAATCAATACAAGCATAACCGAAAGCCCCGCAAACATGCTGTAAATAGCGCCCTTTCTAGTTGCCTTGGCCCAAAACGCTCCTCCATACAAGGGAATTAAAAAAGAAACCGAGAACATACCCCAAATGTATCCTCCATATACAAGCAAACTTTCGGGAGGAGACAATGCCAATACAAGAGAAATGCTTCCTGCCGCGAAAACAACAGCCCGGCTTATAGTAAGCAAAACCTCGTCGGAATGTTCTTTTTTTGATAAAACCTCCAAAACATCATAGACAAAGCTGCTTGCCGCCACAAGCAGTTGCGAATTCGCGGTGGATATTGCAGCCGCCATAATCGACAAAAATACAAGACCGCTGATTTGCGAAGGCAGCAACGAGTTGAAAATGAATGGAAATATTGCATCAATAGATTCGACACCTTCTACCATTGGCATTATGACCCTGCTCCCCAAGCCAATAACAATAATGCTTGCATAAATGAGGATCAGAAGAGCGATGGCGGTCTTAATCATATTTACCGCCGTTTTATCATCCTTTGCCGCAATTATCCGTGCCGTATACTGGGGATTTGTGGAAATTCCCAAACCCCAACCGAAAAAAGCCGATACCAAGCTTATAAGAGGCATATTCCCACCTGCCAATGGATGGAGCAGCGAACCTTTAGGCGTGTAATAGGAGTATCCATCAATTGCGAAGCCTTCAATCATTCTTGCTTTTTCAAACAAAAGCGCAATTCCACCCACGCGCTCGAGTATCATTATAACGGCAATCAAAACTCCCATGCAGACTATGAACATATTGAAACCGTCGCTTCGCGCAATAGAAAACAATCCTCCAAAGGTAGTGTATAAAACAAAAATATACACTATTAAAATAGCAAGTGTATAAGGTATCTCCAAAAATTCCGAAATGACAATCCCAAATCCTCTAATCTGTATAACTATGTACAAAATGAAATTTAGCAAGACAATCAAACCACCAAATACTTGAATTGACTTGCTTTCATAACGCAAATTCAAATATTCCGGTATTGTAATTGCCCCGCTTGCTCTAAGCTTCGGAGCCAAAAGAATAAGGAAACTCGCTCCGATAAACCAAGGAATCACAGAATAGAAAACAAAAGCATAGCCATATGTATAAATCAAACCCGGAAGCCCTTGCATGGAAGCCGCGCTAAACCAAGTGGCTACAAAAGTAGATACACACGCAAATAGACCCAGTCTTTTCCCGCCCACAAAAAAATCATTTATCGTTTCGGTTTCCCTATAACCCGATTTACCAAAATAAAGCAAAGCAATCGAATACAAAAAGAAGAACAGCAAAAATATATATGATTTTGGCATCTAAGAACCCCTCTCCCAATTCAAAGGCTAAAAAAACCATTTCTTCTTAAACTCCCTATTAAATCATTTAATCATCTCTACGCGGCTCTTTATCTCTTCTTCGCCCAGTCCGTAGTCTTCCGACGACAGCCTTATGCTGTATAGATGGCCGTCCTTTTCATATGTCATTATGATTGCTTTGGCCTCTATTTTTCTTTCCTCGAGTCTGTCCAAAATGACCTCAATGTCATCAGCATGATCTTTTTCATCTGTAAGATAGAAATTTATCTGCTCGTAGTCCGGGCTCCCGATAAACAGATTTTTGCCGCTTCCCGTTATGCTTTCTATCTCGCTATTGATTGGATCGAAAAGAAATATGCTTCTTATCATTTCATTGTATTCATTTTGGCTTTTTGTTTCCCGGTAGTTGTCAGAAATATTCTTTGTGTTCCAGCTCTTGAAAACGCCAAAGACAGTGTCGTCGTCAAGACATGTTCCGCTGACATAAAACTTTCCGTATATGGGATCGATTTTTGTCAACCCAACCGAGAAAGTCTTGTCCGGATACTTGGCTTCAAGAAAATCGGACAATTCAAACCGTACAAATAGAAGAAAACCAAATAAGGCAATCAAAACCACAACAATAATCCAAAAAATCGTCGATATTGTTTTCTTTTTCCCAACTGTCATATTAAGCTCCTTCTGCAAAAATTCAATCCGAAAAATGGAGAGCAAAATGTCTGCCCCTTTTTAGTCTTTGTTGCGGACATACTTGAGTGTGGTGTTGGCCTTTGTCCTGACTGATCGTATCTCGAATTTTTTGAGGGAAGACACAAAGGGAGTAAGTTTTGTAAATCCATAGTTCCTAGTGTCAAAATCTGGATAGCGCTTGTTTAGCACGTTTCCTATCTCGGCCATGTATGCCCAGCCGTCTTCGTCGGATATCTCGTTTATTATGGTTTTTACTGTCTTAACCAGTTGATCCTTGCTGGTCATTCCATTCTTGATTTCGTCCTGCTCGGGCTTTTTCTTGCTGTCGTTCTCCGGCGTAGTCTGAACCATCGACGCCAACACTTCAAGATACTTGAACTTCTCGCAAGCCGCAATGAAGGGCTTGGGCGTCTTTTTCTCACCCATTCCAATAACAAGCATTCCAGCCTCTCTGAGTCTTGAAGCGAGCTTTGTGAAGTCGCTATCGCTCGAAACGATGCAAAAGCCGTCGACATTTCCAGAATAGAGTATGTCCATTGCATCTATTATGAGAGCGGCGTCAGTAGCATTCTTGCCCGTTGTATAGCTGTACTGCTGGATTGGGTTTATGGAATGTTTGAGGAGTATGTTTTTCCACGACCCCAGTTGGGGCTTGGTCCAATCCCCGTAGATTCTCTTGTATGTAGGAGTTCCCTGGTTTGATATCTCGTCGATGATGTACTTCATATATTTGTCCGAGACATTGTCCGCGTCAATCAATATCGCTATGCGCTTGTCCTTTTGCATAAAAACACCCCTTTTTATTTTTCATCCCATTAATCGTCCCTGTTTACGTCGTTAGGCCCTTTCCCGCCTAAGCAGCCCTAAAATGCATTTGAAGCCGTCAGAATCCGCATAGAGTATCTTGTCTCCGAAATCCTCCTTTATGCGGAAATAGTTCTTATGCGAAGCCGCGGTCGTCACGAAAACTATTTTATCGCTCTTAAGCGCCGCTTTGTGTATGTCAAAATAAGCTCCGTGGCCCGAAACAACCTCCGCATCATATCCCCTCTTCCTCAAGCTGCTCCTGTACCCCTTGGCGAATCCCTCGTAGCCGACTACAAGAACCTTCCCGGGATGCATTTTTATTGCCTTTTCCGGCGATTTTTCTTCTTTCCCCGACTCTCTCTTTATCCTTTCTCTACGTCTCTTTATCTTACTCTCGTCCGTTTCGCATTCTTCGCATTCGCACTCATACAAATCGACAATGGTTCCGAACCCGTTGACCTCAAGTATGTCTCCATCCTCCAGGCCAATGTCCCTAATTCTTCCCGTCAAATCAAACGCTGAAAACAATTGGCATGTTCCATCCCCAAAAGCTATGAACTCTCCCATTTCATTTTTCCTGTAAAAGCCCATGCGGCTCTCCTCTGCAGGAAGCGACGAATATATGAACTCGTCATCGTCAAAATACCGTACAAGCTCTCCTTGGCAAAGAGTGACTATCTTCCTGTTTTGCAGGCTGACCCCGTTTGCCGAAATCACTTTTTCAGTCTTGTCCTCAAAATCGTAGACAAGGCTTCCGTTGGCAACGGTCCTAAGCACATAATACGCTCTGTGTCCCCTGGCAGCTATTGAAGGGGTTAGGCTTTCAAGGCATATGCTTTTCTTTTCGTACTTTGTCATTACGACCTTGCCTTTGCTAAGGCCGACTATGTCGCCCCGTGACAAATTCGCCAGGGCATTTTGCCAAACCTTTTCCTCATTATTTTTTTTCGTGTATACGCAAACCGGATTCATGGACGATACTTCCGCAAAAGCGGACACATCCCTTCCTCCTGTGTAGAAACTCTCATAGCTTCTTATGAAAGTATTCTTTGAGCTTACCGAAACAAACTGATTTTCGGCAAGATATTCATCCTCAGGCAAATTAAAAAGCCTAAAGCCAGTCCCTTTTGCGTTGAAAACGTGATGCTGGCCGTCCACCAGCCTTGTGTATCCTATGTATGAAAGATTGTCCCCCGCAAGCTCCGCATCCGGTATCACTCCGGAAACATAAGCGTCATAGTAGGGATACATCAACTGGTAAAGCTCATCGGAAAGGCCATGCCTATTGAGATACGCCTCGAAAACCACAAGCTCGTTTTCCACATTCGCATGCATCAGCTTCTTTTCGAGTTCGCTTATCCTTTTGCCCCGCTCGCAATATTTCGCGTGTTCTTCGGCAACCTCTTTTTCTTTTTTCTCGTAATCCGCCCTTGAAACCATGGCTTTTTCTATTTTAAGCGTCTTTACGCGCTCTTCCTCAAAGGCATTTTTGTATTTTTTGAGATCGGCCTTGATTTTTTCGCAGTCTTCCTGAACCCTGTTTTCATTCCTGGCCTTCTGCGCTTTCATCTCTGCCCTAAGGTCCTCTATTATTTTCTTCTTCCTGGAAATTACGCGTTCTTTCTTTTTTGCCTCAATCTCGTACTGCTTCGCCATTTCCCTGAAGGAATTCAATTCCTCCACCATTATGCTTCCCGTTATCCTGCATACAGAGCAGGTCTGATACATCTTGAGAAGGTTGGAAATGCAAATCTTCCTTTCTTCGTCTATTTCCATTTTATTTATCTGGTTGTACTCGTAGAGTATGGAAAGATATATTAGAACAGAAAGATGCTCCATGAAATAGTTCGTTATGAAACTCACCTGTCCGGTTATGTCCTCTTTTGAGAACAGCTCCTTATCCCTCTCGTAATAGTCCGCTATGTAAATGAGGATAGCCTGTATGAGCCTCGGATAATCAGAGTCCAGAATCATGTCCCTGCTAAGCTCCACAGTTTGTACAAGCTCCAAAATTTCCTCGTAGTATTCGAGTATTACCGCCATGTTTTTGCTTTTGAGGTTCTTGGTGACAATCTTCATGGGTATCTTTATGTCAACTTCCGCATCCTTCAGGTTGCCAAGAAATCCGCCCGGCTCGCTGTCCTTGAGGAATATCTTGAAATGGGTTTCCGAATATGCTGCCAAGAGGCACATGTCGAAATTCATATAGTTTTCTTCCAATATCTCCGGAGTCAAATCCAGTATTCTATTTTTCAATTCAATTCCCCCCGAACATTTTAAATTCTTTGCCTACCATTTCATTTTATCAAATATTGATGCCATATATAAGATTTTCTACATTAATAATATCACATAAAACCCAACAATTGATTTGTGCTGGAATAATTTGCATTTTGGCTCACCGCCGAATCCATTTTTCCGGGTTCAATTTAAAACCACCACCCGTTTTTCTTTTCACGCAAGCAGTTGAAAAGCACTGCTCTTTCTCGTGTATTTTTTCATTATTTAATCCGGTTTTTGTTTATTTTGATATTCAAAATGTTTTTTTGTTGAAAAACCTCTTGAAAAACTATACAATCTGCATATATATAAAAATATTTATACGTAAAAATTTACAAACTGGGTTCGGTCGGCATTTCCACTTACCAAATTGCCGAATATTTGGCTTAAGGAGTTTTAAATGTATATAAGAGAAATAAGGCAATTATTCAAAGAGCCCCCTAATCATTTGCGGAGCGATTTCAAAACAAAAATCGAATATGACAATTATTTGAAGGCAAAGTTTTTTTCTCTGCTTATATTTGCTGTTTCTTTATTGTCCCTGATTATTGCAAATAAGGTAAACGACACTGTTCAAATAACCGATGTCAATTTTGTTTTTTTCGTTTTATCGTCTGCCAATGCTCTTCTGTTCCGCATAATGCAACCTTCCCGCCACAAATTGAACATATCCCATAAATTATTTGTTTATGCCTTGATAATAACAGTATTGGGTTGGAGCACACTTCTGATGACAATATCTCCAAACAGGCTTGAGTTGATTGGAACTTATTCCATTGTAGTGCTGTCTATTTCACTATTGTTCCACTTCAAGTGGAACATAGTGGCAGCTCTTTATTCGGCAAGCCTTTTGGCCCTGTTGGCATTGGCAGTCCCTTTGATGAAAGATCCCTTGGCCCCCAAAATTATGATGACAAGCTCATTGGTTGCCGTCTCTTGGATAATCTCCAGAATTCTCTATTACAAGGAAATACAAAACTTCACTATAAGCCGGGCTCTCAGAAACCAAAACGCCAACATGCAGGCTGAAGTACTCAAGCAATCCCTCAAACTCAAAAACAACGAAGAAGAAAAAATCGAGGAAATAATCTTCTCTATAACTAAACTTCTCGGCATATACGATCCCTACACAAACGGCCACTCTGAAAACGTGGCAACTATTTCTCAGAAAATAAGCATCGAATTGGGGCTCTCCAACGAAGATGTGAAAGATGCATATTGGAGCGGCATGGTCCATGATTTGGGTAAGCTTCTTGTTCCCATTGAAATATTGAACAAGAAAGGTCCCCTTGAAAAAAGCGAATACGAAACAATCAAATCGCATCCGTCATGGGGATATGAAGTTCTATGCCAGTCTGAATCCCTGTCAAGCATAGCCAAATATGTATTGCACCATCATGAAAGATGGGACGGCAATGGTTATCCCGACGGCCTTAAGGGTGATGAAATACCTTTGATATCGCAGATTCTGGCAGTCGCCGACGCATGGGACGCTATGACAAGCGAACGTCCCTACAGAAGAGCAATGAGCGAATACCAAGCGATGGCTGAAATACAAAAATACAGGGGAGAGCAGTTTTCACATAAAGTAACAAATGCTTTTGTGAAAATGCAAAACAATTCCCAAAAGCCATCCGATTCGGCTTCCTGAAAAATTGCATAGCCTCAGAACAACAATTCATGTTTACAAATAAACTGACCTTAAAAAAACTTTCTAACGAACTCCCGCACTGGCCGCAGACGTTTATAAAAAAGCCCTCCGGTTTTAGCCGGAGGGCTTTTGCTTTCACCAATTCTTATAATGCGGCTTTTACCTTGTCTGCAGTATCGCCGTCAACCCATTCTGTCCATATGTCCATGTTTTCCGCAAGGAACCAAACAGCGGCATCTTCCGCATTGGCGTCATTCTCTGTCATATAGGCCAGCACATCGGCAACTTGCTGACTTGTAAGAGAATAGTTGCTCAAAAAGTCTGTCACCTCTGGAA
>CAZAFW010000063.1:0-7705 GCA_964484935.1 uncultured Peptostreptococcaceae bacterium
TGGCTTCTATTTCCTTTAGGTCAAGCATGGGGATGGCTGAATTTCTGCGGTCGTTTTCAATGTGGTAGTAGTCAATAAGCTGTTCATGGCCTTTCAGAAAAACTTCTATTGCGGAATTTTCTCCCACAAGAACCCAGAAATCGTTTGCTCCGAAGACTTTGAAATCTTCGGTTGCGACTATTCCTTCAAGATTGCCTTTTATATATGCTTTTACAGGGGTGCTTTTTTTGGCATCCTTTATGAATTTTGCTATTTGATACGGATCGGTCATATCGTATTTTTCGCTCATTTCCATCATCCTTTCAATATTGAATTCATGTCGTAAAGTCCGGGATCTTTTCCGGAAAGGTATTCGGCGGCTTTCACAGCTCCCTCAGCGAATACGTTCCTCGACGTTGCACTGTGGCGTATCTCAATTATCTCATCGTTTCCAGCGAAAATAACGGTATGCTCTCCCACGATGGTTCCGCCTCTGACGGCGTGAATTCCTATTTCATCGGGCTTGCGCTTGGCATCTTTCCCGTGCCTTCCATACACGAATGACCCCTCTGACCTTTTTTCGCTTTCAATTCCCTGGGCTATCATGTATGCCGTTCCGCTTGGCGCGTCAACTTTGCGGTGGTGGTGCTTTTCGATTATTTCGATGTCGAAATTGTCTCCAAGCACTGAAGTTGCCCGCTTGGCCAAATCGATAAGCAGGTTTATTCCGAGTGACATGTTGCCACTTCTGAAAATCGCGACATGCTTGGCCGCATCGTCTATGGCCTTTTCCAATTCGCCGTCTATCCCGGTGGTGCATATCACGGCAGGAGTTTTTGTATCCACGCAGTATTTCAGAACGTTGGGGACCGCTGAAAAATGAGAAAAATCTATCAGGACGTCGGCCTTTTCGGTTGAAAATTCGAAGGCTTCATACAATGGAAACTCAAAATCGGATGGATTTGCGAAAGCGTCGATTCCGCATACTATCTCCATATTATTGCTGGCCTTTACTATTTCTGCTACCACAGCGCCCATTTTACCGCCTGCTCCATGCAATATTATTCTAATCATGGCCATTACCTACAACAATCCGTAAAGGCGCATTTGCTCTTTTAGATTGGCAAGCGGGCCTTCCGACATTTGGCACAGAGGGAGCCTGAATCCGCCCACTCCGCGCCCCATCAGGTTGAGGGCTGTCTTAACGGGTATGGGGTTGACTTCCTTGAAAAGCGCATCGATCAAAGCCTTCATTTTCAATTGAAGCTCGCAAGCGCCTTTCAGGTCTCCCGCGTGGAATTTCATAACCATGTCGTGAGTGTCTTTCGGGGCAATGTTTGCGACTACGGATATCACACCGTCTCCTTTTACAGATAGAAGAGGGACAACCATGTCGTCGTTTCCGGAATAGATGTAAAAATCGTCCGGAACCAATCTGGCAATTTCAACCACTTGGGATATGTTTCCGCTTGCTTCTTTTACGCCTTGTATGTTGGGATGCTTTGCCAATTCGGCAACGGTTTCGGGAAGAATATTTACCCCCGTTCTTCCAGGAACATTGTAGACTATTATAGGTGTTTCAACAGAATCGGCAATGGCTTCGTAGTGCTTTACAAGGCCGCTTCGTGTTCCTTTGTTGTAGTATGGAGTCACAAGCAAAAGACCGTCGACTCCGACAGATTCTGCAAATTTGCTCATCTCGACTGCGTGCGCGGTGTTGTTGCTTCCGGTTCCGGCAATAACGGGTATGCGTCCGCCGACTTTTTCCACTGCAAAACGGATTGTCTCTTTATGCTCGCTGGTGTCCATAGTTGCGGTTTCCCCTGTTGTTCCGCAGATAACAAGAGCATCTGTCGATTCTTCAATCTGCCAATCAATCAATTCGCCGAGCTTTTGATAATTAATACTTCCGTCCTCGTTGAAGGGAGTGACGATCGCAACGCCTGATCCTTTGAATAATGACATAACATCACCTTTCCTTTCAATGGTGTCCCTAGAGAGTTTCAACCAACCTTTCAGCTATCTGCACGGCATTTGTCGCCGCTCCTTTCCGGATGTTGTCGGCCACAACCCATAGATTAAGGCCGTTTTCTATGCTGAAGTCCCTTCTTATCCTGCCTACATAGACAGGGTCTGTTCCAGCCGCAATAGAAGCGAGCGGGTATATGTTTTCGGAAACATTGTCCATAAGCACTATGCCTTCGCTGTTATTCATAAGGGACTTGATGTCCTCTACCTCAAAAGGCTTCTTGAGCTGTACGTTTATTGATTCGCTGTGGCTGTAGAATACAGGAACTCGCACGGTTGTAGCTGTAATTTTCAGGTCGTAGTCACCGATTATCTTTTTCGTTTCATCAATCATTTTCATTTCTTCCTTTGTATAGCCGTTTTCGAGGAAAACGTCTATATGGGGAAGGCAGTTGTTTGCTATGGGGTGGGGATATGCCTTGCATGTGCTTTTGCCTTTGAGGCCTTCTTCCAAATCAGAAACTCCTTTTACTCCTGAGCCTGAAACAGCTTGGTATGTCGAATATACGATTCTTTCTATTCCATAAGTCTCATATAATGGTTTCAATGCGACAACCGCTTGAATTGTCGAGCAGTTGGGGTTGGCGATTATTCCCTTGTTCCAGTCAATATCTTCAGGATTGACTTCAGGAACTACAAGAGGAACTTCGGGATCCATTCTCCACGCGCTGCTGTTGTCGACAACGGTCACGCCCTTGGATGCGGCTATTGGAGAGAATTTCTTGCTGGTTTCTCCACCCGCAGAGAAGAGAGCTATGTCTATGTCCCTGTCGAATGAATTTTCATTCAGTTCCTCGACGGTGTATGTTTTGCCTTTGCAGACAAGACTTTTGCCGGCGGATCTTGCCGATGCGAAGAGATACAGGTTTTTGTATGGGAAATCCCTGTCCTCGAGAACTTTTAGAAATGTCCTTCCCACCATTCCGGTTGCTCCTACTACTGCAATGTTCACTTTTTTCATGTTAAATCCTCCTATATGTTAATAATAATATAAACGGGTACAAAAAAACAGCCAAAGCAAAAGAACTTTGACTGATTGATATCAAAATATCTCTTGCCCTGTGCAAGTTAGCGCTTTACTGAAAGGGTGGGCACCTATTCAGCAAAAGTATCATGTCTATTGAACAGGATACCAGATATTTGCCCCGGGGAGGACAGTATCTTCGGCGAATTCACCTTTCACATGGATTAAGATACCCCGATCTGGTCCATGTTACTCATTGAAATCCGCTCCTCTAAAGTACAACCTAAAGAACGGCTATTGAATTGTATCGATATTATTTAGAATTCTATACTTTAAAACAGTATTTGTCAACAAAAGAGGCAATAGGAGAGTATGCATTTCATTTATGGGATAATTATACTATAATAGGAGAGACATCAACGAAGGAGAACAGAATAATGAAAATAGAAAAAGAATATAAAAAATTGCTTTCCGACATCAGAGGCGAACTTCACAAAATTCCGGAAATCGGATTCAAAGAGTTCAAGACAAGCAAATATATAGAAGAGCTTTTGAGGAAACTCTCTCCGGACAGACTGGAACAGGTCGCAGAAACTGGCTGGATTGCATTTTTCAGGGGAACCGAAGGAAAAAGAACGGTAGCCTTCAGAACAGACATGGACGGATTGCCGGTCGAAGAAAGTGAAAAGCATGAAATGCGGTCCCAACACAGGGGAATGATGCATGCTTGCGGCCATGACGGGCACATGTCCATATTGCTTGTTTTTGCGCATTTTCTAGCTGAAAACAGAAAAATAATAAAGGACAATGTCGCATTAGTTTTCCAACCGGCCGAAGAAGGACCGGGAGGCGCTAAGGTTGTCGCCAAATCTAAGGTTTTCGAGGACTTGAATATCGATGAAATATACGGCCTGCACCTTTTCCCGCTTGTGGAAGAAGGGAAAATAGCCATTAAGGACGGTCCGCTCATGGCGCAATCCGGGGAGATTGACGTTATAGTCCGCGGGCTAAGTTCGCACGGGGCCCAGCCACAGGAAGGAATTGACGCGATTGTTGCGGCTGCGGCATTCATAAACGAAACACAGAAGATTGTAAGCAGATTCATAAAACCCATAGATTCCGCAGTAATAACATTTGGAAAGGCATGGGGCGGTGAGGCCAGAAACATAGTTTCCGGAGAAATGGCCATTGAAGGAACGATAAGGACATTCAGTGAAGATGTGTATCTATCCATAAAGAAACGCATAAGGGATATCGCCGAAGGCATCGAGATGGTTTACGGGTGCGGCATTGAAACGGTTTTTAGGGACATGTATCCTCCTGTCATAAACGACAAAAGGCTAGTTGAGAGGTTCAGGAAGTCGTATGGAGGGGAAATTGTAGACATAGAGCCGCAGATGCTTGCGGAGGATTTTTCATACTACCAAAAGAAGGTTCCGGGGCTGTTTGTTTTCCTCGGGACCAAAAATGAAGAAAAAGGATTTACGAGTCCTCTCCACAGCCAGAATTTTAATTTTGACGAATCCGTACTTGTAAAGGGCCTTGAAGCCTATGCGTCTTTAATAGAATGATGAAGGAGATGAATTGATGAAACGGATGAGCATTTCAAACGTCAATCTCCTATATTTGTTTATGGCTGTGATCCTTGTAACAATCGGTTCAGTCATACAGTCCATAAATGTCGAATTGGGATTGATAGCGACTGAATTCTTTCTTGTGCTTATGCCGGCAGTATTGTTTGCAATCTGGACACGGGGCGATATGAAGAAAATATTCAGGCTGAATCCGTTGCCATTTGGCGAAGGGATTTTGATTGTTGCAATTGCATTGCTTTTTTATCCGGTATCGATAATGGGAAATCTGATTGTGGTAAATTTGCTTGATTCGATAGGCTGGTACAGACCGATACCTTTCCCTACAGCGAGCAATGCTCAGGAATATGCCTTGCTAATTTTTGCTGTTGCCATCAGTGCGGGAATATGCGAGGAGTTTTTGTTCAGGGGCGTTATAATGAAGGCTTACGAATATTACGGACCGAAAAGGGCAATCCTTTCAACCGCAGTATTGTTTGGTCTTTTCCACTTCAATCTGCAAAATCTGGCGGCCCCAATAATGTTAGGAGCATTGTTTGGGTACTATGTATATATTACAGATTCCATATATGCGGGGATTTTAGCTCATTCGCTGCACAACGCATTGTCTGTGACTATAGGATTTCTGACTTCCATGGCGCAAAATGAAAGCTCCGGCGCGGAAATTGCGGATACTGCATCGAAAAGCGTACCGGCAATTCAGTATCTGTCAATTGTAATTTTTATATCAGGATGTCTGATAGCTTCATGGCTGTTGATAAATTGGCTGAAAAGGCTTTCAACGAAAAGACTTCAGACTTGTCCGCCAAAAGAGAATAATGAAACAGGCATTGAAATGAACCGGGAAGATGTTGAACCGGTCAAGTGGTGGGGTTTTCTGCCTTTAGCAGTAATGGGCGCAACTTATGTTTTGTTTGAAATAGCCACTTTGAGTTCTTGGAGGTAAATATGGATTCGTATACGTATTTTGCAAAATATTATGACTTGCTGATGGAAAGAACCGACTATGATCTTTGGACGGATTATTTGACAACGATTTTCGAAAGGCGCAAGGAAAACACGGAAACCATTCTTGAATTGGCCTGTGGGACCGGAAACATTGCAATCAGGCTTTCGGAGAGGGGATACTCATGCATGGGACTGGACATTTCGGAATCGATGTTGACACTTGCCGGTGAAAAGGCTTCAGCGAAAGGCCTGTCTATTCCTTTAATACTCCAAAACATGGGCAGCCTTGATTACAACAGAAAAACGGATGCGGTTCTTTGCCTTTGCGACGGTATAAATTACATGACAGACAAAAGCGAGGTCGAAGAACTTTTTGTAAAGGTTTCAGCGATAGTCAATCCGGATGGCGTATTCATATTTGACATCAGCTCCGAATACAAGCTTTCAAATGTTTTGGGAAACAATGTTTTTGCCGAGAACAAGCCCGAAGTTTCTTATATATGGGAAAACTTTTATGACGGCAGAAAAAAAACTATAGAGATGTTCCTCACCTTTTTTGGTAAAGAAGGGGAGTTGTACAGCAAACATGAGGAAATGCACATGCAAAGGGCATATAGTGTCGATGAACTTGAAAAATTACTGCGCCACGCAGGCTTTGGCAAAATTCAAATCTACGAGACTCTTACTTTTAAAGAACCTGTGAAAGAAAGTGAGAGGATAACATTCGTTTGTGAATTGTAAAGGGAAGGAGAAAATAATGGGAAGCAAGTTGATAAGGGGCACAGCAGAGGCCGGCCAATTGAGGTTTTTTATAGGAGAGACTACCGAGCTGGTTGAAAAAGCCAGAAAAATTCATGAAACTACTTCGGTTTCTTCTGCGGCGCTGGGACGCATTCTGACTGCAGCATCAATGATGGGATGGATGATGAAAGGCAAGAATGACAAGCTTACTCTTCAAATAAAGGGATCTGCGGACATTTCACATATTGTTGCGGTTTCCGATTCCGAAGGGAAGACAAAGGGATATGTTTCCAATGCAAAAGCGCCGCTGAAATTAAACGAAAAAGGAAAGCTGGATGTGGGCGGATCAATAGGTGAAGGAAAATTGCTCGTGATTCAAGACATGGGTATGAAGGAGCCCTACATTGGACAGTCTGAATTGGTTTCAGGAGAGATAGCTGAAGACATAGCGGCGTATTTCATGTATTCCAAGCAGGAGCCTTCGGCGGTCTCGCTTGGAGTATTCATTGAAAGAGACAGATCTATAGGAGCGGCCGGCGGATTCATAATACAGCCTATGCCAGGCTGCAATCCTTTTCTTATAGACATACTTGAGAATCACGTGAAAAGCCTTGACTCAATTTCCGACATAGTAAAGAAATCCGGCGGAAACGTAAGGAAAATGGCGGAAATAATACTCGAACCGTTCTTGTTTGAAGTACTTGAGGAACAGAAGGTCACATACACTTGCGATTGCAGCAGAAAAAAAGTGGAAAAAGCAATAATAAGCTTGGGCAAAAATGAAATATTAAAAATGATCGAGGAAGACGGAAAAGCTCAGGTGAATTGCCACTTTTGCAATAAGAATTACGTTATAGGTAAGGAACGGCTCAAGGAATTAATAGACAAAGCAACGGCATCTTGACGGGCGAGCCCCTCTTATGTACAATGATGTTTGGAATGAATAGGGAGATTTGATGGGAGATAGAATTTATGGATATATATTATCGCTTGATTTTTATGGCTGTTGTTGGAGCTGTCATAGGGTGGTCCACTAACGTTACGGCAATCAAGATGATTTTCAGGCCTGTAAAGCCTGTCAGGATACCGGTTTTGGGTTTCACTCTTCAAGGCCTTATACCAAAGAGAAGGGGCGAAATAGCAAAAAACATTGCAGAAACTGTCGAGAAGGAGCTAGTATCACTCGAAGAAATCATTGAGGAGCTGATAAACGACGATAATAAGGAACAGATTTATGCATTGATAAAGAAAAAACTTAAGAATGTGGCCGACGAGAGGTTTCCGATTTTCATACCATTCACTTTCAAGATCATGATTCTGGACCATATAAATAAAATCATCGATGAAGAGAGCGAAGACGCAATAAACGAATTGACGGAGGTCCTTGTTCACAAGGCTATCGAAAAGGTGAGCATATCCGGAATGATAGAAGAAAAAATAAACATGGCCGATT
>CAZAFW010000064.1:0-7588 GCA_964484935.1 uncultured Peptostreptococcaceae bacterium
ACTTTTCTTTTTTTCATCAACTCAAAGTTCGCATCCTTCTCATAATACATTTTCGCCATTTCAATTTCCTCCGTTTTTTAGTATTCAAGTACGTTAAAGTCAACCAGTCTGTTAAGATATGCCTTGGCCCTCTTGGAATCTTTTTCCTCATTGGCCAATGTAATGCTTAAAAAAGCTTCATCCGGAATATTGCCTTCCTCCATGAGAACTTTTTTCATCCGAAATCCTCTTCTTCTCATAGTGCCTACCACACGCATAAGCATTTCCGGTTCATTTCTAACCCTTGCTCTGATTATGCTGTCGGAATTCATCTGTTGTCCCCCTTTCAACACTGTTTTTGGTATAAAAAAACTCCCATCCACGAAACATGTCAAAGACATATTTCAGGGACGAGAGTTGTTCTCGCGTTACCACCCCGGTTTACGTACGGCTCACGCGGTACGCCTCTTCAAGTCGCAGATTTCAATCCGTCAACTCTAGCCATATAACGGTGGCACTCCGCTCTCGCGGATCCGTCCTCGCCTACTCGGTTTCCCTTTTGGCTCGGAAGCTCGGGAGTGATTAGTATATATTCTTTTCGACCTCGGCTCTCAGCTACCACCGATTCTCTGTAATCTCATTTTGAATATTTTTCTCTCCGTCAACGCTTTTATTTTTTTTTGATTTGAAACCAATTATATAGGCGGAACAATTGCATGTCAATACTTATTTCAAGATTTTCACAATTATTTCAAACTATCTGAAAATAAGATTGGCGGCGAAAAGAAAAAGACATACTCCTACAGCCCTGTCAAGCCTCTTTATTGCCGATGGAGTCAAAAGCCTTTGGGCTCTCGATCCCATAAAAGATGCGCCGGTCATGAAAAAGATTGTTGAGGAAACGCAACCTGCCGCATAGAGCGCTGTCCCGCTTCCTGCCGGAATCATTCCCGACGCCGCTACGGCTCCGAATGTTCCGGTCCAAAAAACTATGCTTAGCGGATTTATCATCGTGAGTTTTATTCCGTGTATAAAGCTTCCGCCGAGTCTTGATTCCTTTGCACTTGTCTCTTTCCTGCCGGCTCCTTTTATATATCCAAAAGCAAAACAGCAAAGAACCATAGCTCCGGCAATCCGCACAAACCATTCCGCACCCTCGTTTGCGGCCATCATTCTTGATACAGCAGTGAAAGACAAGGCGATGTAGGCCGCATCGACAAAAGCGACTCCCAAGGACATCTTGAAGCCTTCCGCAAAACCCTCTTTCACGGCCTTATGCAAGAGAGCAAAAAAAACGGGGCCGACCGACAGCTGGAGGGTCATTCCAAGAAGGAATCCCTTGATATAAACCGTCATGAATACTCTCCCCCGTTTATGTCCTCCTTAATGCTTGAGAAAACAATGAATGTCCTTGAATTGGCAACCCCCGGAATCTTTTTAAGCTTTCCCATTATGAAGTCTTCCAATTCGGAAGTGTCGGATACCGCCACTTTAAGCAAATAGTCGTATTCGCCAGCCACATGGTGGCATTCCACAACTTCTCCAAGCTCTATCATCTTTTCCCTGAAATTCAGGATGTTTTCAGTTCCCTTCACATCAACAAGAATAAAGGTCAAAAGGCCTTTGCCTATTTTGCTTCTTTCAAGGACAGCACCATAACCCTTGACTATCCCTTTTTCTTCGAGCTTTCGAACCCTTTGTGCGACAGCCGGAACGGACAACTTGATTTTCTTACCAATTTCGGATGCTGTCATCCTAGCGTTTTTCCCAAGAAGCCTGATTATCATATCGTCGATTTCATTCATTAAAGCACGCCCTTTCCATGTATGCATCATTGCTTTTTCCCATTAAATGCATTATACACTATGCTTTATATATTTTCGACAATATAATAAATTACCTAATAATTTTAAGTATTATCGCTATAAACTTATTTTTTTATTGATAAAAGCATTTTCTCACACTGTCAGACCCACAAAGGAAAAGCGTAGGCCCGTAGTAGAGCCCAAAAGCAAGAACATCGCCCACCTCAACGTCTTCTATGCAATCCTCTATGTCGAGTATCAAGTGGTCGCTGCTGGCTCCTAGAACGAAGGATCCATCGAGCTTGGGTATCAACTTTTCGGGTTGTCCGAAGTCTCCCCTTCCTACTGCCAGGAGGGCCCTCTTCCTTTTCCCTTTGTCTTCAAAGACAGGCTTTTCCCCGAAAGCGTTAACCATCATATTTCCTATTGGGTGTGTAGGTTTGGTCTTTACCTCCACGACTTCGGCCTTGAGAACGAAAGCGTCCTTTTCGAGACCGTCTATCCTGCAATCGAAATATTCCTCCATGTCTCTTGCGCACAGTATTTCTTCGCCGATTCTCAATTGATTTATTCTTTCCGGCATTTGTCCATCCGCAAGTGGCTTTAGGGAAGATGTCGCTCCACCCGAAATTATCTCAAGCCGCCTTCCAATCTTTTTCTCTATTCCTTGCGCTATATTTGAAAGCCTGCCCAGGTTCCCGGAGGTCGGCGCAACAGACCCGTAGCAGCCAAGGTTTGTTCCTATTCCCTTGAGGCGAACTCTGTCAAGATTGTTTTCAACGACCATTGCCGCCTCCAAAAGTTCATCTTCGTCAAAAAAGCCCTCTCTCAAATCTCCAAGATCTACCATGAGAATTACCCCATGCGTCTTTTCATTCCTTTCGCATGCATTCTGTATTTCATGAAGCACCCTTAGCTCCGAATTAAGGCTGATGTCAACATTGCAAACCAGTTCGTCCGCTTCCGATATCATTGGAATCCTGAGAAGGAGAATTTCCGCATCCACTCCGCCTTTTCTCATTTTGATTATATGGTCCATTCTGGAGTCGGCAATACATGAAACGCCTCCCTCCAAGAATGCCGCGACAACTGGCAATAGGGCCTCTGCGCCCTTCACGACACCTGCCACTTGAACACCCCTTTCATTGCAGAAGTTCCTTATCGTTTCAGCGTTGTCCCTTATTTTCTTAAGATTTATTTCGAGAACCGGATACATTTGAAACACCCCCAATGTTTCCTTCATTTTATCACAAAACAAAACACTGCCGGCAGTGTTTTGTTTTGTGATAAAATGTCTATTGGTTTTTTATTGAATCGTGATTCTTTTACAGTACAGGTCCTTTTCCCGGAACAAACTTTCCTCCGTAATAGAGCGTGCGGTTTTTCATGGAATGATTCTTGGCCCATTCCTCAAGCCCAAGCGACTTGATTTGGCACAAATTGAAAACTTTGAGGTTATGCGGATACTTTTCGGCCCCTGATGCCGCGGGGGCAAGCTTACCGCATGGAAAAGACGAACACTCGTGACAAAACCCTATTCCTTTTGAGCGGACACATTCAAGCGTTTCGCAAGCTCCCGAATAAAGGGAGCAGCCGTTCTGGTCTCTACAACCCTTACAGGCAACCTCTTCAGGGCTTTTATTCAGCATAGCTGAAAGACCCTTCCTCATTTCCTCTGTTATGTTGCTCTCATGCATTTGACAATTGAAACAATCCAACCCGCAAGGTGCGGTCATTCTGGTAAAATCCATTTGAATCCTCCTTTTTTTGTATTTAACGTTCGTTATAGTATATTCATAAAGAAGGCTAGGCAATTATATGCTCAAGCGCCCTTCTTATTTTTTCATCGGGCAAGTCCTCTTCCAAAAGCAGAATCCTTTCAACAAAATTCTGCACTATGCCTACAAGAATTTCTGTAACAGCATCGAGCTTTTCAGGGTCGTCATAGTAGCGGGACAATATATTCCTGTTCCGATCGTATCTCGCCCTTTCCCACTCCATAAGCTTTTCCCTTACTTCATGGCCCTCTTCAAATCCAAGCCACACCTTTATGGCAAGCCTGTAAACCGACCGGTCATAGCCATCCAGGTCCTTTCTTTGCCTTATTGCGTTGAAATAAACATCCTGCAGCGACGAACCCCTTTCGACCTCGCTGTTGAGCCTTTCAATCAATCCGATGAATTCATTGTATACAATTTCATCAAAAAGCTCCTTCTTGCTGTTGTAGTAATAATAGACCATTGGAATTGAACACTCCGCCTCTTTCGCTATGTCCCGTACCGATGTCCCATGAAAACCTTTTCCTCCGAATTGTTCTATTGCCACTCTTTTGATTGATTCCTTGGTGTTCATTTCCAAAAGCCCCTCTCCTGTCTAACGTTCGTTAGTTATATTCTACACTCTCTCTGCCATTATGTCAAACACTTTAGCGATTTTTTTTGCTGCAGTTAAATTCTCTTATTTGCAAAAGTCTGCAGCTTGTCTTTTTTTCTTGCAGGCTTTATTTGCCTTTGATTTCTTTTTCAAGCAATCCGTCCAGCAGTTTACCCGCCAGGCGCTTCTTAAGATCGGCCTCAACAGCAAGCTCAATTATCTCCCTTGCTGTTTCTTCAAGCGAACCGTCTCCCGGTGTTTTCACATACCGCCGGGCAAGATCTTCGAGATGGGTTTTTTCGATTTCCCTGAACAGCCCATACCCGCTTTCTGATTGGTCTTCCATCAATTCGAAAATTTTCTTTATGTCTTTCAGCGAAAATACGCTCTTGAGACGATAGAGCATTATAAGCTGTTCAACCTGCCCTTTGCTGTACTTTTTCCTGTGGGGGCGTTTTATTACTTTTGCCTTGACGTAATTGTTTACCATCGTTTTTGTCATTACCTTTTCATCTTCATCCCTCTCATAAACTTTGAGCTTTTTATCGAGAAAAACCAAAATTTGGTCCATGTACAAATCGATGTCGGGTATTGTCTCCGATGGAATACCGGGAGCCTTTAAAAATTCCTCTACGTTCTTTTTCATTCCGCTTCCTCCTCGTTTAATAGTTTTATTTTTTGTCCGGCTCAAATCATTTTGGGACAATCTTGAAAACCCTTCTTGTTTTTTGGGGTTGTACTTGTTATAATCAATATATCACATAGTATCGCATACTACATAGGAGGTTTTTTTATGTCTTTCAGAATTCGCGAACCGGTAAACAGCATAACCCACCTTTGCGGAGCTATTCTTTCGGCGGTCGGGCTTTTCTGGATGCTGTCAAAGGTTCTCAGACATCCTTCTGTGGAATATTTGATATCGGCCCTTGTTTTCGGCGCAAGCCTTATTCTCCTATACAGCGCATCAACCTGCTACCACTGGCTTGTGGCTTCATCAAAAACCATAAAGATTTTAAGGAAAATAGACCATTCTATGATCTACGTTCTCATAGCCGGCACATATACTCCTATATGCATCCTTGCCATTCCAAAACCGCTTGGGCTGTATCTTCTTGCCGGAATTTGGATTCTGACTCTTACCGGAATAATAATGAAGTTTGCATGGCTCGGCGCGCCAAGGTTCATCTATACATCATTTTATCTCTTTCTCGGCTGGCTGGCAGTATTCTTTATAATGCCCATATACAGGACTCTTCCGCTTCCAGGTTTTTTGCTTCTGCTTGCAGGCGGGGTTCTTTACACTGCGGGAGCTGTAATTTACGCCTTCAAGCCTAAAAGGCTCCATCTTTCCGTTTTCGGTTTCCATGAAATTTTTCATTTGTTCATTCTCGGGGGAAGCCTTTCACATTTCATAATGGTAAGCAGATATCTACTTCCGGCCGTATAAAAATATTAATTGTTTTTTCATTTTAATGGTTGCAAGGACAACTACCCAGTGGTATAGTTGTCCTTGCAACCATTAATTTTTGGAGGTTTTCATGAAAAATTCAAATATGTCGCTTGGCAAATATGTTTCAATCATACACCGGCACGGCCGGATTTATATCGACGAAAAACTCAAGCAATACGGAATAGGGAGCGCTCAGGCACCATTCCTTATAGCTCTGTACAAAAATGACGGCATAAGGCAGGAGGCCCTTTGCAAGAACATCAATATAGACAAGGGCACCACTGCAAGGGCTATAAAGAAGCTTGAGTCGTCCGGATACGTCTCAAGGCAAAGGGATTCTTCGGACAAGCGCGCCTACAGCATACACCTTACGAAAAAAGCTTTTGATTTCAAAAGCGAGCTCAGAAATATTTTTTCAGAATGGACCGAGGCATTGGCAAACGGCCTTACCGAAGAGGAAGTAATAAAAGCTTTCGAACTGCTTGAAGCCTTGGCAAAAAACGCAGTAGATGAAACATCCGGCCTTCACCGGACTAAAGAACAGGAGAAAACGATATGAACGAAAGAAGCGAACGACTTGGAAACGAAAAAATCAGCAAATTGCTGTTCAACCTTTCCATGCCTGCAACCATAGGCATGATTGTAAACGCTCTCTACAATGTGGTCGACACAATATTCATAGGGCGCGGAGTAGGAACCTTGGCCATTGGAGGCCTTTCTATAGCCTTCCCGATACAAATGATCATAATGGCATTCGCCCAGATGGTTGGAATAGGAGCCGCTTCAGCCATATCGAGGAGTCTCGGTGCCGGAGAAGTTGAAAAAGCCGACCATATTGCAGGCAACTCATTCGGGGCCGTTTTGCTTATAAGCACGATTGTAATGTCAATCGGCCTTATTTTCACAGACCCGGTGCTCAGGATTTTCGGGGCTACAGATGCCATCCTTCCTTATGCAAGGGACTACATACGCATAATACTGATGGGAAGCATTTTCTTTTCCTTTACGGTTTCTTCAAACAATCTTGTAAGGGCTGAAGGCAACGCAAAGGTTTCGATGATTGCAATGCTTATAGGAACCGGCCTGAACATAGTGTTCGACCCCATTTTCATATTTGCTTTGGACATGGGTATAAAGGGCGCCGCAATCGCGACAATACTGTCCCAGTTCTTTTCTTTCGTCTACATCACATTTTACCTTTACGGTGACAGCAGCACACTCAAAGTCCGTTGGCACCATCTTCGTCCCGACTACAGGATTCTGAAGGAGATTTTCACTGTGGGGCTGGCTTCCTTCGCCAGGCAGGTCGCCGGAAGCTTCGTTGCAATACTCGTCAACCACTCTCTTGCCTTCTACGGCGGAGACTTGGCAATATCGATATTCGGAATCATAAGGCGGGTTACAATGTTCCTTTTCATGCCGCTTTTCGGGGTTGTACAGGGACTCCAACCAATAGTCGGCTTCAACTACGGGGCAAAAAAATACGGACGCGTCAGGGAAGTGATCAAGATTTCAATAATCGTCACAACTGTTTTCGCAAGCGCAAGCGTTTTGTTTGGAGAACTCTTTCCATTCGCCATATTCAGCATATTCAGCACTGATGCGGAATTGATTTCCCAAGGGGCTCCGGCTCTAAGGCTGGTCATAATGATGATTCCGGTCATAGGCATCCAGATAGTGGGCGCGGCGCTTTTCCAGTCTCTGGGAAAGGCCGTACCGTCGCTGGTGCTTTCCCTTCTTCGGCAGGTGCTTGTTTTGATTCCTCTGCTTATTTTCCTGCCTAGGATTGGAGGCCTTGCGTTGACAGGCATTTGGATATCATATCCATTGGCTGATTTGATTTCCACCCTTTTGACCGGAATTCTCATATTCAAGGAAATGAACAAAATGAAAGAATGCGAGGACGCTCCCGCCAAGTCTGCTTGTGTCTAAAAAATCCTTATCCACAAAATATTGTGCATAGTGTGGACAAAACCGCCTT
>CAZAFW010000065.1:0-7527 GCA_964484935.1 uncultured Peptostreptococcaceae bacterium
AATTATTATTCTAATCAATCAATAAAACTTAAAAATCCATAAGTTAATTTATGGTTAAATTTCGATTTACCAATTTTTCTAAAAACAACTTATCTATATAGTCAGAATTTACTCGGAACGGATTAAATTTTAGATTGTTTTTTGCATCATTGTATCTGATTTCACAATTTACTTCTTCATATATCTCTTTCATGTTATTTAATAAAACTTTGATTTCTTTAATTTCTTTAGTTTTTTCTTCTTCCGTTAATTTTTCTAATTTAAAAATTTTTGCTTGAATTCCTGAATAGAATAATGATAATTCATTATGAACTTCACTTCTATTATCATATGATTCAAGATTTTTTCCTAATAAAATATACTTCTTTATTAAATACTCATTTTCTAAATATCTATCTTCTCCCAATTCAACAAACTCTAATATTATATATGGAATTCCACCCCAAGTAACGCTTCTACTATTCAGTAGAGCATCTGTTCTATAATATTCTAATGCAATTATTTTAACTGAAGCGATAATTAAAAGAAATAGCAAAACCAGAATAACGATATTTTTGATGTTACCTTTATATACTTTATTCATTAAAAATCACCCCTTTTAATTGAATTAATTTTTGTTTTGCCAAATATTACATATGGTATCTTCAATCGCATAATATCATTATTAATCATAAAAAACACCATTTAATAGAAATTAAGGCGGCTTTTTCATGTATAATATGATTGAATTGGTTTTAATACAAACTAATAAAAATTTTCAAGGGGGAAATATTATGAGAAAATTTTTATCAGTTTGGGTCAAATGGATTATTATGATGTATATTCTTGCATGGCTTGTTTCTGCATTTTTACTGAATTCACAAACTGTTCTTAAGTCACTTCTCTTAGTTTCGTTTATTATGTCCATCGTAACTTATGTGTATTCGGGGATGTCGGATAGAATAGATGTGCTTGAAAAGCGAATCAAGGCTCTTGAAGGAGACAAATAAGGTTCGATTATTGACTTGTAATGATTGCGAATTGATTATAACATTGATAAAAAGAATATAAATAATTTGACATAATAAACCATTCAATATAAAAACTTTAATTACCTCAATAAAAAACACAAACGAACTTTTAACGTTTGCGCCGAGTTTTATATATGAAATTTATTTGATATTGCAAAGAAGACGTGGAAATGCCTATAAAAACGGCATTTCCACGTCTTCTTTTGTTTGCTTCATTAATCGGGATTTTTTATCCCAATTCCATTCAATGTATAATTTATTATTTTTTCCGCGTCCTCTATCGAATTGAATTCCTTGTCGTTAAGAAGCTCGTAGACGGTGACGGAAGTCATTATTCCGAAAAAAGTGTAGGCCAATAGATGCGAATCTTCAACGTCGATTATCTTTTCGCTTATTGCTTCTTTGATGTAGGATTCCAGATAGGCTATGTAGTCTTTTACAGCGATGCGAAGTTCCGTTTGCCTAAGCTCAATCCCCCACAGCTGGCTCATTATGACCTTGAAGAAGTCCCTGTTGTCATAGATGACCTTAAGCTGCACGAAGCTGAGCTTCTTGAACTTGTCGATTATTCCGGTTTCCTTGGAAACCGCCTGGTCTATGTCTTGCTTGATGAGTGAAAGGCCTTCCTTGACAATGAAATTGAACAGCTCTTCCTTGGTTTTGAAATGGTAATACAGCGTGCCTTTTGCAACGCCAGCATTTAATGCGATTCCATCCATTGTGGCACCGATATATCCCTTATCGGATATTTCCTTTATGGCGGCTTCCATTATGATTTGTTTTGTGTTCTTCATTTCACACCCGCTTTCGACTGACCGGTCGGTATAGTTAATATAAATATACACGAAAGAACACCTCAATACAAATATAAAAATATTTTGCAGGAATGCTTGCATTTTTTTGTGGGCGGGATTATAATTAGAAAAACTGAACTGACCGGTCAGTATAAATAATGTTTTGGCAATATCAGAAGCGCGAAGGGGAATAGGAATATGAAGAAATTTGGAATGCTTATAGCGAAAAAAAGAGTTTTGGTTTTAATCATTGCCGTATTGCTTGTAATACCGTCACTGTATGGAATTGCAACGACAAGGATCAATTATGACATTCTTACCTATCTGCCCGAAGAACTTGATTCGATGAAGGGGCAGGATGTTCTGAACGACATATTCAAGAATGCTGCGACGGGATATCTTGTGATTGAGGATATGGAAGGCAAGGATGTCTCTGCCATCAAGGATAAGATTTCAGAGATAGAAGGTGTCGAGGGTGTAGTTTGGATTGACGATTTTTTAGACATAAATGTACCCAAGGAAATCATTCCGGGAGACATCAAGGACATATTCTATAAGGAAAATTTCACATTGCTGATGGTGAAATTTGAAAATCCGTCTTCAGCGGACGGAACCCAGGAGGCAATAGGGGAAATAAGAGGAGTCATGAACAAGCAGTGCTTCTTCAGCGGAACATCTGCAATACTCAAGGATACAATAGAGCTTTCCGACAGGGAAACCCCCATATTCGTGCTGCTGGCCGTTGTTCTTGCTGTGATAGTGCTTAGCCTGACGCTTAGCTCAACCCTAATACCTTTCATCTTCCTTGCGGCAATCGGACTAGCTATTCTCTACAACATGGGAACCAATGTGTTTCTGGGGGAGATATCCCATCTAACCAAGGCCCTGGCCGCGGTGCTGCAATTGGGGGTTACGATGGATTTTTCGATTTTCCTTTTGCACAGGTATGAGGAGGAGCTTTCACAAAAGAAGGAAAAGGACGAGGCCATGGCCGACGCCATTTCAAAGACAATGATTTCAATTAGCGGAAGCTCGCTTACAACAATCGCCGGCTTTCTGGCACTGGGCGTGATGAAGCTCGGGATAGGCCGCGACATAGGCTTTGTAATGGCCAAGGGAGTGGCATTGGGAGTCGTTTCGACAGTAACCATCCTTCCGGCGCTGATTCTTGTTTTCGACAAGGCAATACACAGGTTCCGGCACAGGACCATACTGCCGGAATTCACTAAAACGGCGGACTTCATAACGAAGCATTACAAGGGCTTCATGCTGCTGTTTATAATAATTCTCCTTCCGGCTGTATACGGAAAGGCGAACGCGCCTGTATACTACAACCTCGACCAATCGCTTCCAGAGGACATGGAGTCCATAGTTGCGCTTGACAAGCTGAAAGACAAATTCGATATGATGACCACTCACATGATAGTCATAAACGACGAGCTTCCGTCTTATGAGAAAAAGGAAATGATCGATCGCATAGAGGAACTTGAGGGAATACAGTTTGTTGCAGGATATGACAAATACATCGGACCGGCTTTGCCCGAAAGCTTCGTGCCGGATGAAATAAAGGACATCAGCAAGAAGGGCGGCTACAGCATGCTTCTTGCAAATTCAAATTATAGGGCGGCAACGGACGAGCTTAACAATCAGCTCTGCGAGATGGACAGGATTGTCAAATCCTATGATCCGGACGGTCTGATCACGGGAGAGGGCGCCCTTACAAAGGACCTTATCGAAATAGCGGACATAGATTTCAAGAATGTAAGCATAGTTTCCATAATAGCCATTTTTGCCATAATAATGCTTGTGTTCTACTCTTTGTCCGTACCCATATTGCTTGTGGCTTCCATAGAGCTTGCAATATTCATAAATATGGCCATACCATTTTACACAGGAACCGTAATTCCCTTCATAGCATCCATCGTCATAGGCTGCATACAGCTTGGTGCTACCGTAGACTATGCAATTCTTCTGGCTACGAGGTACAGAGAAGAAATACGCAACGGTTATGAAAAGCACGAGGCAATGAAGATCGCACTCGAGGGTTCGATAAACTCAATTGTTACCAGCGGATTGACATTCTTCGCAGCAACCGTTGGTGTGGGTCTCATAGCCGACATGGACCTCATAAGCGCGCTTGCGCTAATGATTTCAAGAGGGGCCCTTATCAGCATGGTTGTAATAATAACGGTTCTTCCGGCGCTCCTGATGGTGTTCGAAAAGACCGTTGAAAAGACAACCTTGCATTGGAAGAAAAAACCTTTGCAAAAGAAAAAAGGCTGCAAAGAGATTTCGTAGAGCGTAATAATATTGAAAGGAAGGGCAGATATGAAAAATAAAAAGCGAATTGCCAGAGCATCCTGCATGTCAATGGCTCTTTTGATGGCATTCTCAAGCTTTTCATGGGCGACGGAAACGGCGACAAAAGAAGAAACTGTTTATGTCAATCTGAGTCATGAAGGAAAAGTGGTCAACATAATCGTGAGCGATTGGCTACATTCAGAAGAGATGGATGTCGAATTTGACGATGTATCCACACTTGAGGGCATAAGGAATGTAAAGGGAGAGGAAGTTCCCGTTGCCAGCGGCCAAAGCCTCAGATGGAAAACTGAAAAGGGAGAAATATACTATCAGGGGACTACGACAAAAAAGCTCCCAATAGAGTTCGAGCTTAAGTACAAGCTGGATGGAAAGCCGGTTTCGCCGGAGCTTCTTGCGGGACGCACCGGAAAACTTGTGATAAGAATGAAGGTCACCAACAAGGACTCTCATGACGTAATGCTCTCTAGCGGAAGCAAGCGCCTGTTCACACCGTTTGCCGTGGCTGCCGTATTCAATTTTCCGACGGACAAATGCAGAAACATTTCGGTCAATACGGGCAAGGTCATAAACGACGGCAATACAAGCATAGTCACATATGCCTCAGTGCCTGGCCTGGAAGAGAGTCTCGACATTGACGACGATGATTTCGATGAAATGTTCGACCTCCCGGAAGAGCTTGTTTTGGAAGCGGATGTGAATGATTTCGAGATGGGTGACATACTGATAACAGCTGCATCAGATTCGAGCATTCTAAACGACATAGAGGGATTTGACGACATGATAGAAGAGACTGAGGACGGGGTCTGGGACCTCTCGGACGCAAGCGAGGAAGTGCAAAGCGGAATAGAAGAGCTTAGCGACGGGACTGAGGACTTGCTGCGGAAATTCGGAGACTTCAATGAAGGCATGTTTTCCTTTGAGGATGCTGTATCTGAACTCGAGGAAAACATAAATGGAAGAATACTCGACGGTTCAATCGACTTGACGGACGGAGCGGAGGAATTTTGGGATAAAACCGGCGAACTCAAGGATGGGACCGAAGAGCTTCAAGACGGTTCCGAGGATCTTGAGGATGGCATCAGGTCCGCATATCTCGGAGCGGTGGATTTGAAGGACGGCTCGGAGCAGTTGACCGCGGGAATAGAGCAGATGATTGCTGAAATGGGGGCAAGCTCAATGGATACCGACTCCGTCGGCGAGGCCGTTGAGTATGCGGTAAAGAATGCTGTCGAAGGCGCTGTCGCGGCTGTCATAGCTGGAGACCACTCGCTTACAGAGGCCCAGGCGGCGTATCTTGAGGCTGCGGCAAGCGCTGCGGGTGAAGAAGCCGGAGCGGCCGCAGGTGCTGGAGTCAAGGCTTCCTTGGACGAGAAAATGGGCGAATTGATGACAAAGCTCGGGGGCGGTTTAAGCCAGTTTCTTGCTGGAGCGCAAGCACTTGAAGGTGGAATTGGAAGCCTGACTTCTGGACTCAGGGCCCTTGAGGAAGGCTCGGAAGAGTTAAGTGACGGTATGAAGATACTTGACGAGAATGCGGATCTCTTCCAGGATGGTGCCGAGGAGCTTGCCGGCGGAGCGCTCGAGCTGATGGACGGACTCGGAGCATTGGGCCAAGGTGCCGAAAAATTAAAGGAGGGAGCCAGCGGACTGGCAAAGGCTTCAAATACGGCAAACAAAGGAATAGGAAGCCTGCAAAGCGGCGCAGAAGACCTTTTTGAGGGATATGAAACCTTCAGCGAAGAGGGCGTCGAGGAACTTCGCGACAAAGTGGTCGAGAAGACCGATGAGTATTACGAATTGTTCGAGATTAAGGAGAGCCTTGCCGAGCTTTCAAGCAGATATGAAAACTTCTCGGGCATCAGCGAAAGCATGGAGGGAAAGCTCAAATTCGTCATCAAGATCGACGGCATCGAAGCCGAGGATGAAAAAGTTGAAGCTCCGGTAGTGGAGAAGGAAGAAACAGGATTCATTGCCTGGGTTAAAAATAAATGGAAGCTTATATTCAAAAAATGATGCCGTGCTGCCGCTGATTTGAATAATCAACAAATTATGATGAGAAAAATTAAAGGAGAACAATGAAATGAAAAAATACTTGAAGAAAACCATGATGATACTGATGTCCGCAATTCTTGTTATGAGCTCTGTGGGGATGGCCTTTGCGGACGAGGCGGAAAGCGGGGACGCTGAGGTTGAAAATATAGAAGCCAACAGAAGCGAAACATCAATAAGCTACAATAAAAGCTGGATAACGGAAAAGGTTGTCGCAATTGACGGCATTGCCTATGTCCCGCTTTTGCAGATAGCGTCGTTGCTGGGTTTTGACACTTCATACGACGAGCCGACCGACACATTGGAAATATCGAGCGACTGGAATCCGGAAAATTTCAGGGGAAGCGCACAGCTTGTCTTTGCAAACGGAACAACATACAACGGCGGCTATGAAAACTGGAAATTCGATGGAGAAGGCACATTGACATTTCCCGACGGGTCCAGCTATGAAGGACATTTTGCGGGCGGAGTCATGAGCGGAGAAGGCAAGTACTCAGCGGCTAACGGAGATGTCTATGAGGGTCTTTTCGCGGACAATACCTACTGCGGCTATGGGGAATACACATACGCAAATGGAGACCTTGTTGAGGCGGAATTTGAAGGAGGAACATTCGAAGGATATGCATGTGTGGATTTAAGCGGGACAGACGAGAAAGAGCAAGTGAAGGCTTACAAATGGGAAAGCCCTTTTGAGACTTTCGACATTCAAAGCAAGGCCTTTGACAGAAGCTTGTTCAACGGAACCGTGGAAATAGTTTATGCTAACGGGAACACTTACGATGGAGGCGTAACCAACAGCATGAAAAACGGCAAAGGCGAATTTACAGCTTTCGACGGAACAAAATACGACGGAAATTTCATGATGGGCAAAAAGACCGGATACGCGTCAGTTGAATATCCGGACGGAAGCATGTACAAAGGATACTTCAAAGACGGCGCATACAATGGTTATGGAAAGCTTTACTACCAAAACGGAGACGTTTACGACGGCGCATGGAAAAACGGTGAAAGAGAAGGCTACGGAAAGTATACCGAAGCCAACGGAAACTATTTCTACGGAATATGGCAAAACGATCTGAAACATACGAAATACGAAGAAGACGACGAGGACTACGAAGGCTACGGAACATATGTTGTAAACAAGAAAAACACATCCGACGGCGAAACCGACAAGTACAAGCAGAAATGGAACGAAGGCAAGCTGATAAGGGAGCGCAAAGACAATTGAAGAGACTGATTTTGAAAGACAAGTAAAGGCGGGGTGAATATGCGATAGCATATTCACCCCGCTTTTATGTTAAATCTTTGTTGATTTTGTTGACAAAGACTTTTTTCATGGTAGTATATGAGTA
>CAZAFW010000066.1:0-7451 GCA_964484935.1 uncultured Peptostreptococcaceae bacterium
GAAACACATTCAATGAATCCGGAATTGACATACAATAGGAAGGCCTGCAGGATGTGTGGAGACTGCGCGGAAACCTGCCCTGAAAACGCACTAAAGCTTTCGCCCGGTGGAATAGTTGTCGACAGAAACCTTTGCACTGCTTGCGGGCTCTGCGCCAAAAAATGCGAATCAAAAGCTCTTTCGATTTCGGGTCGAGTGATGACGACGGATGCGGTAATGCATATAATCGAAAAGGACTCAATATTTTTCAGGTATTCAGGAGGAGGTGTGACTTTTTCCGGGGGAGAGCCGACCATGCAAAAAGATTTTCTTGAAAGCATGATCGATGAGTGCGTTTCTCTTGGTATAGACACAGCGATAGAAACCTCAATGCATTTCGATTGGGAGCAAACCAAAACCGTGCTTGAAAAAACCGACATGTTCTTTGCCGACATAAAACATATGGATACCAAGGAACATGAGCGGTGGACAGGTGCAGGAAATGAAACTGTTCTTGAAAATCTCAAAAGACTTTCCATTCTGGGAAAAAACATTGTTGTCAGGATACCGCTTGTTTCGGGCCTCAACGACACCGAAAAAAACATAATAAGCACAGCCGAATTTATAAGAGACAGCCTTTCTGTTAAGGGCGTTGAGCTTTTGCCCTACCATAAGCTCGGTAAAGACAAATACACCTTGCTTGGAAAAAAAACCAATGATTCACTTAAGAGACCCTCAAAAGAAAAAATTGCTGAAATAGAAAAAATATTCGAAGGACATGGGATTGAAATAATGAGATTCGGGTAAAAAAAGGACGGAACCGGGTGCGACGAACAACTTTCTGGAAACATTTGCCGGATCCTGATAGGTTTTCAATTTGCTCCGACATCCCGCATCTAATCAAATGTGAATATTTGCAATGACAAGTGGAAGCGGAGGCGGCAGCTGTTCGTTTCCACTTTCTTTCATATGGGTATAAATATCTTGTGCGGAAGGGTGATGAAATATGGACATGCAAAAACTTGAAGAACTGAGGAGCTCAGTCGAAGAATTGGCTTCGGCAAACGAATTTGAAAAGATGCACTTCAAGGATGTTGAGAGAAACATAATGCATTTGGCGGAAATCAGGAATCTTGACATGGTTGCGGCCAAACTCATAGCTTGGCTTCATGACATTGCCAGAATAAAGTACGGGTACAGGGGAAAAAAGCATGCGAAGGAAGGAAAGAAGGAAGCGAAAAAAATTCTAAAAAAAATGAATGTCGATGAAAAAACAATCGAAATCGTGGTCGGAGCTGTTGGAAACCATAGGAAAAAAGACGGAATAGACGATGAGTATTCAGAACTGATAAAAGATGCGGACTGCCTCTCCCACAAGACTGAATTCGACGGGGACATTGACGATTTTGAAAAATTGAGATGCCGACTGGCTGAAAAAGGGGGATGCCGCCTGAATCCATGCGACGGCAGTGATCCGGTTGAAAAGCTGAAAGAAAAATGGTGTGATTTGGAAAGACTGCTAAATAAAACGGCATCCGGCGGAGCCGATTCGGAGATGGTGCATGAAACAAGAGTCTGCATACGAAACATAAGAGCTATTCTCAAAACCATGAAAAGCAGAGAAATAAAGTCTTTTGAAGACGACTTGAAAGAGCTTTTTAAAAAATACACTGACTTGAGGGAATGCCATGTCCTAAGGCGGCATGTAATAAGGGCAGGAAAAATCAAGTGGTTTGAGGAAAGGCTTGAATGCATACATGACCGTATGATTGCAGAACTCACAGAAAATATCGCTTCGCTTCAGAAGCTTAAGGGAATAAGTGAAATCAAGAGAAAGATGTTTGATGTTATCAATGACGAATATTTGTCAATTGTCGGGGCGGCAGACGTTATGAAGCGTTACGCGAATGCAGTTCGTTCCGCTGATTTGGACGATGTCGACACGCTGCATCGGATGAGAATAAGGGGAAAGGCCGCAAAATATCTTGTGGAGCTTGGGCTTTTTGAAATGGATGAACAATGTTGCAAACTGGTCAATCTAATGCACGGAGAAATAGGAAAGCTCCACGACGTCGACGTAAACAAACGTCTTGTCAATGATGAAAGGTATATAGGAAATGGTAAATTAAGCGATAAGGAAATGAAAAGAATAGATAGGTATTTTCGAAAAAGGGAAGAGAAGGCGAATTTAAAAACAGAAAAGGGATTATTTGAGCTGAAACTCCGATTTAGGAATTTTTCAAAGTAAAATTTTTGTTAAATATTGAAAACCATCAATAACAAGTTGTGTTTTGTAATAATATATATATGAATAGGAGGGCGGACGTTGAATACAATTTATGCGGCAATAGATGTGGGGTCTAACACCCTGAAGCTTAAAATAATCGAGTATTCAGAAAGTGGAATAAATATTCTTGACGATATTGCAAAAGACGTTGGCATTGGGGATGATGTTTTTGCTAAAGGCAATATAGAACATGAGACAGTCAAGGAAATGATAGAAATAATGACCAAATTCAGGGATATAATGGATTCATACAAAGTAGACATGTATCGCGCGTTTGCCACAGGGGCTATGAGAACAGCTGAAAACAATCTTAATGTCATAGAGATTGTAATGATGAGATCAGGAATAAAGATTGAAATAATTGAAGACACAATGGAAAAATTTCTTACATATAAATCAATGAGGGACAATATGGTGGACTACAGAAATATACGCGATAGTTCCATTTTGGTTGAGCTGAATTCAGGAAGCTGCGATGTGAGCATCTACATAAGGAACAAGCTGGTATTCAATGAGGAATTTACTCTTGGAACTTTGGTTTTAAAAAACATAATGCAGGATATTGAGGATAGAAGCGTAAACTATCCCAAAGTGATTGCCGAATTGATTGAATCGAGAACGGGGCACATGTGGCGGCATATAGAGAAACGCAAAATCCGGAATTTTCTTATGCTCGGAGGGGAAACTACGATGTTGAGAGACAGCCTTTTCGGCGGTCGGGAAACAATAAAAAGGCTGGATTTTGAAAACGTTCACCGAAAAGTGATTTCAGACCATTTGCGTTTCAGAAAAGAAATAGAGGGATATGGAATGGACTGGTATGAATTTGTTTCATGCATATTGGTTTACCATGTGTTTCTGAAGCTTGTGGACACAAGCAGCATGACTTTCCCGCAAATCAATCTCAGGGATGGAATGATTGCCGAGATGGTTGAAAAAGACTATTCGCTCGGCAGGTATAAAGTTTTTAACAATGATGTAATCTCTCTTGCAAGAAGTGCGAGCGCAAGGTACAAGAGCTGCAGCAGGCATTGTCGGGAGGTTGAAAAAAATGGAATCAAGATAATGAACGAACTGAAGAAGCATTTCACTTTCGACGAACGGGACGAATTGCTCATGCGTCTTGCGGCAATTCTGCATGAAATAGGAAAATTCACAAGGGCGAAAAATTATCTGGCGGCGTCATTCCACAAAATTAGGAACCTTAGCATAATGGGCACGAATTATCACGAGATGATGCTTGTGGCATATATGTGCAGGATGCTCACAGACAGGCATTTGTCACGCGCTAGCATTGAAAGGCTAAGCCGATTCGACCAGAACAGGATATTGAAACTGTCTTCAATTCTTTCAATAGCAGACGCGCTCGACAAAAGTAAGAAGCAGAAGATAAGGATTGAAAAAATCCTGATTACCGATGACAAATTGAGAATAATTGTGAGCAAAACAATGGATGCGACGCTTGAAGAATGGAATTTGGAAAACCGCACAAAGGAATTCATAAATACATTCGGGCTTGTTCCCGAACTGATTGAGGCGGAATATGATGAATAGATACTTTAACAGAGAGCTCAGCTGGTTGAAATTCAATGAAAGGGTATTGGAGCAGGCGTCTGATTCTTCTATGCCCATATTGGACAGATTAAAATTCATATCTATTTTTTCATCAAACCTCGATGAATTTTTCATGGTGAGGGTGGCATCGATCAAGGAGCAGATCATTGCAGGATATTCAATTGAGGACGATTCGGGATACTTTCCCGATGAATTATTCGACAAAATAAGCGGAAATGTGTCCATACTGCTGAAAAGACAGAATAAGCTGATGGAAGAATGCGTCAATGAGCTTGAGAAAAAGGGAATAAGGATATTGAGGAGAGAAGATTTCAATAGAGAGACAATCGAAGAGCTCAAGGAATATTTCAACACCAGTGTTTTTCCTGTATTGACTCCCATGGCGGTTGATTTTGGCCGCCCTTTTCCGTTTGTGTCAAACAAGAGCCTCAACATTGTTTCCAAATTGTCGATAGACGAAAACCTAAAGCTGGCAATAGTGGAAGTGCCCGATGTGCTGGACCGCTTCATAAGGCTAGAGAGCGCCAAAGAGCCCACATATGTTTTGCTTGAGGATGTGATAGTCCAGTTCATGGACGATCTTTACATAGGGCAAAAAGTTTTGGGCAGCAGCATTTTCAGAGTTACCAGGGATGCCGATTTGAACCTTATGGAGGATGACGCCGACGACTTGCTCATGGTCATAGAAAAAGCTGTAAAAAAGAGGCGGTGGGGGGATGCAATCCGTCTTGAAATCGAAGAGGGAACAGATGAATGGATTGAATCTGAACTCGAGAAAGCTTTTGAAATAGGGAGCAACCAGGTATACAGAATACGCGGAATGCTTAATCCTGCAGGTTGGTTTTCATTCAAGCCTCCAAAAAGGATGAAAGGTTTAAAGAGCAAAGCCTATGTCCCAAGGACGCTGCCTTTCATGAACGGTAAAAATGTCTTCAAAACAATTCGGGATGGGGATGTTTTCATACATAATCCGTATGACAGCTTTGATTTTGTGGTTGACTTCATTAAGAAAGCGAGCATGGACCCTTCGGTTTTGGCGATAAAGCAGACTCTCTACAGAGTAAGCGGTGATTCTGAAATAATAAAGGCTCTCGAGGATGCCGCAGGCAGCGGCAAGCAGGTTACAGCGCTTGTGGAGCTTATGGCGCGTTTCGATGAAGAAAACAATATAAACTGGGCCAAGAGACTTGAAAAGAAAGGAGTGCATGTCATTTATGGCATATACGGACTGAAGACACACTCCAAAATCACGCTTGTAGTCCGCAGAGAGGCGAAGAGAATCAAGAGATATGTCCATCTTGGCACAGGGAATTACAACGACGTTACAGCGAAACTTTATACAGACATGCATTATCTTACGTGCCGGGAGGACATAGGAACAGACGCTACGATTTTTTTCAACATGGTGTCGGGCTTCAGCAACAAAATGACAACCCAGCACCTAAGTGTTTCTCCATATACATTGAGGGAAGATTTCTACAAATTGATCGACAGGGAAATCAAGCATGTCAAAGACGGCAACAAGGGGTTTATAATTGCAAAAATGAATTCTCTTGTGGACAGGGGCATTGTAGATAAGCTTTACCAAGCATCAAGCGCCGGGGTCGAAATAAAATTGATAGTAAGAGGAATATGCACTCTTGTTCCGGGTGTTGCCGGCATGAGTGAAAATATAAGCGTAAAAAGCATAATTGGCGAATTCCTCGAGCATTCCAGAATTTATTATTTTTACAACAACCACCATCCAAAAACGTATCTTTCATCCGCAGATTGGATGACGCGAAATTTGAACCGCAGAATCGAGCTCATGTTTCCAATAGAGGACAAAAAAATAGCGAATCGAATCAATTTGATTTTGGATCTTTATATAAAGGACAATATGAGGTCTTGGAAGCTTATGGGTGACGGTGAATACAAAAAAATAAGAAAGAGCAAAAAACACAGCATTTGTGCCCATGAAACTCTAAAAAATCTGCTTTATGAAAACAATGATGAATTTGTCAAAAGCTTGAAAGGAAGCATGTTTAAAAAATGAAAAAAATGGCGATTGTTGATTTGGGATCCAACTCCATACACATGAATATAATGAGGATAAATGAACACGGAGGGTACAGCGTTTTTGACTCGGCGAAAGAGACTGTTCGCCTGAGCGAGGGACTGCAGCAGGATGGAATGCTGAAGAAGGCTCCTATGGACAGGGCAATAAAGGCCCTGAGGTATTTCAAACGGCTGGCGGCGGTTACCGAGGTTGTTGAAATTCACATTATCGCAACAGCTGCAGTAAGGTTGGCGGAAAACAAGGAAGTTTTCATCGAAAGGGTTAAAGACGAAGTCGGTTTTGAGCTGAAGGTGATTTCGGGCAGGTGCGAGGCGTATTATGACTATCTCGCTGTTGTAAATTCGATTGAAGTTGATGATTGCGCCATAATAGACATCGGCGGGGCTTCAACTGAAATAGTTCTGGTCCGAAACAGAAAATTTGAGGAGTCGGTCAGCCTGCCTTTTGGATCGGTAACACTTACGGAAAAGTTCAGCGGAATAGAAAATAAAAAGAAGAGGGTCAAGGCCGCTTGCAAATACGCAAGGGGCGAAATGGACAAGATAGCGTGGACAAGCCAATTGAAAGGGCTCAGAGTTATAGGGCTTGGGGGAACAATACGCGCAATGGGAAAAATTGATCGCGGATTCAACAAGTATCCAATCAAGAACATGCACAATTACCGTATGGTCCACAGCGAAATCGAACGGGTCTTTTCCCTCGTGTTTAAAAAAGAAGATAAAGAACTGAGTAATGTTGACGGAATCGAGAGCCGGAGAGCGGAAGTAATAGCCCTCGGGATGGTACCGCTCAGAGTTCTTATTGGCTATACGGGAGCCATGGGAATAAGCATAAGCGGGCAGGGACTTAGAAACGGTTTTTTTTATGAAATTTTTTTCAAGAGCGGAGGTGAGCCCATAGTCGTAGATGATGTACTTAGGCACAGCTGCCAAAACACGATGAAAAGGTTCAATGTCAATCCCGAACATGCAGAGCAGGTCAAGTTCATATCCCTGAGATTGTTTGATTTGTTCAAGAATTTCCATTCATTTGGCTCCAATGACAGAAAGGTGCTCGAGATAGCTTCTCTTGTTCACGATGCCGGTATGCATATAGAGTATTACGACCACCACATACACGGAATGTATCTTCTCATATACGGCAAAATCAACGGGCTTACTAACCACGAGCATCTGAAAGTGGCTTTTTTGGTCGGGAATCATCGTGAAAGCAGCGTAAAGGGTAAAATGAAGGAATACTCAACACTTTTTTCAAAAAAAGACATCAAAACAATATTGAAGCTCTCGGTTTTCCTAAAAATGGCTGAACAGCTGGACCGTTCCGTAAACAGCCTTATAAAGGACATCACAATTCGTTTAGAAGGCAGAAAAGCAGTTATAGAAATTTATGGAGACGAGGAGCCGATTCTTGAAATCGAAGCGGCTAAAAGGTACCAGAAGCTTTTTTACAGTAGCTTCGGCTGCAGCTACGACATACAGTACATGGGACGGGGCAAACTGCGTAATTGATACTTTTGGTAAAAAATAGTGGTCCCTTCATTTGGCGAATGCA
>CAZAFW010000067.1:0-7231 GCA_964484935.1 uncultured Peptostreptococcaceae bacterium
TTAAAACCGACCATCAGGTTGGTGTTTCCAGGAATCTCCCACCTCAATGCGTTAGTATAGGTGGGGGTAGTTCAACAACCCCCTTAGTCGCTTTTCAACAGAGTCCACAATGAAAGCATAGACGGGTTTGAAAAAGCAAGGGGAAGGGGCTAGTGCTTTGAATGCATGTTGCGATGATAGACAACTAACTCGGATAATTATTTCGTCTGATAGATACTTTATTGACGGTTGTGCTAAATAAGATTATAATAGTAGCACAACCGTCAAAGGAGGTGTTTTAATGACTGGCTCGGAAGAATTGAAAATGTTAATTGAAAAAAGCGGTGGTATTATTACGACTAAGTTTGTAGAATCTAACCATATTCACAGACAATATCTAAGTAAGTTTGTCAGAGAGGGTAAGCTGGAACGAGTAGCTTATGGTGTTTATATTACGCCAGATGTATGGGAAGATAAAATGGCTATTTACCAATTAAGAAAAGGTAAAATCATTTATTCTCATGAAACAGCGTTATATTTGCTAGATTTGACCGATAGAGATCCATTAGTATATTCAGTAACTGTACCTTATGGATATAATGCCAGTAGATTAAAAAAAGAAGGATTAATTATTCATACTGTAAAGAAAGAGCTGTTTGAACTGGGTGTATGTATAAAAAAGAGTGCTTTTGGAAACGACATTAAAACATACGATATGGAAAGGACTATTTGTGATATTTTACGTGATAGAAATAATCAAGATGCTGCTATTGTAACTGAGGCACTAAAACGGTATTCAAATAGACAAGATAAAGATATAAACAAATTAATGAAATATGCAGGACTCTTTAGAATCGAAAATGTTTTAAGACCCTATTTGGAGGTGCTGCTATGAAGACATCAACTCAGCTAAAAGCTCTGATTCGAAATTTGTCAAAAGAAAAAAGCGTTCAGGCTGAAATAATTCTAAGAAATTATATGCTTGAGCGATTACTAGAAAGGATTTCTCTTTCAAAATATCGAAACAAGTTTATTCTGAAAGGCGGGATGTTGATTGCAGCTATGGTAGGAATTGATACTCGTGCTACCATGGATATGGATGCAACAATAAAAGGAATTGATTTATCGGAGGATGAATTAGAAAAAACATTAAATGAGATTATTGCTGTACCGATAGATGATGGTGTGGTAATGAAGTTAAAGAAGTTTGATAATATAAAAGATGAATCAGAATATCCGGGAATCAGGGTATCGATTGAAGCAATATTTGATAAGACAAAACAGACAATTAAAGTGGATATTACGACAGGTGATATGATAACTCCAAGAGAAATAGACTATAGTTTCAGGCTTTTGTTAGAAGACAGAAGCATTAGTATATTGGCTTATAATCTTGAAACTGTGCTAGCTGAGAAACTTGAAACTGTTTTATCAAGAAGTACTGCAACCACAAGAATGCGTGATTATTATGATCTTTATATTTTGACAACACTGAGACAAGACGATATTCAATGGGATCTATTCAGTTTTGCATTTAAGCGAACTGCAGAAAAAAGAGGCAGTTACAATCGTATAATGGAATCGGGAGATGAGGCTTTAAATGAGATTGAAGCTTCTGAAGTTCTTTATAAATTATGGGTTAGATATCAGCAAAAGAACAGTTATGCTTCAGATTTAAATTGGGAAGATGCCGTTGCAAGTGTAAAATTAGTATATTTGAACCTCCCGTGACTTTAGTCATGAGAGGTTCAAACTTTAGACTTATATAGTAGAGATTGATTTTCACATAGAGATGCATAAATAAGATTAATGATTCGAAAAAACGCAATATCGCATTCGGCACATATGGAGTATTGCTCGTTACTTAAGAAAGTGAAGTAAGGATTATTGAAATAACATCAGTTTCGACATGAGTGGATAAAGCAGAACTTTCAAACCGATTATTTTTAATTATTCTGTTTGGGAGTTCTTTTTGCGTAATATTTGTTTCTGATACTTGCTAACACTAATAAAAAGTATTAGAAAGCATTAGAATCACTTTAATGGTATTTAAAAGACTTCCTAATGGGTATGAACATAAAGAGGAGGTGGCTGTAATGATGGCGAAAAACAATGAGCAAAAGCCCAAAAATACTGTTTGTAATGAAGCAAAGGATGAGGCCACTCTTCGGAAGGAATTTCTTGAGATGGTAGAAAGCAAGATAAAAAGAAGCGAAAAAGACATTTGGTTTGTGAAAAATCATGATCGACTAGATATGTGAAATTTAAATAGCATAGAGGAACAACCGCGTAATTTTAATTGCGCGGGTTTTTTCTGTTTATGTTCATTTTGAGAAAGCAGGAGGTGGTTGCCGCTTTTAATAAAAGGCATGGAGGTAGACGGTTGGAACATTGGTAATGTAAAAAAAACGAGAGCCGGCAGGCATGAAAAACGGAACGGTATCCCCGCGCAAGAATATCCTGTGAGCGTAGATTTGAATATTACTGCGATTACGGAAAAGCTTCTTGCCTCAGGTACGTTTAGCATCTCATTGATTAAATGATGCAACAGCCAATTTTAATCCCATCCAGCCCCCAAACATTCGTTTTATATGGTATACAATTGTTTCTTTGTTGTTGATGGGGGAATATGGGTATAATGATATTATGTGGGGATAAAGATGGTGAATTTTTATTATGCTTTAACTCGCCGTAATAGTAGAATCTGGTCTGTTTGCTTTTTGTATATTTGTGTCGCTAGTGGCGGCAGCTATACGGAGGTTGTCATGAAATTAATAATTCAAATACCATGCTACAATGAGGAACAGACTTTGCGAAAGACATTTGTTGATTTACCCAAGCATATTGAAGGTATTGATGAAATAGAACATCTAATAATTGATGACGGCAGCACTGACGGAACCCTTGATGTGGCAAAGGAATTGGGAATCCGGAACATAGTGACATTTAAACAGAATAAAGGTCTTGCCAAAGGGTTTATGGCGGGAATTGACGCATGCCTGCATTTGGGTGCGGATATTATTGTCAATACGGATGCGGACAATCAATATTGCGGAGAGGACATTGCCAAGTTGGTAAATCCCATCATTCAGAAAAAAGCGGATATTGTAATCGGCGAAAGACCGATAGACAGCACGGAACATTTTTCGTGGAAAAAGAAAAAATTCCAACATATTGGCAGTTTCGTTGTACGTATGGCATCCGGGACGGATATTCCTGATGCCCCGAGCGGTTTTAGAGCCTACTCGCGAGATGCGGCATTGCGCTTGAATGTAATAAATGATTACACATACACTCTGGAAACGATCATACAGGCTGGCAGACACAAGGATTCGATAGAATCGGTGCCCATAAGGACAAACAAAGAAACGAGAAAATCGAGGTTGTTCTCCAGCATGTGGAGCTATATGAAGCACTCTTCCACTGTAATTGTCAGGTCCTTCATGATGTATGAGCCGCTGAAGTTTTTTGCAACGCTGGGGATTGCCTCAATCGCAATCGGGATGATGATAGGGATAAGGTTTCTGGTCTATTATTTCAATGGCGAGGGCGGAGGGCATGTGCAATCGCTTATATTGGTGGCCATATTAATCTTGCTGGGTATACAGTCCATTATTGCAGGACTGCAGGCCGATATAACTGCGGCAAACCGTAAAATATTGGAGGAAATTCAGTACAGGGTGAGAAAGTCTGATTGTGACAAAAGCTTGCATTAAAAGGGGAGAGAGAAATAATGAATATAACTCAACCGGAAGGAAACTATTTTGACAAATATCAAAGCAAGAGCAAGGTTGTAAATTTAATCATGGATGGATTTTTCGGGAATTTCGACATGCTGCTTGATGGGATTGAATTCAGCACTGTATATGAAGCCGGTTGCGGAGAGGGATACATATCGCACCATATATATAATTATAGTCTTGAAAAACAAAAAAGAATTAAAATCGTGGCAAGCGATCTTTCGGAGAAAGTTGTAGATAAGGCGAAATGTGATTTTCCTCATATATTTTTTCGAGTGAATTCAATTTATGATTTAAGAGAAGAAAGTGAATTATATGATCTTGTTGTAGCAAGCGAGGTTTTAGAACATCTTGAAGAACCGAAAGCAGCATTGGATGAAATATTCCGTGTTTCAAAAAGGTATACACTTATTAGTGTCCCCAACGAGCCAATTTGGCGCATTTCAAATTTGCTCAGGGGAAAGTATGTCGGGTCTATGGGAAATACTCCAGGGCATATAAAGCATTGGAGCAAAATGCAGATTGTCAGACTCGTTGGTGAATATGGCAAAATTTTGGAAGTGCGATGTCCATTCCCGTGGACAATGATATTATGCGAAAAGAAATGATAATGAGATAAATTGAAGGAGCATGCTCTTGAATAGAAAAAAACCGATAAATGTAGCAGGCAATATCCTAATGGTACTATCATTTGCTTTTATCATTGACAGGATAATCAAGTACAAAATTGACTTCTACAGCGTATTTTCTGCAAAATTATTTTTGATTTTGGGAATATCCATCATTACATATGCGGTAGTGGTTTTAATCATGGCCACGATGTATGAAACTTTATTGAGAGTATTGTGGGAAAAGGCAATCATTAAAGGAAGCACAATTTATATTTACTGCAAATCAAATTTATACAAGTATTTGCCAGGGAATATTTTTCATTATGTTGGCAGAAACCAAATTGCGGTTGATGAAGGAATTTTGCATAGAGTTGTAATATCTGCGACAATAGCGGAAATGTTGTTGCTGGTAGTCGCAGGAGTGATTTCAGCACTGGCTTTTGCCGGACACTATGCCATCAGTTGGCTGTTGGATAACAACACACTTAAATTAATTATAATGACAGCAATAGTGATTTTGATTGCGTCTTCCATGATTACAATTTTATATAGAATTAATGGCAGAGCCAAAGAATCAATCGATAAATGCATAAGCTCAATAAGACCAATAAGATCGACGGTGTTTCTTAAATTCATCATCGTATATTTAACGACATTCATTTTAAACGGCATTATGTTCATAGTCCTTTTGTACGGCATAGGCGGCAATCCGGGAAATGCTCTTATTCTACCGATAATCGGGATGTACTCATTCTCGTGGATTATTGGTTTTATTACTCCGGGAGCGCCTGCGGGACTGGGAATAAGAGAGGCAATAATGAGCGCATTGCTATTTGGCATTGTTGACGAGAATATTGTCATAACATCGGTTTTATTTTTTAGGGTGGTTACAATATTTGGAGATGTTTTAGGTTTTTTAGTAGCCTCTTATATTAACAAGGCACTTAACAAAGGTTGAACAATCTTTGCCTGCATCTATGCTTGCGTATCGGCAATTGGCCGCAAACGGATAAGAAGGCGGAAAAACTGACGATGATAAAAAAAGTGTATATTGGTGAAAATGCAAAATTAAATAAAGAGCATTTGATTTTACTGTTGGCGGCGGCACTGGTATTGCTGATACATACTATTCACATCAGGGATATCGGAATATTCACAGTTCTTGACGATGAATTTGGATACTGGGGCAATGCCGCATATCTGGCAGGATTGGATTGGTCTGATACCTTATCGAAGATACGATATTATTCTTATGGCTATTCGTTGATGTTGGTTCCTTTGTTTTGGATATTCGATGACCCTACACACATGTACAAGGCGGCATTGTTTTTAAACGGAATAATGAGCAGCATCAGTTTTTTGCTGTGTTATGATATTGCGAAAAAATTCAAAAAGGATGCCAATATCTATATACTCATGGGAATCTCTTTCCTGATATCGATGTATCCGTCATATATTGTATACTCTAGTGTTGAATTGTGTGAATGTCTGTTGGTATTGATTTGTTGGCTGCTTACGTGGTTGTTTGCAGGCTTAAATGAAAAATCGAGCACTTATAAATTTGTTTTAATTGGATTTTTGAGTGTTTACGCGTATGTTGTTCATCAGCGCGCCTTGGGAATATTAATAGCCAGCATAATTGTGGTCTTGACAATGAGGCTTCTAAATAAAATCAAAATGAAGCAATTTTTAATGGTTGTTGGACCCATTGTCGTTTTGCTGATTATTCATATTTATGTAAAGGATTATATCCAAAGCCAGCTTTGGCTAAATGGTGAAGGAATTTCAATAAATGACTATTCGGGACAAGTCGGCAAATTAAAACAAGCATTAACAATCAATGGACTGCTTAAGATATGCAAGGGTTTTATTGGTCAAATTTTTTATCTGGGAGCTGCTAGTTACTTGGTTTTTTATTTTGGCTTATTTGAACTGATTCAGAAAATAGGGAAAAAGACAATTGCTTTAGTCAAGCGAAAAACGTCATTTGAGTCAGGTAGGAACGATTTATTTTTTGTGTATGCTTTTCTATTTATTGCTCTGATTTCAACCATAGCCATAAGTGTTGTTTTCATGATTAATCCTACCCGAATAGACCAAATAATTTATGGCAGATATAATGAAATGATTTTAGGCCCAATACTATTAATCGGATTTGTCAGATTGATGAACAAAAAGTCGATTTCAACCAGAGTATTTATTGCGATTTCAATTGCTTTTGGCATTTTGACGGGGATAACAAGCTTGATCATAAACACATCCGGATTAACACTTTGCAGCACAATTCATATCATAGGAGTAGTTTATATAAAGGGTCCATTTTGTTTCTTTCTTTCAGCTCTTTTGGGGGTTATGGCAGGCTGTCTTATTTGGATTTCATTTACCAAGGAAAATAAACAAAAAATCGTTGTCACTTTGATTTTAATAGCCAGCCTCTTTATGGTTACAGGGGAAATGGGAGCAAAGTCCATAGCTGTCCAAAACCAAGAAAGAATGCAGATGTTGGAAGTTGTCGACACGATAGCCTCTTCAAAAGAAGACTTGCCCATTTGTTTTTTTTACAGTGACCCAAACAATTACGAAGTCGTTGAATGGAATGGCAATATACTCTACGACCAATCAGTTGCGGCTTGCTACCAATTCTTATTAAAAGACAAAAATATCATGTCGGTTGATGCAGAGGAGTTAAGTAAAATACCGGGGGATAAGTTCGTGATAACGACAGGGAATGTTGATATTTCAGATTCGGCGAAAGATTATAAACTGCTTGCAAATGATGATGGCAGTTATTTGTTTAAAATATTCGACGGGGATGATGTTTTTAATAGTGAGGCAACAGAAAATACCGGCCCATTGGCAAGGAAACACTGGAGTGATAAGCTTGATTAAAGAAAGGATTAG
>CAZAFW010000068.1:0-7105 GCA_964484935.1 uncultured Peptostreptococcaceae bacterium
TTTCTTGACGCTCATAATTGTTGATGATACCACCAATTGCGGACATATGCGGTCACAATAGAAAAACAGACCATTTTGCCGGTGCGGGCAAAATGATCTGTTTGACAACAATTATCTATGCGATATCGAATTATCCATATGTCTCGCCTTGATAAGATTTTTCTTTCTTTACTTGTAGAATTTTTCCATGGGGATGTATTTTGCCACGTCGTCGTATGTTATGACCGCATAGTCTCCGTATTCGCTTTCGCTGCTTGCTATTTCAAGCTCTATTCCTATTCTTCCTATATAGAAGTCGGGCATCTCTTCCATGCTTTTTCCGGTAAGGGATTCAAGCTCCGGCTTAAGGTCGGACCAGGGCATTTGGAAGAGATCGCTTATGTCCATTTCCTCCCCGCTTTCCATGTCGAAGGTTTTTCTCTTTTGGGCATAGCTGAACTTGCCGGCATCATCGCTACCTGATGCGGAGATCGACATGTTGAGGAAGTTTCTGTTTGCAAACGTTATCATGCTTCTTGCCTTAATGCCGTTTTCTATTCCAAGAGAATCTTTCAGCCCCACTACAGTTTCATTTATTGCATCGTTTATTCTTTTCTCAATTTCGGGTTTACCCTCTATTGCAACGAAGAAGACATTCTCCATTCCGCTTTGGCCGTTTCCGCCGATCACGGCCTTTGCAGGAAAGCCCGGTCCTAATGTGCTGTGGACCAATATTCGGTTGGAGAGCCTGCCGTAGTCTGTGTATCCTCCCTGATCAAGCTCCATTATAAGCTTCCCGATCTCTGTGCCGGGGTTTTCGCCTGCCGCCTCTACCAGGCTTTCGTAGGGCTGGCCCGCTTTGGATATGAAGGCGCCGAGATAGCTGCCCTCGGGCCCGACCAGCAGGTCCGCCACCTGGGATTCGTAGAGCCTGCCTATCTGCCATGTCAGGAAGGAGACTTTGTTATTGTTTTTTAGCTCTTCGCTTCTCACGGCATCTGCGAATATTTCCTTGAAGTCGGGGTTTCTTCTGTCGTATCTAAAGTTTTGAGTCTTGTCCATGAGGCATGCCATTTCCTCGAAGTCTTCTGTGAAATATCCCCCGTGGGCGCATATGGCCTCCCAGTCGGTTTCAACAACCGGGGTCTCCTCGTACCTAACGATGGTGAGGTATCCGTCTACAAGGGCCTGGAATTCGGCTCTTGTCTTTTCGTTTTCAATCGAGGGAATGAGCTCAGGCTTAAGCGTGCCCTCGAGGTCTTTGTTGAGTACGTCGAGATAGTCGGGCTTGTAAATGACTCTATTCATTTCATCAATGGCCTGGCTGTGCTCTATGACAAGGGCCTCTATCATGGCCTCGGCTTCTTTTTTTGAAACCCGGTCAATGTTTTGCCTTATGAAGTTTCCAAGCTGGGCGGAGTCCGCTCCGGAAGCGACAAACTTTTCAAATTCTCCCCATGCCGTTTCCTCTTCCCGATGTTCGGTCTCTTGCGCAAGCTCTTCCTCCTGCTGGGGTGCCTTTTCACTTTCCTGGCCAAGATCTTGCGCCTGACAGGCTGAGAAAAGCATCAGCGATGCGGCCAATGCGAGCAATATGTTTTTTTTCATTGGGTCTCCTTTCAAAACGTCTATGGTTCAATATGCCAGGGCCTTATTGGTGAGTTTTTCCTTTTTCCAGCTTCATTCTACCATTTTGATCAGGCTTGAATGCTACAAAAAAATTACAATAGAAAAAGCAAGCTTATGCCTGCTTTTTCTATTGCTATTAATCGTTGCCAACTGGTATTGCGGCAATTCACTCCGCCTGCCTTGGCTGTATGATTTGCTTTCGAATCTGCCAAGGTAAACCTCCCGAAACTGCCTTTCATTTTATGCCGCTTTTGACATCAAAAATTACGTCCTTTTTTCTTTTTTTCTTACTTTTCGCCGCGCTTTTTGTAGTCGTCATCTATGCGCTTCTTCCAGTCCCTTTCCATGGTGCGGTTTGCCCTAAGTTCTCTCACAGCCTCGCCCACGACCTGATAGTTGAGGGCAGTGCCTTTTTCGTCCGGGTTGAACCTTGCCGCCCTGTCCTCCGCTATTCCGAATCGCCTCGCCTCGGCAACGGCGTCTATGTTTGCTCCGAGGAATATGAATTCCCATCCATATTTGGCCTTCTGCCGCTCGACCATTTTCCTTACTTTTTCGTAGCTGTACTCCCTGCTCGCGTTTTCCATCCCGTCGGTTGTTATTACAAATATCACTTTCTCAGCCCGCTCGCTTTCGGGCGAATACTTCTGGGCATTTCCGACCTTGCTTATGGTTTTCCCCATGGCGTCCAGCAGCGCCGTTGTTCCCCTTACAAAATATTCTTTTGAGGTGATTGGGGCCATTGTCCTCAGGTTTACTCTGTCGTGAAGAATTTCAATTTCATCGTCGAACAAAACCGTTGTGACAAATGCCTCCCCCTGCTCGTCCCTCTGATTCTCCATCATTGAGTTGTAGCCTCCGATGGTGTCCCTTTCAAGCCCGCTCATTGATCCGCTTCTGTCCAGTATGAAAACAAGTTCCGTCAAATCCTTTTTCATGATGTCGCCCTCCTTTTATTTTATGGTTTAAGGATAGCACCATGTACAATACAATTGGTCGCATGGAAAGCGACAAAATGAATCAGATGGTTTTTTCTCCAAAGTGGAAGAGCACCTCATTCAACTCGAATAAGTCGAAGTTTTCCTCTTCTATGAAGTACTGGACTATTACATCAAACTTGCTGCTGTTTGAAAGGGCGAAGCCCGCCCTTAGGAGAAGGTCCTTTGTGTCATCAAGATTAAGCTTAAGAGCCATGGCAAGCGAAAGAGCGGTAGGTTTGCTCGGGCTATACTCTGCATCGCTCCTTATTTTCGAGAAAAGCCTCCTGTCCATGTTTGCCCTCTTGTACACTTCAGAATCCTTGTAGCCTTTTTCGTCAATCATTCTCAAAAGGATCTGCGAAAAGGTCTCGTCCAGATGGCCAACAAGGTTCTGCAGACTCCTCTTTTCCCTTAGGCGCGGCTTTGCCCCTTCCTCTTGCTTTGAGTGTGATTCATACATCATCAAGTCCCGGACTTTAACATTTGTTTTGTTGTCCGGTTTCCGCACGGAGTACTTTTCATAGCCGTCATGCTCTATGTAGTTTTCTCTTATATAGCGTTCTACAGATGAAACAAGTTCTTCAGGCAGAGCTGCCCTTCCATTTTTGTTTCTCGTCTCAAGCGGCATTTCTCCAGCTCCTTTTATTATACTTCACGCTTCGCAGTGTTTATTATGCCCAGTCACCTATATGGTACCACCAATTGCGGACATAATGGGTCACAATATAATAATCAACGGATTTACCCCCGTCCCTATTTGGTTGAAGCAAAAGTGGGTAGCCATTTTTTGTCTTCTTGACAATATCGATAATCGATGTTATTATTCAGGAGCTAAGTATCGATTATCGATGTTATGTGGGGTGATGAAATGGCGCGGGAAAAATATCAAACTCTGACGGAACAAATGTTCTATATTCTTATATGCCTGACCAAAGAGAGTTGCGGGGTCGACATCATGAAAGAGGCCGCGGGTCTTACAGACGGAAGAGTTGTCATCGGGCCGGGGACTCTTTACAGCCTCTTGGACAAGTTTGTGAAGGAAAAGATTATTTTGGAAACAAAAATAGAAAACAGAAAGAAAAACTATGTTATTACAGACCTTGGCAGAGAAATGCTTGATAAAGAATATATAAGAGTTGCAAAACTGAAAAAGGATTATGAAAATCTGGTAATAGGCGGTGCAGACCAATGAGTGATGCAAAAAGAATAATTAATTTCAGGTTTGACCGTTATGAAGAGACAGAAAGAAAATTGGAAAAGCTGGCTGCCAAGGGGCTCTTTCTTAAGGAGTGCGGAACTTTTTTATGGACATTCAGGAAAGGGATGCCAAAGAAAGTAAAATACACCGTTACATATTTCCCCGAGGGTTCTGTCTTCAATCCCGGCATTACCGACAACCAGCAAACATATTTCGATTACGCAAAGGCCGCCGGCTGGAATTTTGTGACCGGGCTTAACCAGATGCAGATATTCTCAAGTGAAGATGCCGATCCCATACCATTTGAGACAGACGAAAAAGAAAAGCTGGATAATATTAAGCGATGCATGAAAAAGAGCTTTCTTCCCTCCATGCTTGTCATGATTTTCGTTTTCACGCTGAATCTGCTTGTGCAGTTCAATTCATTCAAACTGAGTCCAATTGATTTTCTGTCAGACACGAGTCGTCTGCTTCCCGTCCTTATGTTTTCAGCCATTATTTTATATAATGTCTATACCCTTATAGATTACTCGGCCTGGTGCAGGCGGTCGGAAAAATCGATTGCCATATGCGGCGCATGCGCAAGGCGGTCCAATCTTGTACGAAGAATCGTCGATACGGTTTTCATGTTTTTTATACTTTCCAGCACGGCCTGTCTTTTATTTCACCTGGCCGCTAAAACAAGCCGATTGGGTTTGCTTTTGACCCTAGCCCAAATACCTGTTTTGGTGATTGTATTCCGGTCCTCAATCAAGTATTTGAAAAAGAAAAAAGCATCTGCCAAAAAAAATAAGGCAATATCCTTTGCCATGCTCATTGCTGCCGACTTTGCTTATGTTGCCCTGCTTATGATATTCATAATGCAATTCGGATTTAGCGCGGGAGATGCTTCGAATTACAGGACCGTCGATTGGCAGCTTACTAAAACAGAAAGCCATGAGTTCAAACTCTACAGCGATGAAATCCCCCTGACCTGCCAAGACCTATGCGGGCCGATCGACTATGACTATTACTCCTACGAAGGAAAGACGGACAGCACCCTATTTGTTTCAAGAAGTTCCTATAGACAGGATTCGCTACCTGCAAAGGATTCCCCTCCTGAAATAGAATATGAGATAATAGAGCCCGGGTTTGATTTTGTTTATCGCCTTGCAAGAGAGGACCTGCTTGAAATACCGGATTGGCAAGACAATGCGAGCTTTAATCTCATTGACAACAAACCATTTGGAACTGTAGAGGCCTATCAGCGCCATTACGGCGACTCTCCGACAGGATATTATGCCTTGTTTTTTGAGGATAAAATCATCGTGCTCCATATGGAAGAAGCCCTTACGCCAAAACAGATTGCGCTTGTAAAAGATAAACTGCAAATATAAGCAAGATATGAATGCATGAGCCTGTTCGAAAGCGCATAGATGAATCCGAAATAACGTTTGACATACATGCATTAATCCGATATAATATAAAAGTTGGCTTGTTTACGGAAAGCTGGCATATATTAAAAACATGATAAAGGAGGAAGACCTATGAGCAAGGATTTATTAATTACTCTAGTCGGTCTATTTATGATTACCTCTTTTACTAATGTTCTCGCTACACTTAAAACCATCTTGATTTCCAAGAAGATTATGAACCCGGTTTATATTGTTGTTTTTGTCGATGCCATGATATTTGCAACAATTTTGACCAAGGTGACATCATCTGTTGGTATTCAATTTACCATCGCCTATGCATGCGGAAAAACCTTTGGCGTTTTTATAGGCGGCAGGTTGGAAAGTAGACTGGCATTGGGTATTATTGAAGTAGATGTATTCATTTCCAATAGACAGAAAATGATTGGCATTGCAGAAAAACTAAGACAAGAAGGCTACACGGTTAACAATTTTCTGGCAAGGGGTCTCAACGGAGAACCCAGACATAAAATAGAAGTTGTTATGAAACGTAAAGAATTCAAAGTATTAGAAAGTACGCTGTTAAAATTCGGTGTTTACAATCCGACTCTTAAAATAAAGAATTTAAGTAAAGTCGGTGGTAAAATCACCACTACAAATGTAGCAACAAATCAGTAAAAGATAAGTAAGTAGATCAGGAGCCCTCTAAAGAGGGCTCTTTTCAATAATCAGGAAGGATACTTTGAAATCACAACAAAAATGCTTTCTGTTTTTCAGAAGGCATTTTTTATATGAATGAATGGTATTTTGTATTGGCAAGAACATGTACATCGAGACGACTTTTCTATTCAAATAAAAAAGTTGGTGTTTTTATGTCATAAAGATAAATGCCACGCCGAATACGGCTATAAATGCCCCTATTATTTCCTTGAAGTCCATTTTTTCTTTCAGATAGAAGATGGCAAAGGGGATGATTATAATGGGAGTCAATGACATCAGTGTGGCGGCGATTCCCGGATTTGTATACTTAACGGCAATAAGCGATAAGGAAACACCAAGCGTAGGCCCGAAAAAGGAACCGACAACAATGTATTTCATGGCAGCTATGTTTGAAAGCGACCTTTTAACCTTGTGCCAGTCTTTTCTAATCGTGAAAACCAAAGAAAATCCGATGATTGCCGCAATGATGCGAATTTGTGTTGAGGCTATGGGGTCATAGCCGGCCATGCCGAATTTGCTGAGTATGAGTCCTGTAGCCTGTCCGACAGCTCCGCCAACGGCGAACATGAGATCTTTCAGCGGATGGCTGAGAATCATTTGTCCGCTCATGCTGTCTTTTTTTATGATGACCAAAACAATTCCGGCCAAAACAATCAGCATGCCGATGATTTGATTGGCTGTCATAAGTTCGTTCAAAACAAAGTAGCTCAATATGCCGGTTATCAAAGGCACGCTGGCCATTATCAGCATGGTTATTCGAGAACCGTTTCTTACAAGGGACTCAAAGAGCAGCAGGTCGCCTATTACAAAGCCGACAAATCCGGATACCGACAGCCAGATCCAGGCGTGTGCGGGAGCATCGGCGGGAAAGGGCATCCCTCTGAAAAGGATGGTGTAGATGCTTATGAAAATGATTGCTATAAATAGACGTATTATGTTTACCGAATAAGAGCCAACCTTTCTGCCCGCTTTTTCAAAAGCAATCGAGGTTATTGTCCAACAAAACGATGTTGCAAAAGCAGCTATTTCCCCTATATGATCCATTAAGAGCCCCCTGTGGAAAGCATACCGAAAAACTGATTTCATACGAGTGGAGCCTGCGGCTTGAACAGACACTTGCACGGTAGAAACGCTTTTGTCTTGCTTCCGGTTTTATTATAATATTAACACATGTTTTCCAGAATCCGCACGGATAAGGAACATAAGAT
>CAZAFW010000069.1:0-7080 GCA_964484935.1 uncultured Peptostreptococcaceae bacterium
TCCTTTATGTAGCTTTCGAACCGCTTCATGGTATCCCTCCCGTGGGTTTATACCATCATTATATAACATATGAAACAAGTTTGTGTTAATATATTATCATTATTCTTGTTTTTATGAATACTTGCTTGCTTTAATTTGTTATTTGATTTCCGCAAAGATAATGCATATGATTTCAGCGCTGTATTCTCTGGTCAATTCGCTTCTGCCTTCTTCAATTATCGAATTTAAACAGTATTTTCTCGGCCAGCTTGTCAACAATTTCTCTCGCCTCTTCTACCTTAAGCAAATAAACCGAAATCCCGTAAACTGCGGCTCCGCTTAAACAAACCATCATCAATTTCACAAACTGCCATGTGGCCTCTCCGTATGTTATGTCGATAAATCTGAATGCCAAAACATAAACCGCAATTCCCATCACCGCCGATGAAACCGCTGCCTTGACAAAAGTTTCAAACATTCTCCTATACTCCACCCCTATGTTCTTCTTTTTAAGCCCAAGAAACTTTACCGTTGCAGCAAATGTGCCGGCAATGCTGGTTGCAAGAGCAAGTCCGTTGTGCTTCATTGAGCCAACCAACGCAAAATTGAGCGCAATATTTATCGCAACAGCAATCATTCCAATCTTCATAGGTGTCTTTGAATCATGAAGAGCAAAATACACCTTGTCGACAAGAAGACTTACCCCTGCCCCTATGAGACCCAAAGAATAGAAAAACAAAGCCGACGATGTCATTGCAACATTAGTCTCAGTAAATGCCCCCCTGAAAAATAGCACCTTAATCACCGGATAGCTAAGCACCATCAAACCAGTCAATGCCGGTATGACCATCAGCAATATCAGATTCATCGAATACGTCATTGTCTCTTTAAGCCTTTCTTTATTCCCTCCTGCAATGTACTCTGATATTTTGGGGTATACAACCGTAACAACTGAAGCTAAAAACAATGATGCAACTACTCCTTTGGCCTTTCCTGCATAGGACAAGGCTGAAATGCTTCCAATCACAAGACGCGATGCAAGGGTCCTGTCTATTATATGGTTTATCTGTCCAACCATCGATCCAATGATTACAGGACCCATAATTAAAAATGTTTTCTTCAAATGCTCTTTTTCCGAAACAAGCACAGCCATATACCTGTATGATTTTGCAATGGTCAAGTATGCAACTCCAACACGTAAAACATATCCCACCAGAAAGCTTATCATCAAGCCAACTATCCCGAGGTTCCTATAAAAAACCACTAGAAAAAACAATATAGGGATATTGAATACAATGGACTCTGTAGAAACAATAACAAACTTCCCCAAGCTATGATTATACGCCATAAATATAGCTGAAGCGGCATGAAAATATATAATAGGCATACTGATTCTAGTTAAAAGAACTGCCAGTTCAAGTTCTTCCCCTTCAAAACCCATTGCAAATACTTTCACCAGGCTTTCAGCGAATACGAATCCGACTATCATCATGACAAACGACAAAATTCCAAACAAGTTCAGCAACCCGCTTATGTAATTATTTTCCTCAATTTTGCTTCCATCTTTTCTTATTAAAGATAAAACAGGTATTATTGCCACAGAAAGACCCGCCGCAAAAATCATAAGAATTGTAGATTGAACGCTATTGGCTATAAAAAAAGCATCGGTCTCCATACCGGAACCAAAGCGGTACGCAACAAGCATCTCCCTGAAGAATCCAATTACCCGGCTAATGGCAAGAATAATGAATATGCCTCCGGCTGTTTGTAACAACTTTTTTTTCCCCATTTTTCCCCTCAATTTACCATGCGACTTAACCTAAACCTTCCATAATATTTCTTTATCCATCTTGTTATCAACATCCAAATCGCCTAATCTGCCCCATTTTTAAAAAATGGTTATTGTTTATAATAATCTTATTTCCCCAAATAGCGCCTCCTTAAAGCATTAAAAATATATTGAATGAAACAATATATAGAAAACAACAAACCAAGATTTTCGAAATCCCTATAAGTTTCCCATGTTCTTTTTAACGCTTCGAACTTATTATTGGAAACAGATCCCTTAACCAATCGATAACTCGCTAAAATCTCATCAAGTCCATATGCATAACTTCCTGTTCTTAAAAGCATAAGCCAAGTAGCAGTATCTTGGCCGGCCCTTTTATCAGGCATTCTAAAATCGCCGAATACTTGTCTGTCAATCATTACCGTAGAACACCCAATTGCAGTGTTTTTTAATAGCTTTTGGTAATCTAAAACTTTGGGAACTGTCACTTTTCTCTTAAGTAAAACCCCATCTTCCGATACAATTGAATAAGATGTATAAGAAAAACCCGCTTTCTTTCTCTTCATAAAATCCAATTGACATTCAAGCTTTTCATTTTTCCAAACATCATCACCATCGATGAAAGCAATATATCGGCCGCAAGCCTCTTCAAGCCCCCAATTTCTTGCCCTCGCTGCTCCAACATTTTCAGGCATTGAAATCAATCGAATTCTCGGATCAGTATTTGCAATTCTTTGAACTAATTCAGGACCATCATCCTTTGAATCATCATCAATTACAATCATTTCCCAATCTTCATACGTTTGTGAAATAACTGACCGAATTGTTTCTTCAATATATTTACCGTCATTATATATAGGTGTAATAATTGAAATCATCTAAAATCCTCCATTTATGTGGATAGCTTTAAATAAATGGCACGAAAATAATGAGCATTTCTATTGTTAATAGTTCACAAATATTGTACTTCTAATGCTTTTTCATTTTTTCATTATCATACAAAACTCTTTTGATTGGTATTGTACCTTTCTGAATAATAAATGCCCATAAAATTTTCGTACTAATCAACAGTTTTGTAAATACAGCTTCCACACTACTCCAGACCATCATTAAATATGTCATTGTCTCTCTTCTATTTTTTGTTGGTTTGCTTAAAAATTCTTCTAAAATCAATGTGCGAAAGTATGATTCTTCAATACCTACTCGTTCAAGTATTTTTCCGAACATTTTTTCGTTGATTAATCGTCTATCATACTCATAATATCTAGACTTTATTTTAGAATTTTCTTGGTATAAATTTTCTCCATGTATCCGGTAATTTACCAATGTTTTTTTTAAATAATACTTGCCTCCACTAGCTAAAGAAACACCCATAATAATTGGTCGATCCGCACTGATTCTAAAAGTATCTTCCATATCGAAAGGGAGTATTTTCTCTAAGATTCCTCTTCTGAAAATATTCATCGATGTTGAATTGCCAGTCCAAGAGTATAAATTAAATGTTTTTACTGCCGTTTTGCCGAAATGGATATCATTTTTATAACGATATCGTTCTTTCACAGTTTGAACTTCACTATTTTGATTCACAATCAAACTATCACAAAAGATATGATCAACATCATCAAACATATCAAATATTTTCAACATTTCTTCCAAAAAATTGTTTTCATAAAAATCGTCCGCATCTAAAAAAGCAATAACATCTCCATCTGAATCTTCAAAACCTCGATTAAAAGCAGACAATTGTCCACCATTCATTTTCATGATAGATTTAATTTGAGAAAAGTTTTTTTCATATATTTCAATTATCTCAATCGAACGATCTGAAGAACCGTCATCTACGATAATGATTTCATCAAAAGGAACGCTTTGTGAAAGGGCACTTTCAATCGCCTCAGATAGATATCGCGCATAATTGTAATTATCAATAATACAGGTTGTTATCATAGTATTTACTCCATTACTATAAATGTTTTTTCAAAATATTCCACGGTCTTTTTTAACCCTTTATCAATTGAACTTTCGGGTTCCCATTTTAGTAGATTCTTTGCAAGTGTTATATTAGGTTGTCTTCTTACCGGATCATCAGTAGGAAGTGGCATCATTCTCAGTTCGTTTGTTGTACCAGTAATATCAGCAATTTTCATTGCTAATTTCTTAATCGATGTTTCCTCTGGATTTCCTAAATTTATGGGCCCTGGATATTGCTCAAATGCCATCAAATCAATCAATCCTTTGACCAGGTCATCCACATAGCAAAAGGATCTGGTCTGGTTTCCTTCTCCATATATTGTAAGGGGATCTCCTCGTAACCCCTGCATGATAAAATTCGACACTACACGTCCATCATTTTGGCACATTCCCGGTCCGTATGTATTGAATATCCTAGCAATCCTTATATCTACACCATATTCGCGATGATAATCACTGAATAAGGTTTCTGCTGCTCTCTTGCCTTCATCATAGCAACTTCTAAGGCCTATCGGATTGACGTTCCCCCAATAGTTCTCTGTTTGAGGATGAACAATAGGATCCCCATATATTTCAGAAGTTGATGCAAGTAAAACACGTGCTCCTGTCCGTTTTGCATTTTCCAGTACGTTTAGTGCTCCATAGAATGAGGTTTTAATCGTATATACTGGATCCTTTTGATAGTAAATTGGACTCGCCGGACATGCCAGATGATAGATTTCATCAACTTCAATGGTAAAAGGTAGATTAACATCATGTCTAATAAATTCAAAATTCCAATGACCAAAGTAATCTTTAAGATTCCTTTTCGATGACGAATAATAATTATCCATAACTATAACCTCATGATTTTGATCAATCAAACTCTTCACAAGATTTGAACCAATAAATCCAGCACCCCCAGTAACTAATATTCTTTTTTTATCACTTTTAAAACTTTTAAAATTATCACCATTCTTCGTAATCTTTTGTCCCAAAAAATCACCTCATTTTTTCGATTAAAGGAAGAAATATTCCCCCAACTATTTGTTTCTCTGAATACTGCTCACTCGTCCGTAAAGCCCCTTCTCTCATTGCAAAAAGAAGATTGTGATTTTCATTCAATCTATTGATTGCTTTTGCAATCGCATCTTCATCCTTTATAGGAACCATAATGCCATTGACATTCTCCTCGATAAATTCAGGGAAAGCATTCCAACGCGTCACAATCACCGGCACCCCCACTGAAAAAGCCTCGAAAACAACCGCTGCATATCCTTCACCTTCATGATAACTCGGTAAAATTAATATATCATATGAAGCGATCGTTTTACAGACATCATCTCTTGATACGACCCCTTTATATGACAAACCTTCTGTACTTTCAATCGCTTTATCAAATTCGCTTTGATCACGGCTAAAAATCGGACCATAGAAATCACAAGTAAATGAATCATTTATTTCCCTTGCGTTAATGATTTCAAAAATACCTTTCTCCCTTTTGATTTGCCCTAGGTATACAATATTTAACAAATCAGTTGGTTTCTCTCTTCTCATATTCTGCTCAATAATACTATCCGGTATGAAATTCGGATAGTGTATCACTTGATTGTAACTAAAATTGAATTGATTCAGCATATTGTCATGCAACTCTTTCGACTGAACTAGAAGATAATCAATCTTTCTCAAGATTGACAACGATATCTTTTTGTATAAAGTTGGAAGACGATTCAATTCATTATGGAGAGATCCACCAAAAACACGAATAATTATTTTTTTTCGAAATATTTTTTCAATCAAGACAATCCCTAAACCGACTGTATACAGAAATCTTCTGTTGGAATAAAAAATCACCACATCATGATTCAAACCATTCTTAATAACTCTCAAAAGAACTTTAATTCCATTCAAAATATCCTTGAAATCAGTACGTCGTCCAGTTATTCTAATACTTCCTTTTCTTGATGTATCAATTATTTTCTTGTAATATTGCTCAAAATATGGTGTTTCAATGATTCTTGAAAACGACACTGTATCTCCACCAATAGGTGGCGGTAAAGGTCCTATGAACAATAATCGCATATTGTTCATTTTAATTATTGTGTTGTTGTAAATCTCTTCATGAGATTTAATATTTGAGTATGTACTGTATTTATTATGGTAACGTTTAAAGAACGTCTCTTTTCTTTTTTCTAAATCATCCCTAGATTGAGTCATTATCACAATCTTTTCAACAGCTTCATCCGCATTCGAATAGAGGTATTCCTCTTCTCCAATGACTTCAGGGATTCCGTCAATTATGGTTCCCATAACGATAGTCTTTCGAGCCATTGCTTCAACAGCCGTTCGACCAAAGGATTCAACCTTCGATGTCAAAATAAATATATCCATTTCATCATATAATTTGACCATTGTTTCTGAATCAACATCCACGCGAATCGAAATCCGATTCTTATATTGTCCATTTAGTTGATTGATAAATTTAAACATTTCGTCTCGTGTAGATTCATCAGAACCTATAGCCGCGATTACTTTTGCATTTTCTGTTCTTTCGAAGAGACAATCAATTATCTCCTTGACCAATGACCAATTCTTGTTAGGAATGAATCTACTACAGAACCCTATAACAATCTCATTTTGATGTTTCAAAGGATAACTTCTTTTATAAGCTTTATCTGAATTTTCAAAATTCAATCCGGCTGTATTAGGAATGACTTTGAATCGATTGTAACAAATGGAAAACTTATTGTAGTGTTCATGATAGTGCTCATAGTTATTTTTGGTTGTTGTAATCACATACTCAGAACCTTTTACTAAATGATCAATTGATTTTCTCGTTAGGCGACCGTATCTTGTGTAAACCTCACGATCAGTATAAATGATTGCAATCTTTCTGGAAATCAATCGAAATACCTTCAATAAATTTATCAATATTGCAGCTGAAGAAGTCTGCACATGGATTATATCTGGCTCAATATCTATAATCCCTTTTCTAATCTTAAAAAGTACATCAAGTGTCTTGAGAATGCCATTTTTTGATGGTACTATCGTCTGATACCCTTCAATCAATATATGACGATCAAACTCAACTTCACTGCCAGGACTAATGAGATAAAAATCATATTCTTCTTTCAATCCATCCATTATAATTTTCATTGAAATTTGTGCGCCACCAGCCTTATGGATAGGAGCATCTGATAAATATAGTATCTTAGATTTTTTCATAATTTCTCCCTAAAATTTTCTTTTAACGCATTATAGTTGTAAAAGAAGAAATAATAGATTTCTTTGATTAAACTAATATTCTCAACATAGTATAAAATAGTTTGTGTAAATAAAATAGAGAAGTCACTCAGATTCGG
>CAZAFW010000070.1:0-7031 GCA_964484935.1 uncultured Peptostreptococcaceae bacterium
ATAGATTCATCATTCGGGTTGGAAAGCACATGTATGTCCTGTGCCGGCATGTAGCTCTGGGCCAGCATGAATATCTTTTCTCCCGTATCAGGGTTTTCAGCCATGTCGACCACTATGACCGCATGGCCGGGACTGCCGCCTTGCACAAGTACATCGCCAATCTCCATTTCTTCAAAAGGAACACTATTAAGGTCCCTGTCGAGGGAAAGCGTTCCCGCATATATGAAAACGAACTCCATGTACTTTCTGAAGGTCTCGTATGAATAATCAGGCGTAGCGTTTTTCACCCAAGATGTGTCGTTGCCTTCAACCTTTATCCTCCAACCATCTCGCCATTTGACATACGGAACCTCAAATCCGTTGGTCAGCCTGAATGATATTTGGTCAAACAGCCCCTGCGAAAACTGGTGCTCGCCACGCAGCCTCATGACCGCATCCGCGCACTGCTGAAGATTCTTGTCGCCTATATCCATGTCGACCACGGCTTCATATGCAGACCTGTTCATTTTGATTCCGCCGCTGTATGTACGAACCACGCTGCCGTGGGGCCTTAGAGGCAGGCTCCTCAAATAATCATCAAATGAGCCTTCTTCGGCGAAAGTTCTTTCAAACCCGTCGGGAACGCCGAAGCGATCATGAATGACTTTTCCGTCGACATGAATTTCAGTTCCGCTTTTCACTTTTTCGTCTATGACAGGTTTATCTGTCTTTGCATTCACTTCCGGCAAATCAGCACAGGATGTGTTTGCCACTACAACTGCGCAAAGCAAAAGCATTAAAGATACTCTTTTCTTTATTTCCTTTATCACTAACAACGCCCCCAAGCAAAAATAATTAAACCAACACCGCCCTTCAAAACAATTCTAGCATATGCTTTACGTTTCATTTAAACAATATGATTACATTTTCCTCTTTTGATTCAATTAAAAAGCACCCGCCGAATCAAATCAGCAGGTGCCGTTCTTCCTTAATTCGTTTTTTCTATCTTCCGCGTCCGGCTCTAATCAGACCGTTTTTCAGTCCTGATCCGCTTCCGTTTCCAAAGCCTTCCCCTTGGCCGTATCCGCTTCCGTCAAGAGGCTTGTTTTCGATTCCACTTCCGTCTCTGTCTCCGTAAGCGAATCCGTTTCCTTCTCCAATTCCTTCGCCGTTTCCGTCACCGTTGCCGGATCCGTTTCCGTTTTGTCTCATTTCGGCCATGTTGCCTTCGCCTTTTCCGGCAAAATCATTCTGCCTGTTTCCATTCACACCGTATCCCTGACCGCTTCCGCCGTTTCGGCTTGTTCCTCTTTCAAAGGCGGCAAGATGGTTTTTAGATGCGTTCATTAGTTCCTCGAAAACTTCTCTCACATCTTCAGGAAGGTCGCCTGCAAGGAATTTCTCATACATGGCTATGTTGTCTATCTCAGCCTGCACTCCAACCTTTAGGGCTTCCTCGACGCTTGCAGGTATTACAACGTAATCAGCCGAATCGTCCGATTCAACATCGATTCCGTATGCTTCAAAGAGAGGAAGCAAGAGTTCTATATGGGTCTTTTCAGCCTCAAGAATATTTGTGAAAGGCCTCTGCTCCCCAAACTCATCCATTATCTTCTCGTATTCCGCCTTGGCAAGATACTCGTCCTCCAATGCATAATCCAGCATCTCTTCGAGGGTGTAGCTTTCAGCAGATGATGCTCCCGCCGCCCCGTAGTCCGATTCTCCCGCAAAAGCGGTGACGCCCGATGTCCCAAGTGCTCCGAGTACCATCAATAAGCCGAGTCCCATTACCATTGTCTTTTTTGCTCTATTTTTTAAATTTGTTTTCATTTAAATCCATCCTTTCAATCCGTTTTTTTGTTTTGTTTGTCTTGCATGTTTCTATATTACCCCGCAATTGTGATGGATTTGTGACGGATGATTTTCTTCTATTCCTTATCGCACTTACTTTTTCCACAATCTCTGTCCACGGCTATATGCCAAGCCGTTGTTATTCTATCCGTGCAATCATAGTGCAGAAGCTCACTTTCTAGAAATTTTGCCACTTCGGAATTCACTGCTCTTGCAAGTTCATAAAACCCATGCTTTATTTTTGCACCTCATTGTCCGCACGGAATTTAAAATACGGATATTGAAGTGCATTTTATCATTGTTTGAAAAATTAATAATCGCTAAGCCTGACTTTTGCATTCCTGAATCCTTCTGCCCCCATTTCGTTTGCTTTGTGTTCAACTTTTGGGGGCAGTTCATTTTTTGGGTGTCTTCCCTGCTTACTCTCATTCTACTTTGATTACCAATGCGCCCTCGTTTCGCTGTTCCGGCAGATATGCATCAAATGCTACTCCGGAATTGTCCAATACTTCTGCAACTCTATTGTATGCCTCTTCGCTGTGCTGAATGAACAGCAGATATGGCTTCTCCAACGACGACAGCTCTTCAACTGTAAATTTGCCCATCTCGATGTTTTCGCCACCGATTGCCTTGTCGATGTAGAATCTCGCCATTGCCTCATGCATCTTGCTCAACGAACCTCGCCTGTCCCAGTAATATAGATTGTAATCCTGTTCACCCATGCATTGAACTATATACTCTGTTGCCTCTTTATGGTTTTGCCTCGTAAGCCTGCCGCTCCATTTCGAGTACGCGCTCATGAAGCCTCCAATATTCGTAGCGGCCAGCAAAACGACCAGAACATATAAAACCGCTCTGTTGAAATGAAAGAATCTCTCAGCCGCCACGGCACACAATATTGACACCATTGGAAGAATCACTATGAAATTCCTTGCGGTCGATATAGGCGACTTGAGGTCAATAAGCATAACGGCCGCTAAAAATGCCGCCAATACGACCAGCAGGCCCTTCCCCATGGGATTGTCTCTTGCTTCTTTCAGAAAACCCGTTTTAGCGCATGCCAAAAATCCAATCAAAAAGAGCAGAGCAACAAATGACACCGCAACCACATATTGATTGAGAATTGAAAAAATTTTGTCCCACCCATACATAATCTGCGGAAAAACAGCCAGGGAAGCTGTTTCCAAAGTAGTTTGCCAGCCATCTGACTTTATCCAGAAATCGCCGCCCATCTTTTGGCCAATCCCCCCGAAAAAATAATGGAACGCAGGCCAAAACAAGCAAAATATTCCCGTGGCACTTATCAGCATGCTGTTTTTAAAATTCTTCAATCTGATTTCACGGACAAGCAAATACATCAATATGACGCCGGAGTAGACAAGTCCAAAATAGTGGGTCAAAGAAAGCGTAAGACAGGCTGCCGTCAAACCATACAAGACTTTTTGACCGCCCTCTCCACAGAGGACCTCGACAAACAATACAGTCACAAACGTGGCAAAAAAGAGCATCATTGCATAGGATCTTGCTTCCTGGGAATAATATATGAACAGGCAGTTCGTTGAGAAAACCGCCAGCATGCTTAAAAACCCTATTTTTGACAGTCTTTTTCTGCCCCATGCCGCAATCACGGCAAAAGCGCACAAAGCAAACAGGAGACTGAGCAAACGTGCCGATATTTCAGAATTCGAGAAAATCAGTATCCATCCTTTCAATACCAGCTGATAAAGAGGGGGATGGACATCCGGCATAATCAGATCCGAAAACATCACGCCCATCTTCGACGATGCTCCTGCAACGGAGTAGAGCTCGTCCCACCAATACGAATATGGAATATTTATGCCATAAGCCGCAAGCAGCAGGCCCATGCCGATAAAGCCCCATATAAGCACACTGAAAATTTTATCCTTTATCGACTCTTTGTCCACTAAAGCCACCGCCCCTCTTCACAAAGCATCAAAAAAATATCTTGGCCAGTTTCAAAATGCCCTGTTTCCATGGCACTCGGTGCGATACCCCGGTTGCATCCCCGAAGCCTTCGTAATTCTCCAGGTACCACGCGTAATTTCTGCACAAAGCTTCTTTGTTCGAATATACAGGACTGTAACCAAGTATTCTCTTCGCCTTGTCGATAGAAACGAAAGAATCCTTGCCCGCCGTCTCATACACCCATTTGTAGAGAGGAGACAGATGCACCGCCTCAAGCAGCCTCAGCGTCCAAATCATAGGCGCCGCGGGAAAACCTCTTATTTTCTTTCCGAAACCCGCCATGTCCAGCACTGCCTGGTAGTCCTCTTTCATCGTGTCAAACTCTTCCGCTCCTATGTTGAACGTGTCGTTTACAAGCTTACCGTCCATGGTTGCGCATGCGTATATGGCCTGGCACAGGTCATGGACATCGAGCAATTGATATCTGTTCTTTCCACTGCCAATCATGGGAAATCCCTTGCCGTCCTTAGCCCAATCGTAAAACAAGGCGAAAACGCCCAGCCTCTCTGGCCCGATAAATGATTTTGGGCGTATTATGGGCACGCACATACCCTTTTCGCGAAATTCAAGGCACACCTTTTCCGCCTCAATCTTAGCCTTGCCGTAGTGCCCCACTCCCACAAGATCGTCATGTTCAACCAGCGGATGGTGGTCGGGAATCCCGTAAACCGCAGTGGACGATATCATGACCACTCTCTTTATGCCGTTGTCAATGGCAGCCTCAAGGACATTTCTTGTCCCGTCGACATCCGTTGTATATATGTCCTGCTTGGAATAAAGAGGCAGAGCAGCGGCGCAATGTATTACAACATCGCTTCCCCTCATCGCCTCGTTCAATGCCGTGGAGTCCCTTATGTCGCCTTGCACCACTTCCACTGCGCCACAGTCCTTTTCCGCATAGTCATACGCCCACGATAAATCGTATGACACCGCCTCCTGCCCCTTCTCCAAAAGAAATCTGGTCAGATTGATTCCTAAAAATCCGGCTCCGCCCGTAATAAAGTATTTTGACATGATTTCACTCCTCAATTTTGCCGAAAGCGTACAGCTTCACCAATATATAGGTCACCGGCAATCCCAGCATTCCCGCAAGGGCATAGACAACAACCTTGTTCCAATGCAGCATGTTAAGGAAGGCAAACACAAAAGCAAACAGGATCAAGAAATTCGGAATATAGGATATGGCAAACTTGATAAACCTTCCGAATTCGTACCTTTGCCTGTAGATCAAACTGGCATTCAGTGCGTAAGCGACAAATAAGCTCATTGAATACCCGAAAATATATGCTATTGTCGGATCCAATCTTGTTGAAATTGCAAGAGAGCACAAAAAATTTGTGAGCGTTCCCATTCCCCCGCAAAACACAAAAAGCGTAAACTCCTTGGAATAATAGGTTTTTGCCAGTCTCTCAGCCGCCGATGGTTCATAGGCCGACCATGCCATTATTTTGTCTTTTTTGACCATATGCGCATTTTCAGCCGCCTCTGCCATGGGCGCATCGGACAAGGAGTCCGAATAAAAATTCGCTATTTCCGCCTCCGGCATTTCTTCCGCTAGTCTCCTTAGCTTCTCTTTTCCCCAACAATTCTCACCGTCGCAAATGCCGGTGACCTTGTCTACCTTTGACGCAATTAGATTCCTGATACTCAACACTCCGCATATAGGCGCAAGCAAAAATTCCGGAGAGGCGCTGATTATTATATCGTTTTCATTCCTCCCGGCCAGATAGAAAGCGGCTATTTTCGATTTGTGCGCATCCCAAAAATGCGCAAGCTCGTCGTCAATTGATTCAATGTGCTTTAAAAATCTAAAAAAGTTCTCTTTGAAACGCTTCTTGGAGCAAAGTCCAAACAGGTATAGAAAAAAACACCCTATGTTTCTCGGGATTTCAAGCAGAATTATCGGATGCCTCTTTATGCAATAAAAATAAAAATCCAAAGTGGCATCCCCCTTGTATATCGTCTTGTCAAAATCATATGCATTATGTTTCATATTCATAGTCCTTGTGTGCTTAATAGTTTCAGATTATAGATCAGCAAAATCAAAGAGAAGCCGTAAACAAGCACCAGTCGAATTAGCACCTTGTCGCCAAGCAGCACTTCTGCGGGATCGGCATAGCTGTCGCCTTCTATATTCACGCTGTATCTTTTGCAAATCAACATTACAAGAGGAACTGTCCAAATCAAATATATGCTCTTGTTTCCCGAATCGCCGGGAGCGATGCACCATAAAGAGTAGAAGACAATGCTAAGTGCTAAAGAAATATACATCATCTTATCCAAAAACTTTTCCGTGTAATACTTCAATACAGTTCTTGCCGTTTTGCTGTTTTTTCTGATTTCATTTCTTCTTTTTCCCAATGCGAGATAAAAAGAAGTTGCAACAACAGTCAAATACAGCCAGCTGGAAATAGCAATGCCAACGATTGCCCCACCATATGACACCCTTAAAACAAAACCTGCAACAATAATCGAAATGTCTACAAAAGGGATGTTCTTCAAACCAAAGCTGTATCCTGAATTTATCAATGCATACACAATCAAAAATAGCCATGAAAAAGGAGAATTGTTCCATGCGGCATTCATGGCGACAGCTGCAAAGCCTAGCGCCGCCGCCAAAACAGCCGCATTCTTTACGCCTATTTCCCCGGACGCCAACGGCCTGTTTTTTTTGACAGCATGTTTTCTGTCATATTCCAAATCGCAAATATCATTTACTATGTACACGGCTGATGCAAGCAAAGAGAAGGTTGCAAACCCAAGCAGCGACCTTGACAAAAAATAAAAATCAAACAATTTGCCGGCAAACACAATCGGTAAAAATACCAGCAGGTTTTTTATATAATGCCTGATGCGCATCAACCTCAGATAATTCGCCATGCCAAGCTCCCCTTGTCAATAATTTTTATCCCTTCTGGTCTCGCTGGTCAATTTGTTTATTCTCTTAATCATAGCATGTCAGTACGTCTTCCGCTTTTTTCTTTTGCCTTCATTGCATTCGTATCTCATCAAGGTAATTTTACAGCATTACAGGACACATGTGAAGCGGCAACACCATGCCCTGCTCTAATTTAAAGAAGAACGGCACCCGCCAAAACAAATCGGCAGGTGCCATTATTCTTTAAGTCATTTTTCTATATTGCCCGGCATTGTGACGGATTTGTGACGGGTCGATTTACTCCATTTTTTGGACTAAAAAATGTCTGTCCCTTTTT
>CAZAFW010000071.1:0-6814 GCA_964484935.1 uncultured Peptostreptococcaceae bacterium
TGTTGTAGAAATAAGGGTCGTGAATCATGACGTTTGTGTCTATTATGTAATTCTTGATCATAACAATTCCCCTCTCCTTCACACTACATCTTGTATGATATCGACCTTACAAGTTTATTATACCCTAAAGATATCGAGATTATATAAAAGAATATAATTTGTATTGCAAGTGTAAGATGCCATTTATAGTTGTGGTTGTTCTAACTCGCCCAAACCCGCATCATCATCCATTGCTGAAAACTGTAATAAAATGTGATAGTATATAAAAAAAGCCCGATTGAGCAGGGAGATGAAGTTTTGGAAAGAATGAGATCGTATTGCGAGGATTCGGCGTTATTTAACTACATAAGCAATGCAGTAATAGTTGTAGACAGAAACAACTGTATAACATGCATAAACAGCGCGGCTGAAGAAATGTTGGATATCGATAGGACTTCGGCACTTGGTGAAAATTTTCAAAAGGTCATACCGGGTTTTTATGAAATCGACAAGATGATAAGGAGCAAGAAAACTCAAATCGGAAAATTCATGGAAATTGACGATGCCTCTCTGATTTTGAATATAAACCCTCTAATGGAGAAAGATAATTATTACGGTTTTGTGATTGTGCTTCAAAAAATCAGTGACATGGACGAAGTTTTCTACGAATACTCCAAGACTAAAAACCTCTTGAAGACTCTCGAAACGGTGCTTGACCATTCCTACGAGGGCATAGTCGTTGTAGATCAGGATGGAAAGATACTTAGCCTTAACAAGTCATATGCGAGACATGTCCATGTAAATGAGAAGGATGCAATCGGAAAGCCCCTAAATATAATTAATTCCAATTCCAAACTTTACGACACTCTCGAGACCGGCAGGATAGACATAGGTGTCGAGCATGCGGTCGGCAACGAAGAACTTATCGTGATGCGAATTCCCATTTTCAAGGGGAATGAAATCGTCGGGGCAGTCGGCAAGATTCTTTTCAGGGACGTTAAGGAGATAGAGTCGCTGCTGAAAAAAATCGGTATTAACGACAATAGAAAAAGCGGGCATAATTCCAAAAGGAAACACGTCAAGGGCGCGCGCTACACATTCGACAACATAGTGCATAACAGCGCGGAAAGAAAGAAAGTCATAGCAATAGCAAAGAAAATTTCAAAGACCGATTCGACTGTTCTCGTTACAGGGGAAAGCGGTTCGGGCAAGGAACTTATCGCCCACTCAATACATAATGAAAGTCTTAGGAGATTCGGCTCGTTTGTGAGCATAAATTGCGCGGCCATACCGGAAAATCTTATGGAGTCAGAATTTTTCGGATACGAAAAAGGGGCGTTTACAGGTGCTGATACAAACGGAAAAACAGGTAAATTCGAGCTTGCCAACGGAGGTACGCTGTTCCTTGATGAAATAGGGGAGATGCCCTACGGAATGCAGGGGAAATTGCTGCGAATACTCCAGGAGAAGGAAATAATGAGGATAGGCGGGTTGGAAACCATAGATCTTGACGTTAGGATAATTTGCGCCACAAACAAGGATTTGAAGGAAATGGTCAAAGAGAAGACGTTTAGGTCGGACCTCTATTACAGGCTCAATGTGATAAACATTGAGATGCCTCCGCTTCGGAAAACAAAGGAGGACATCGATCTTCTTGTCAATTATTTTGTCGGGAAATTAAAGAAGAATAAAAGGTTCGAAATTGACGGCGTTGAAAAGGACGTAATTTCAGCAATGCAGAAGTACGACTGGCCCGGCAATGTGAGAGAACTGAGAAATGCCGTTGAAAGGCTTGCGAGCCTAAATGACAATGGTATGCTCGTGAGCGAATACCTACCTGAGGAGATAACGCAAAGCATGGGTGGACAGGGTTCGGGACACATCGAAGAGCCGCACGTGGACAATAAATTGTCGCTTAAAGAAAATCTGCACGCATATGAAAGGAAGATTGTGCTTGGCGCTCTCGAGAGAGCTAAAGGCGACAAGGGTATGGCTGCGGAGTCGCTTGGAATAAGCCGTGCGGGCATGTATCAGAAAATCAGAGAGCATGGAATTAAGGATGTCTAATATTCTGGAAAAGTATAAAAGTAAAAAACCCGCTAATTCCAACGTTTTCGCCGAGGATTTGTCTAAAATATTGGAATTAGCGGGTTTTTTCAATAAATAAAAACCGATCAAAAACCGGGGCAGCCAAATGGCGACCCTGGTTTTTCAACGTGTGCAGGGTTTTTAGCGGAATGTTAAATGTTTGGCACACTTATTGCAATAACAATGTCTGGATAAAAAATGAAGGGAGGAAAGATTATGGATTTTAGACTTTCGACAGAACAGGAAATGATCAGAAACATGGTAAGGGATTTCACTGACAAGGAAATAGCGCCTTTTGACATGGAAATGGATCGAAAAGGGGAATTTCCTTGGGAAATAATTAAAAAAATGGCAGACAATGGATTATTCGGGATTTCCTTTCCGGAGGAATACGGCGGAGCCGGTGGAGATGCAGTCTGCGAAGCAATATTGCTTGAGGAATTGGCAAGAGGAAGCGCTAGCATGTGCATCACAGTGGATGCCCACATGTTGGCAGGCAGCCCTATACTTGATTTCGGAACAGAAGAGCAGAAGAAAAAATATCTTCCTGACCTTGTAGCAGGGAAAAAGCTTGGAGCTTTTGCCCTTACAGAGCCTTGCGCGGGATCGGATGCAGGAGGAATCAAGACCAAAGCGGTTCTTGATGGCGACGAGTATGTAATAGACGGACAAAAGGCGTGGATTACAAATGCGCATGTGGCAGACATCATTCTGGTTGCAGCAGTGACAGATCCTACGGCAGGACCCAAGGGCGTCAGTTGCTTCATAGTCGAAAAAGGAACCAAGGGTCTCATAACTGGTTCTGAAGAAGACAAGATGGGTGTAAGAGGTTCGAACACTGGCGAGCTGGTTTTCGACAACTGCAGAATCCCGAAAGAAAATCTGCTCGGAAATATCGGAGACGGTTTCAAGATTGGAATGGTAGCGCTTGATTCGGGAAGATTTGGAATTGGAGCAATGGGTGTTGGAATTGCCCAGCATGCTATGGAAGAAGCTTCGGAATACGCCAAGAAAAGAACTGCTTTCGGAAAACCGATTGGAAAATTCCAGGGAATTCAATTCAAATTTGCAGACATGAAGGTTGGAATCGAAGCGGCCCGTCTCTTGACTTACAAGGCTGCCTTCAAGAGGGACATGAAAGAAAGATTTTCTGTTGAAGCCGCAATGGCCAAATTGATTGCCGCCGATGTCGCAATGGAAACGACAAAAGATGCCATCCAAGTATTTGGCGGAAATGGCTACAGCAGAGAGTATCCGGTTGAAAGACTAATGAGGGATGCCAAGATACTCGAAATCGGAGAAGGAACTTCCGAGATTCTCAGAATGGTAATTGGAAAGGCAGCTTTGAAATAGATAGTAAGGAGTAGATGTCATTGAATATATTCGTATGTATTAAACAGGTTCCGGACACTATGGAGGTTCGAATAAATCCTAAAACGAACAACCTCGACAGGGAAGGCATTGAATGCGTGATGAATCCGTATGACAAGCATGCAATCCAAGAGGCGATAAACTTAAAGGCTGAGCATGGGGGCAAGGTCACTGCAATAACAATGGGACCTCCAAGCGCAAATGCGATTTTGAGAGAGGCAGTTGCAATGGGAGCCGATGAAGCATATCTTGTCAGCGACAGGGCCTTTGCGGGAGCGGACACATTGGTTACTTCACATGTTCTAATGAGAGCGGTCGAAAAAATCGACAAGGATTTCGATTTGATACTTTGCGGCAAGCAAGCTGTCGATGCCGATACCGGGCAAGTAGGACCGGGCATGGCCGAGAGACTTGGGATTGCGCAATTGACTTTTGTCGATGAAATCATGGCCGTGAATGACGGAAAGATAACTGTAAAGCGTCATGTTGAAAACGGGCATGAAGTAGTCGAAACAGCGATGCCTGCGCTCATGACGGTCACTGACAAGCTCAACGAGGTTAAATATCCCAACCCCCTTTCGATAATGAAAGCGGCAAGAAGGGAACTTAAGTCCTTATGTTGCGACGACCTTTGTTTCTGCACTAGCGAGGTCGGGCAGAGCGGATCGCCTACCGTAGTAAGCAGGCTGTATACGCCTACTCCCAGGTCGAAAGCTGTCATTTTCGACGGTGATGGGGCAACAGCAGTTTCGAAATTGGTAGAGGCATTAAAACAAAACAAGGTCATTTGACAAGGGGGGACATCTATATGAGTACAGAAAAGCAATACAAGGATATAATGGTGTTCTCCGAAGTCAGAGACGGAGAACTGCAGGAAGTTACACTCGAACTACTTGGAAAAGCTCGTGATATGGCCGATGCTTCCGGGCAAAGGGTATGCGCACTGTTACCCGGACGGGGAGTTTCAAGCTATGCCGATACACTCATAGCTTGTGGAGCGGACAAGGTGATTGTCGTCGAAAGCAATGTGCTTGAGAAGTACAGAAACCGATACTATGCGGACATGCTTGAGGGAGTTGTGGAAAAATATAAGCCGTCGATACTCCTTTTTGGAGCAACATCGACAGGCCGCGACCTGGCACCAAGACTTGCAAACAGAATCAAGACGGGTCTTTCTGCCGACTGCATCAATTTGGAAATTGACAGCGAGGGAATACTGATTCAAACAAAACCGTCTTTTGGCGGCAATATAATGGTTGAAATAACTTGTCCGGAAAAAAGGCCTCAAATGGCGACTGTCAGACCAAAGGTCCTTAAAACTCCGGAGGAGGATGCCAGTAGGGAAGGGGAAGTCATCCGCGAGGAGATTTCACTCGAAGAAGGCAAATATCTGACAAGAGTCATCGAATTGCTGAAGGATGCCAAGTCCGACCAAGGTCTGGAGAAGGCCGAAATAGTTCTTATTGGCGGCAGAGGCATGCAAACGAAGGAGAATTTTGACGAGTTGTACAAGCTCGCGGACATACTCGGGGCTTCAGTAGGAGGAACCAGACCGGCTGTCCGCGAGGGATGGATTGAGGAGTCACTCCAGATAGGTCAGAGCGGGAAAACAATTGCACCTAAGCTAATCTTCAATTTCGGTGTCAGTGGAGCCGTGCAATATACTGTTGGTGTCCAAAACGCAGACATGAGCATATCTGTCAACAAAGACGCGGGAGCCGCCATTTTCAATTATTCCGATTATGGAATCGTAGGCGATGCCTCTGAGGTTGTGGGTATACTCATAGAACAGTTCAAGCAATTGATGTAGTAGCGGTTCGACTTTGGAATTTCAAAAAATGAATGGAGGGAAAGATTGTGGCAAAAATAATGGATATGAAAAGCGCAATTGGAGAGTTTGTCAAACCGGGATCCACTGTCATGTTCGGAGGATTCTTGGGATGCAATGCACCACTTAAAGCCATCGACGAAATCATCGAAGAAGGGATAGGCGATTTGACGGCCATTTCAACTGTTAACTCTTTCACCAACAGCGATATCGGTCTGCTTTTCGACAACAACCTAATCAAGAAATTCATTGCTTCCCACATAGGGACCAACAAGGTTGCCGTTCAGCAGTACAAGAGCGGACAAATCGAAATGGAGTACTACCCTCAGGGAACACTTATTGAAAAAATCCGTTGCGCAGGAGCAGGTTTAGGAGGAGTATTGACTCCAACTGGATTGGGCACCCTAGTAGAGGAAGGCAAGGAGAAAAAAGTCGTCGACGGAAAGGAATACCTCCTTGAGACCGCACTGGGTGCGGATGTTGCCATAATCAAGGGATTCAAGGCCGACAAAGCCGGAAATATACTTTACAGCGGAACCGCGAATGCGAATCCGATAATGGCGACCGCCGCCAAGGTCACTATTGCCGAAGTTGAAGAAATCGTAGAAGTCGGTGAAATACCATCCAGCGATGTAGGCACACCTGGAATTTTTGTCGATGCGATATGTATGGGATACGATGCTGACAAATACCGCGACGCCATTAGAGAGATGTGCAAGAGCGTTGGAATCTACAGATAAGGGGGGATTACAGTGAACGCAAAAGAGATCATAGCAAAAAGAGCGGCTCAGGAATTCAAGGATGGCATGGTTGTGAATTTGGGTTTTGGAATACCAATTCTGGCAGGAAACAATATCCCGGAGGGAGTGAATGTAACCCTTCAATCCGAGAATGGAATGCTTAACTTTGGAGCTACCGCACCGATAGGCGAGGACGATCCATGCATGTGCAGCGCCGGGGGAGCTCCGATAAAAGAGCTTGCAGGATGCAGCGTGTTCAATTTGGATACATCCTTCCTTATTATCCGCGGAGGCCATGTAGATATGACAATGCTCGGAGCGCTTGAAGTAGACCAGATGGGCAACATAGCCAATTGGGCAATGCCTTATGGCGAAGGCAAATACGGTCCGGGAATGGGCGGAGCGATGGATCTTCTGGCCGGTGCCAAGAAAGTTCTTGTTACCACTACGCATACAACAAAAGGCGGAGATTCGAAGATACTCAAGAAGTGCACTCTTCCGCTATCTGCTGCTGGGGTGGTAAAGGTTATTGTAACAGAACTGGCTTTCATGGAAGTGACCGAAGAGGGTCTCGTTCTCAAGGAAGTGGCTCCGGGAGTTTCTGTTGAAGAAGTGCTCGCAAAAACCGAAGCGGAACTTATAGTGCCTGAAAATGTAGGGGTAATGAAGTTTTAGGTATTTACATGTAGTTACATATCGAAGAAGAGGGACCGTCCTTCGGCATTTGTGCCGGAGGACGGTCCCTCTTTTGATTTGTTACTCAACTTCGAATGTGCATTCCACAACAGAAGTGATTTCTTTCATTATC
>CAZAFW010000072.1:0-6539 GCA_964484935.1 uncultured Peptostreptococcaceae bacterium
TGGCACTCTTGAGGATGATGATATTTTCAGGCTGAGAACCGTGATGGGAAAATGCCCTGCGAAGGCTATCGATTTCAACTAAAATCAACTTTTGAATTTTCCATCACAGAACCGTCACATTCCCCGGGTAATATGTAATCAGACAAGGAGATACATACTAAAAAAGAAAGGGGAATTTAAAAATGAAAAACAATAACAAGAAAATTTTGAGCGTCGTATTGGCGGCATCAATGCTGCTGGCGATGGGAGTCACAGCATTTGCCGCGGAAACGACTAAAACTGACACAATTGAAAGGCAGAGAGAATATTTCAGGGGCGGTTCGGAAGATAGAGGCAGAATGGAAGCGGAAAGAGGAGAGAGGAAAGCTCCCGGAGTCAGGCTTGCAATCGGAGACAGACTGCTTGACGAAATGGTTGAGAATGGCACAATCGAAGAAAGCGATGTCGAGGCGATCGAGAGCTTCCTTGAAGAACAAAGGGGACTTTCACCCGAAGAACGCCTGCACCCTGAAGAGGGAGAAGGACCTTTGGAATTTCTGCTTGGCCAGGGAGTAATTTCCCAAGATACAGCGGATGAAATAAAGACAGGTCTCGAGTCTATAAGGGAAGAGAGAAGAGAAGAATTTGAACAAAGCATAATCGAAGAGAAGATTCTGACAGATGATGAAATGGAAGAAGTTCTCGGCTTCTTGGAGGACTACAGGGAAGAAAGAGAAGAAATGCGCGAAGAACTCTCCGAACTAACCAGAGAAGAGCGAAGGGAATACATGGAAGACCACAGAGAAGACTTTCAGGGGCCTTTTGAAGAAATGGCCGAAGAGGGATTGATTTCAGACGATCAAGCTGATGCAATAAGGGACCTTATGCCAAGAAACGGTCAAAAGGATTTCAGGGGTGGAAGAAACGGCTTCAATCCCAATATGGACAGAGGCGAAAAAAACGGAGTTCCTTTCGGCAACAGAACATGTGAAAGATTCACTCCCCTTATGGATGCAGAGGAAATATAATAAAATTTGCCGGTAAAATGCGCAATTCCTGCAACATGCAGGGATTGTGTTTTTTATAAAGAATATATATCCATACGACAAATGAACCGGGGGAAGAAATGGCAATAAAAATATTGGTTGCGGATGATGAAATGCGAATAAGGAAAATAATCGGAGACTACCTTGCGAACGATGGGTATGATGTCGTTCAGGCGGAAAACGGCAGAAAAGCTCTTGAGGCTTTTTATATGAACGACGACATAGACCTGGTCATACTAGATGTCATGATGCCCGAAAAAAACGGGTGGGAAGTATGTAAGGAAATCCGTGAAGAATCGGATGTTCCTGTAATCTTTCTGACCGCTCTTGGCGAAACCCACGACGAGATAAAGGGGCTCGATTTGGGGGCCGACGACTACATACCCAAGCCTTTCGGATACGAGCGTTTCATGGCAAGGGTCAGATCGGCTCTCAGGCGCGCAGGAAAAAATCAAGAGGCAAAGTACAACGTTCTTGATTTGTCTATAGATCCCGAAATGCATTCTGCAAAGTTGGACGGCAACGCGATTGATCTCAGCCCGAAAGAATTCGACCTGCTTATTTATCTAATGGAGAACAGGAACATCGCCATTGAGAGGGATGCGATTCTCGACGCCGTATGGGGATACGATTTTTACGGCGACCCCAGAACGGTAGATACACATATCAAGAATCTCAGGGCCAAAATCGGAAAAGCCGGAAAATGCATAAAAACCGTTCGCGGAATAGGATATAAGTTCGAGGTGGCGAAATGAAGAAATCAATACGCTTCAAGATATTCATCACTTTTGCGCTTTTGATTGTAGCTTTTCAAGCCGCTTTCCTTATAGTCAACAACTATTTTCTCGACGACATATATGTAAGCAGCACAAGAAACCGAATGAGCGAAATTTACCGAGAGTATCAAAAACAGATAGGTCAAGGGATAGAAACAGAAGATGTCATAATGGAATTCTCACGCGACAATGGAGTGACCATTACCATAATTGAGGACGGAAAAGTGACGGGGACTTCCTCCTTCGAGAAAAGGGCCAACCAGCAGTTTAGAATAACTCCATTTATTTTGAACAATATTAAGATTCTTGACAGCCGTCAGAACCAAGACACCTTTTTTACGGAATTTCCAATGGCCGGTTCTCCAAGAAAATCGATTGCTCTAATAGGCAGGCTGGACGGAAACGGTTATATGATAATTGAAAAACCTTTGTCTCTCATAGACCAAAATACAACTGTAGCGCGCCGATTCATAATGATTTCAGGGCTCTTGACATTGATTCTTGGTTCAGCCGCAATTTTCATTGTTTCAGGCCGCATAACCAAGCCGGTTGTAAATATGACAAAAACTGCAAAGGCCATAGCCAGGCAGGATTTCAATGAAAAGGTAGACTATGACGGAGAAGACGAATTGGGAGAATTGGCCAGAAGTATAAACCACATATCGGACGAGCTTGATGGAGCCCTTGGCGAACTCAGGGACGCAAACGCCAAGCTCGTTGAAGACATAGAGAGGGAGCGGAAACTCGAAAAAATGCGGAGGCGGTTTGTTTCAAGCGTTTCCCATGAACTGAAGAACCCCATAAGCATGATCCAGGCATACGCCGACGGACTCCTCCACAATATTGCAAAAAATCCGGAAGCAATGACGGAGTATGCTGAAATAATCTCCGACGAGTCGGACAAGATGGCTTCACTAATAAAGGATCTGCTGGACCTTTCGGCATACGAGGCGGGCACATTTTCAATAAATAAAAGAACCTTCGATTTGACTGTGCTAATAAAAGAAATTCTTGTCAGACATAAAAAGCTCTTCAACGACAAAAATATCGCTCTTGAAAGGATTTTACCGAAGACTTGCTTCCTGCATGGAGATGCCTTGAGGATCGAACAAATATTCGTAAACTATCTTGAAAACGCATTGAGGCACACGGCAGAAGGAGGCAAAGTGACAGTTTCATTGGAGCAAGCAGACGGCAAAACACGTCTATCGGTTTTCAACACCGGATACCCGATAGAGGAAGAGGAACTGGAAAATATATGGACCAGCTTCTACAAGGTCAGAAACAATGGTTTGGACCCTGCAGTTGGGACTGGACTTGGATTGGCTATAGTAAAAGCCATATCCGACCTTCACGGCGGCAGCTGCGGAGCGTACAACAGACACGATGGCGTGGAATTTTGGGTGGAATTGCCTACGGGACTATAGATGCATGAAAAGCCCTTCTTTTTGAGGGGTTTTTCATTAAAGTATAATGTATACAATATAAAATATAGTATTAAATTTTCTTTTGGCGTGGTATCCTTGAAAAAAGGGGGCGTGCAGATTGATATCAAATACAGTGGCAAATAGAAAAAGCATACCGGACATGATTGCTGAAGAATTGAAGGAAGCCATATTGACAGGAAAATTCAAGGAAGGCCAGGCCCTCAAGCAGGAGGAAATAGCCTCAATGTTTGAGACCAGCCTAATACCTGTCCGCGAAGCGCTGAGGACTCTTGGAGTGCAAGGGCTTGTCGAATTCAAAATAAACAAGGGTGCTTTTGTCTCAAATCTTTCCGTCGACGAGGTGACGGAAATTTTTGAAATAAGGACCATGCTCGAAAGCGGTGCAATAGAAATCGCCGCTCAGAACATAACCGGCAAAGAGATAAAAAAAGCGGAAGCCATACTCGACCTTATGGATGATGAAACCGATGGAAAGGTTTTGAGCCGGCTCAACTGGGATTTCCACTCGATAATCTATGGAGCGTCGAATCGAAAAAAATTGATTGAAATGATTGCTCCCCTTCATGCCAACGTGGAAAGGTATATGATGCTTTACCTTGTCGATATGAAATACCATTCAACATCACAGAGCGAACACAGGTTGATTTTGCAAGCCTGCAAAAATAAGAACGGAAAACTTGCAAGCGATATTTTGAAGGCTCATTTGGGTCTTGCCAGCGAACATCTTACAGAGTATTTGAAAAGAAGATAAGGAGGAATCTCATGCTGACCGAAAGAATGGAAAGACAGAAAAGGTTGTACATTGAAACAAAACCCGGGATATGCGTTGAAAGGGCGAAGGCATTCACGAGGTCTCACAAGCAAACCGAGGGCAAGGCCCTCATAATAAGGAGAGCTTTGGCATTTGAAGAAGTGTGCAGAACCTTGCCGGTGGAAATTTTTCCCGACGAGCTAATCGTGGGAACCCCGGGACGTTTCAAGCGGTCAGGCTTTATTTGTCCCGAGTTTTCATGGAAATGGGTGGATGATGAAATGGATTCCTTCATAAGCAGAAAACAGGATCCCTACGAAATCGGCGAGGAAGAAAAAAGGGTTCTCAGGGACGATATATTTCCATATTGGAAGGGCCGTTCGCTTGAGGAAACATTTTTGGCCCGCCTTCCCAAGGAAACGGCTAAGCTGGCAGTGGATACAGGAATCATAGACAATGACAACAAGTGGCGGAGCGCTGTGGGTGAAATTACGCCGGACTATCAAGACATACTTTTTGTCAAAGGGTTCAAAGGAATCGAGGCAGATGCTTTAGAGAAAATGTCAAAATTGGATCCATTGGATGCAGAGAGCCAGGAGAGGATGGAATTTTATGAAGCGGCTGCTATTTCAGCCGGCGCAATTGTCACATTGGCGAATCGGTACGGGGACAAGGCGGAAGCATTGGCGGAAACTGAAAAAGATGAAAATAGAAAGAAGGAACTCATAAATATTGCTGAAATCTGCAGAAACGTTCCAGAAAATCCACCTGGGACATTTGCCGAGGCAATTCAGATGGTTTGGTTTGTACAGCTTGGAGAAATTTTATCAGAGAATTCGCTTGCGCTGAACTTGGGCCGCTTTGATCAATACATGAACCCATATTACGAAAACGACATATCAGAAAACAAAATAACAGAGGACGGGGCGCTTGAACTGATTGAATCATTGTGGCTTAAGCTTTCCGAATGGGTTTGGGCAATATCCAAGAATACCGCCCAATATTACGCCGGGTACAACGCTTTCCAGAATCTGACCATAGGCGGCCGAAAAAGAAACGGACGTGATGCAACAAACAAGGTTTCCTATCTTTGTTTAAAGGCCACAAAAGAGATAAAAACCCATCAACCTGGCTTAAGCGTAAGGATACACCCCGATTCGCCTCAAAAGTTTTTGATGGCGGTTTGCGACCTGATTAAAGAGGGGACCGGATTTCCAGCTGTCCACAATGACAGGGTGGGATCCGAAATGCTGATGTCGGCCGGGCTTTCTCCCGAGGATGCAAGAGACTGGAGCAATTGCGGATGCGTTGTTCCCCATTTCAGGAAAATAGGCGAATGGACAGCCGCCGTAAATATAAACCTTGCGGCTCCGCTTGAGTATGCGATGAATGGAGGCAGAAGCAGAATCACCGGGGATAAGATGGGCTTGATTCCCAAGGAGCCGATAGGCAGCTTTGATGCGATAAAGAAGGAATATTTCAGGCAGCTTGCAAATCTTGTAAAGCATTCCGTAATATCTACGGTAACGGCGCAGAGAATCCACGCCGAATCTGTTCCGAGGCCATTCATATCCCTTCTTGTTGACGGATGCATGGACAAGGGCGTCGACCTGAGCAAAGGAGGCGCCGTATACAATGTGGGTCCCGTTCTTACAGGAATAGGAGTTGCAGATGCGGCAAACGGTCTTGAGGCAATTAGTGAAATGGTCTTCGGGAAGAAGGCGGTGACTTTGAAGGAATTGAATAAAGCTCTCGATTCCAATTGGGAAAACAGTGAAGCGCTTAGAAAACAGGCTCTCGATTGTGCCAAATACGGAAACGACCATGATATTGTCGATGAACTGGCCATCGAGATAACCGATTTTTACAACAGAGAAATAAAGAAATACAAGGACTATTTCGGCTCATCGTTCAATTCGGCATTCATGGGGATATCAAACTATGTTCCGACAGGAAGCGTAATTGGGGCGACTCCGGAGGGCAGAAAATCGGGTTCGCCTCTAACGGAAGGGGTTTCACCGCATGCGGGAACAGATGTCACGAGTCCGACGGCGGCCATGCGCTCGGCCGCAAAGATAAACCACGATGTGCATTCGGGAGGAACCCTCCTGAACATAAAACTGGCTCCCGAAATGGTCGAAAGCAGGCGCGGGCTGGCAAATCTTGCGGCTCTGATCCGCGGCTACTTCTCACTTGGAGCATTTCATGTTCAATTCAACGTAATTGATATGGAAATACTAAAGGATGCGCAGAAGAATCCGGAAAAGCACAGGGACCTTTTAGTCAGGGTTGCGGGATACAGCACACAATTCGTTAATCTTTCAAGGGAAATGCAGGATGCGATAATCGTAAGGACGACATATGAAGGTTTCTAAGGGGCTGGTCACAGAAATCCAGAGGTGGTCGCTCAATGACGGATCAGGAATCCGCACCACTGTGTTTTTAAAGGGATGTCCCCTCAGATGTGAATGGTGCCATAATCCGGAAACACATTCAATGAATCCGGAATTGACATACAATAGGAAGGCCTGCAGGATGT
>CAZAFW010000073.1:0-6529 GCA_964484935.1 uncultured Peptostreptococcaceae bacterium
GTCACCATTATGTGAAGCCATATTCCAACAAACGCATAAGAAGACGCTATGCCTGCAAGTTCTTCAAATGGAGGCCAATCTCCAATGAAAATTGTCCGGCCGGCCCATAGTATTAAAACAATTGTCATTGCAATCATGATTGGAACCATTATGAATTCAAACAACACCTCAATAAATCGAGGTTGCTTTTGCGCCACTTCCCTGTGTTCGTCTTTTTCCCCTTTTCTAAAATCCGGAAAATAACCAACAAAAATTGTAAATGCCAAAAAACCGGCAATTGTGGCTATGTACATGTATACTTTGCTGCTCATGTCGTTGTATAGCAGTGCCTGAATGGCTCCCGCCACGCCCGATGCTCCGCCCATTATCACAATCCCGTAAATAGCAGCTATGAAAAAGGCCTTGTGCGTCATGAAAAAGGAACGTGCAAAATCGGATTCTTGGCTTGTATTTCCTGCAAGAACAATAAAAGCCAACATGCTCACAACCATCGCAGCCGATACTCGCGCAGCTGCAATACCGGAAACTGTAACGGCTCGGCTTGTATATTGAGCGGTATCTTTTGCCCCAAAGAAATAAAGCGCCGAAATCGCCCCCGCAACAACTAAAACCCCAAGCAGATTTGCAAATTTAAAAGCCTTGTCAGTATTCCTAAGGCTCTTTGCCGCAGTGATGGAAGCCAAGCTGAATATTGCTCCGAGGGCAAACGCCCAATGAAGGCAATTAAAAAGGAAATTGTAAGCCTCCTGTTGGGGCCAATCCAATTGAATCCTTATCATGGTCACTATTGCAAATGCCATCGCACTGCCAATCGAAACCGGAAATGTCTGAAAAGCCTTTATCGAGCCCTTGTAAATTCTAATTATTGATTTTTTGAAAGAATCCATTTTGCCTCCTCCTGTATCGTTTGCTTTGATTCAAATGCAATTATCGGTTTCAGCATATTGCTTATAAAATAGCTTACTGCTTTTAAACTTGTCCTCTATGCCACATAAAAAACTCAGCTCTATAGAATCATTTACATATTAAAATACCCCACTTGTCTTTATGCAATCAAAACACTACTCAAAATATCATAAAGCAATACGGCTCGTTCAACGTTTCCTTCGCTTGTCGTTCTGCCTTATATATGCCCTCGCCTTTTTCATTCCTCCTAATCCCCCGAACATTTCATCGAGCTTTACGGCTTCTATCTGCTTTGAGTCAAGTCCCTCGTATTTCGCTTCTTTCTTGAGCTTCTTGTAATTCTCGAATCTTCTTATATCCAATCTCCCGTCCTCGATTGCCGCCCTTACTGCACAAGCGGGCTCATTGCTGTGGGAACAGTTTGAAAATCTGCAGTTCTGCGCAAGTGCTTCTATGTCTTCGAATGATTTCGACAAATTGGCCGATTCTAGACCCAATTCCCTCATTCCAGGCGTATCTATCACTATGCCGCCCTGCGGCAGAATCACGAGCTCCCTTCGAGTTGTGGTATGCCTGCCCTTGTCGTCGTTCCTAAGTCCCGATGTAGACATCATTTCTTTTCCGGCAAGACAATTTATGAGTGTCGATTTGCCAACACCCGAAGAGCCTATGAATGACGCAGTTAATCCCTTTTTCAAAAATTTGAATATTTGCACGCATGAATCCTCGCTTTTGCTCGTTGTGACAAGCACTTCTGTTCGAAGAGCAACAGACGATATTTCATCAAGCACCTTGGGAAGATTGTCACATAAATCCGACTTTGTAAGGACAATAACAGTTTCCGCCCTGCTGTTCCAAGAAAGCGAAAGATACCGCTCCAGTCTGCTTAGGTTGTAGTCTTTATTGAGGGACATGCAAATAAAAACAATATCAATGTTCGCCGCTATCACTTGAGTCTGATTCTTCTTTCCAACAGCGGAACGTTCAAATGAACTTGTCCTAGACAATGTTTTGATTACAATCAGATTTCCTTTCTCATCACTCTTACGGTCAAGCATGACAAAATCTCCGACAACAGGATAATCTGCAATGCAGTTTGCCTCGTGGCGGAATTTACCCGATATTTCAGCCATGTATTCGCCTTTTTCGGTTGCCACTTTATAAATATCCTTGGATTGCGATACAATTCTGCCAAGATAATATTCCGGGTACATCGAAGCCTCGGCAAAGTGCCTTTCTTTCGCCCCATACTTTTCCATGTCTTTCAATTCCTAAAACCTCCTGTATTCCAAAATCCCAATTATAAATATTTAATTATAGGATTCGCGTTTTCCATTATGATTTCCGAAGACCTAAACAGCATTTCCCTCTCTTCAGTCAAAATATTCATTGCTTCTGTTTCAAGAACACCTTTTGATTCTAACTTTGAGGGCAGACTCATAAAAGTCCCTGCAAGTCCATACTCTCCATTCTGCTTTGCCGATACAGGCAAAAATACGCCTTCATTTCCCAGTATGGATTCTACAATCAAAGCGGTTGAAAATGCAATTGCGTATCTGCTGTGTTCGTTTCCAAGGCGGATATCCCATCCGGCGCGCCTTGTTTTTTTCATTATCCCTTTTTCCATGCTTTTGTTCCATAATATGCCATTATATTCAACGTATTTATTCAACCCGATTCCCGCTATGCGGACATTGCTCCATAGCGGAACCATGGACTCGCCGTGTTCCCCAACTACAAGCGCTTCTACTTCGGATGGCGAAACTCCTAGAGCGTCGCCTATGAAGCTTCTGAACCTGAGCGTGTCTAGAAGTGTCCCGCTTCCAATCACTCGTTCAAGCGGGAAACCTGAAAAGGAACATGCAGCCATGGCCATAATATCCACAGGGTTTGTCACTGCAACCATAACAGCTTTGGGACTCAATTTAGCAAGACAAGGCACCAAATCTTTATATATATTAACGTTCTGAGCCAAAACATCAGTACGGTTTCCGTCCTTCTTTGGAAGTGTTCCCACGGTCAATACAAGCACCTGCGAGTCCTCCGACTCTTCAAGCCCGCCTCCTTTTATTGAAACTCCATCAATATGGGGAATGCAATGCGACATGTCGAAGGCTTTGACTCTTGCCTTTTCTGCATTTCTGTTTGCCAGCACTATGTCGCTTGCCGATTTGCGAAGTAGCATTCCGTAGGCTGCTGCAGATCCTATTTCTCCCGCCCCTACAATTGTCACCTTCCCTTTTTTAAAATCCATTTTTGTTCCTCCAATTCTTCAGCTTGCTCCACTGTTCTAGTTTTCTTTCATACGGAATGGCGTTTGCGGGGCTTGTCGAGTAAAAGTCGAATATTTCAACTTCCGGCAATGACGGTTCAAAATATTTCCTGTATATGTCCCTCGCCTTTCCGCCGTTGAAGACAACCGCCCTTATTGTAGGATGCTTTTTTATAAAACCTACAATATCATTGTACTTTGCATTTTTTATATCCCTGTCAAGACTCCCCTTGCGTTCACACGACTCAATTACATCCCAAACTGCGATCTTTTTTTCAATAATCCTGCGCTTTCGCAAATCATAGTCGTCATCCCGGTTGAACCCGAACAAGTCACCCATAATCCTCCAGAATTGATTTTTCCCGTACCCGTAATACTCCCTGTTTTCAAGAGATTTTACACTCGGCATGGTTCCCAATATCAATATCTCCGGATTTTTTCCCAAAATCGGCTCGAAGGCCTCTATTCTATCCATCTTTACCACCATAAACATATTCGACAATTTTAAAATTGATTGCAGTTTAAGATTTGTGAGAAATCATATTTCTCTGTCGGCGCTTATTTGCTCCTTTTTTTCACCTTGCTACTGCAACAGGAAATAATATGATTCCAGCAAATATTCCTTTTCGTATTTTATAGACAGTCTATGCAATTCTTTCTTTAAAAGACGCAGACTGGTTTCGCCTTCCTTGTACTTATTGATTTTGCTTAAAAATCTCTCTCTTTCTTTATCGGATGCGTCTTTCTTGAAATAGCCGAACACATGCATGGCGGCATTCAAGGCATTGCCAATATTCTCAGGCTGTCTCAGCGCATTTTCCAATATGCTGTAGAAGCGGACAGGCTGATATCCATTTTTGCATTTCAGGAGTTCTCTTATTTCCTTGTAGGCCAACGATGACTTTTCAAGAATGCTGTATTTATATTTGCTCCATTCAATTTCAAGCAATCTTATTCTACCGCTGCTTCTAATGCAGTTTATGCATTTTACGGCTGACAAGTTTTTGTCTTTTACCTCAAGCATTATGTCAGTGTTCCCATTGCCAAGCTTCGAGTAAAACTCCAAAAATTTTTTTATTTCGATGCTTTCCGAATGGGCACCCACTCTTTTGTAAACTGCCTGCTGCGAATAATGGATTTTCTGCTTGCCGTCTTTCTCAGACCAGGTGCCTCTGCATTCGTTAATCCAAAATTCTTCACTCTTTTCCGGATAGGAGGGATTAGAAAAATTATGGAGATTGTCAAAAACAACAGGCACTTTTAGCCTCTTGCCAACTTCAAGAACCTCGCTTATGTTGTATGACTTGTCGTCATTCTCAATTACAAGCCTTTCTTTCACAAAATCCGGCAGCTTACTGTAATTTTTCGAAAACCTTTCAATAGCTTTATATTTGTCATTGTAAACTCCCCCTATATGCAAAACAATCTTGCACTCGGATCCGGTCCCCAGACTGTCCAATACACGGGAATGGTATTGCAAATCTTCCACAGCCCTTTCCACAACGCCTTCGTCCTGAGAATTGAGAACCGTATATTGTCCGGGATGCATCGAAACCCGTATTTTGTTTTCCCTAATTTTATTTCCAATAAGCGAAAACTCTTTTTTGTATATGTTCCACCACTCTATAGAGTTTACTGGGCTTGATGCGAAAGGAATCAGGTCGGAGCTTATTCTAAACATCTTGATTCCGCTTTCAATGTTGTAGTTAATAAGATTGTCAAGAGAATTCAGATTGCCGCGGATCAATTCTTTCAGCCTGATTTCGCTGGCATTCTTCTTTAGGCAACCTTTCATGGAGCTGTCTTTTACCCCAAGCGCCAAGCATGCATACCCTATGCTCATCTGCATGACTCCTTTCGCATATTTATTTTCAACATTCAACAGTCATGATTTTTAAATTTTTATGACTCATTGCATATATATTGTATCAAAAAAAAATTAAATACACACTCTGTCTTGCCCTTCACGAATTACTTTTCTCCGAAGACAGTGCTTTTTCATCCTTTACCTTTAAATCTATAACAATTATTTCCGGAGGATTGTTTATTCTTATAGGAAATATGCTGTTCCCAAGCCCCCTGCTCACTATCATTGTCGAATTCCCCTTCACATATCTTCCACTGCTGTATTCAGGAAACAGTCCCTGGTCCGGCGCAAACAATCCGCCCATAAACGGAATCCTGAATTGTCCTCCATGCGCATGCCCCGCAAAAGTCAAATCGAATCCATTTTCCGAATAAATCCCGAACAATTCCGGATGGTGGGCGAGCAATATATTCAATCCTTCGTTCTGCTTCAACCGATTCAGTTCCTTGTTCAATATTGCGTATTTTCCATTCTCGGTCAAGCTTCCCGAAAACAGGTCGGGATTTGGCGACCCTGTGATTCTTATGCTGTCTTGTCCTTTTGAAACCTCAATTGAGGAACCGTCAATGACAAAAACGCCAACTTCAGACAAACTGCGTATTGTTTCATCATATTTCCCAGACCAAGCCTCATGATTTCCCGAAATATAATAGACAGGGGCAATTTCCACGGCTCCGTTTATAAAGCACATGGCCGCCTCAAGGTTGAATTTTCGCCTGTCAATCAAATCACCGGTAACAACTATTATGTCCGGGTCCAAGCCTTCTACTCTATCCAAAAGCCTCGACTGACTCTCTCCAAACATTTTATTGTGCAAATCTGAAACCTGGACAATCCTAAATCCGTTGAACCTGCCCGGCACCTTCAAGCTTTCATAATAATGCTCGGAAACAACTATGCTGTTGTTTTGCCATACGCAAATCGCCGCCAAAATGACAAAAACCGCTGCAAGAACAAATACGCGATGCATTCTTTTTTCTCTTTTCATATTTTCCTCTCTCATGCATGAACCGCAAAACTGAATTTACGCCACTATCATAATTATGTGCTTCTATTCCCAGTCATTGGAAACCAATTCCTCATACGCGTCATACCAGTCCTGCCCTGTATTGAATAGTCCATTGAATCCCTCTCCGTCAACCTTCATTATATCGCGGCATGCAGATGCCATGATATGCCCCTTAAGACCTGTTTGCCCGCCCTCTTCAAACTCCGAGAAGCAATAATCCAAGGCATGCCTGCCAATGAATACAATCTCCCTGTATTCAATTCTGTGTTCGTCTATGTAATCTCCTGGTCTCGAGCTTTCCAACGGCGAAGACATGATTGTCTCAAGCAGTTCTTCGATTCTGTTTCCAACATCGGCTTCGCCAAGTTCCCCATGCCTGATGGCATCATCGTAGCAATTCATTATTTGTCCGTATACATACTTTTGCGTATCAATAGCATCATCATAAAGATGGGATGGGAATTTTTCTTTGATC
>CAZAFW010000074.1:0-6489 GCA_964484935.1 uncultured Peptostreptococcaceae bacterium
CTTTCCACTTTCTACTTTCTACTTTCCACTTTCTACTCTTCTATCTCCATTATTTTCTCTACTCTTCTTTCGTGGCGTCCGCCCTCGAATTCGGCTTCGAGCCATGCGTCGACTATTCCGGTTGCTATTCCATCTCCCACGACTCTTCCGCCCATTGCAATCATGTTGGCGTTGTTGTGGGACTTTGCCATCCTTGCCGAGTATTCCTCGGAAACCAGGGCGCAGCGTATTCCCTTGACCTTGTTGGCCGCAAGCGATATGCCTATGCCTGTTCCGCAGCAGACTATTCCCCTGTCGCATTCGCCGCTTAGGATTGCCTCTGCCGTTATCCTTCCATAGTCGGGATAATCCACCGAGTCGTTGTTGAATGTACCGTAGTCGGCAAATTCAATTCCTTTTCTGTTTAGGTGCTTCTTGATTGCTTCCTTAAGTTCAAATCCCCCGTGGTCCGATCCCAACGCAACTCTCATATTATTCTCCCCTTCTGTAATTTATAATTTTGTCAAAACCCTTTTTCAGTGCTTCTTCTATCTCTTTGGCGCACTTCCTGTAATCGCCCAGGGACCCGCCTATAGGATCGGCTATGTCTCTTTCTTCATAACCGCCCACAAAATCCTTCAGTGTATGTATGTGCTGGTCCTTTAGGGCAAACATGCTGAATGCCTGATATGCATGGCTCTTGGTCATTGTCAGGATCAAGTCGCTTTCTTCGATGTCATTGCGGCTTAGCTGCCTTACTACGTGGTTTCCTATCCGTATATGCTTTTCTCCCATCGCAAGGAAAGCGTTCTCGGCCACGGGCTTTCCTAAAGCCGCCGACAAACCTCTTGAAGAAACCTCCACATCCTCTATGCCCTTCTTCCTCAGCATCTTTTTGAATATGCCTTCCGCCATAGGGCTTCTGCAGGTGTTCCCTGTGCATAGAAAAAGTACCTTCATAGCTTCACTTCCTTTCAATCCAGCGGTTGCCCGCGGCTTTTTTAAGCCTGTTCATTACGGCTCTTCCTATGGCTTTCTCTTCTATGGTTTCGGACAGTATAACATCCATTTTCATTTCATCAAAAAGCCTCAGGGCCATGAAGAGCCTGGAAGCAATTTCTTCCGGCCTCTTGCGGCTTCCGAGCAAAATCACTTCGTAGCCGTCATATCTCTTAGCCGTTTCATCTGTGGCAAGAATGCCCACCTTCTGCCCCGCGGCCTTTCTTTCTGCCGCCTCGCAAAGTATTGCGCCGACCATTTCATCTGTTGCCCCGCCCGCCATGAATACATCGGCATCAGGAGCGTAGTGAGTGTATTTCATTCCCGGCGACTTTGGAACCAGCGGGCTGTCCGACTTAAGGAGGGCCTCGTCAATTTGACAGGCTCCGGCAACCGATGCTATCTGGTCTCTTGTAACCCCTCCCGGCCTTAGTATCACCGGCACTTTACCGGTAACGTCCAAAACAGTGGATTCCAGTCCTACTGCTGTTTCGCCTCCGCATACTATGCAGTCGACCTTGCCGAAGAGGTCCTTTAGGACATGGTCTTCCCTGGTGGGGCTGGGCTTGCCCGAGAGGTTGGCGCTTGGGGCCGCCACAGGCACTTCCGCCATTTTTATCAGCCTGTTTGCAAGAGGGTGTGAGGGCATTCTGACTGCCACTGTATCGAGTCCCGCGGTAACAATTTCCGGCACATCGTCGGTTTTTCTAAAAATCATTGTGAGTGGTCCCGGCCAAAACACAGCCATCAGGGCCTCCGCCGCCTCCGGCACATCGCTGACGAGTGCTTCAAGCTCGCACCTCTCGGCTATGTGCACTATGAGGGGGTTGTCCGAAGGCCGCCCCTTGGCAATGAATATTTTGCCTACGGCTTCCTCCGACAGTGCGTTGGCTCCAAGCCCGTAGACCGTTTCGGTCGGAAACACAACGGTAGCCCCTTCCCTTAGGAGTTTTGCAGGATGAGAGAGCTTGTCCTCGTCTATCCGGCTGGGGTCCATATAAATTATCTGGGTCTTTTTCACGCTTTTCACCCCTATTTCAATAATACTTTAACTTAGCAAAAGGCAGCAATTTCGCCGCCTTGAGTAATCAGTTGATTTTCTTGAGCTTGGCCGCCTGGTCTTCAGTCGTGAGGGCTTCTATTATTTCGCCCAGGTCTCCGTCAAGTATATATGCCATCTTGTACAGCGTTAGGTTTATTCGGTGGTCGGTGACTCTGCTTTGGGGGAAGTTGTATGTCCTTATCTTTTCGCTTCTCTCGCCTGTGCCGACCTGGGATTTCCTGGCGTCCGCTATTTCTGCGTTTTGCTCCGCAAGCTCCATTTCATAAAGCCTTGCTTTAAGCACCTTCATTGCCTTTACCTTGTTTTTTAGCTGGGACTTCTCGTCCTGGCAGGTAACAACAAGCCCTGTAGGCAAGTGGGTCAGCCTTACGGCTGAATCCGTGGTGTTTACAGACTGGCCGCCGTTTCCGGACGAGCGGAACACGTCCACCCTTATGTCGTTGGCTCCAATTGAAACCTCAACGTCGTCAACCTCGGGAAGCACGGCCACGGTTACCGTGGATGTGTGTATCCTCCCGCCCGATTCCGTCTGGGGTATCCTCTGAACCCTGTGGACTCCGCTCTCGTACTTGAGCTTGGAATAGGCCCCGCTTCCCTTTATCATGAAAACGACTTCCTTGAGTCCGCCTACACCGGTTTCGTTTGTGTTCATGATGTCTGTCTTCCAATGGTTTCTCTCTGCGTAACGCACATACATGCGAAAAATTTCTGCGGCAAACAGACCCGCCTCGTCCCCTCCGGCTCCCGCGCGGATTTCGACTATTACGTTCTTCTCGTCGTTGGGGTCCTTGGGTATCAGCATGAACTTTATTTCCTCGCTCATGCTCTCGTACTTTTCCTCTAGCTCGGGCAATTCCATCTTGGCCATCTCGCGGAGCTCCTCGTCTTCGCTGTCTCGGATAATTTCATCCGCCTCGTCGAGTGCCTCCTTGACTTCCTTGTACTCTTTGTACTTTGCAACTATGGGCTCGATCTCGGCGTGCTCCTTGATGTATTTCTGCCAAGTCGGCTGGTCGTTTATGATTTCCGGATCGGAAATCTTTTCGTTCAGATTCTTATACTTTTCAAGTATGAATTCCAGTTTTTCAAGCATTGCTTCACTCCGTCCTTAATGTATCTTCCATTTTATCCGGCCCTCGGGACGCCTTAACGACCCTTTCGATGCCGGCCAAATCTTTTATCCTCAGTATACTATTATAACACGATTTGCCCCCGCATTTCACCTGTTTGAGCAAATTTTCAACCTCTCCGGCCTGACCCGCGCCCACTTCGAGGTAGATCATCCCGCCGGGTTTTAAAAACTTTGGCGCCTTAAGAACTATTGCCCGGTAAAAATCGAGCCCGTCCGCGCCTCCGTCGAGGGCTGCCCTCGGTTCGTGCGATGAAACTTCCCTTTGAAGGAATTCTATGTCCCCCTCGGGAATGTAGGGGGGATTGGAAACTATGGCGTCAAACATTCCGCCCATATCCTCTGCGGGACCAAACAGGCTGCCAAGAAGGAACCTTACCCTCTTGTCCACTCCGTTTGAAGCGGCGTTTGTCCTGGCCGTGCCGAGTGCCTCTTCCGATATGTCAACCGCGCAAAGCTCTGCATGGGGAAGGTATTTGGCAAGCGAAACCGCTATTGCGCCGCTCCCCGTCCCAATGTCGAGTATAGTCGGGGACGGATGCCCCTTTAGGTCCTCTATAGCCTCTTCGACAAGTATTTCGGTGTCGGGCCTGGGTATGAGCACCTGGGGACCCACCTCGAAATCGAGCCCCATAAATTCCTGCCTGCCTGTTATGTGCTGCATGGGAACTCCGCTCCTGCGCCTCTTTGCAAGGGCCCAAATCTCGCTTGCCTTCTCACCGCTTACCTCTTCGGTAGGATGAGTGAGAAGGTAGAGCCTGCCTTTTCCCAGCGCGTGCCCCGCAATAAGCTGAGCGTCGAGAAGAGCGGTTTCGGACGAATCCTCAAGATATTTTTTCAGTTCAAGAATCAGCTGTCTCAGCATCACTTTTTATTCCTTCTTCTCTTTCCGCTTCTTCCATTTCAAATACAGCCTTCAGGGATGCTATGGCAACTTCTATCTGTCCCTCGTCGGGCTCCTTGGTTGTGAGCATCTGAAATTTCAGGCCGGGCCACGATAGAACCTTTACGAATGTGGAGTCGCTTCTGCCCGCCCACTTAAGCAGCTCGTATGAAATTCCGGCAACAAACGGAAGCAGTATGAACCTTGAGAGTATCCTTATCCAGGGGTTGGGCCATCCCACAAACGAAAACATTATTATGCTTATGATCATTACAAACACTATGAAGCTTGTGCCGCACCTGGGATGGAGGGTTGTGAAGCTCGACGCGTTTTCGACCGTGAGCTCTTTGTTGTTCTCATAGCAAAAGATAGTCTTGTGCTCGGCTCCGTGATATTCAAACACCCGCCTTATGTCCTTCATCCTCGATATGAGAAGCACATAGGCTATGAACATTCCAATCCTGAGCAGACCCTCAAGCAGATTCATTAGAATGGGACTTTTAATCGAGTCCTTTGTCATGCTGATGGCGATTGTCGGGAATATGAAGAAGAGCCCCGCCGCCAGAAATACGGCCATTATGACCGAGAAGTACATGACAAAATCGTCGACCTTGTCTCCAAGCTTGTTCTCAAGCCACTTGTCAAACTTGCTTTTGTCCTCTTCCTTGGGTTCCTCGAAGAATTCCGCCGAATAGGTTATTGCCTTTATGCCTGTGACCATGGCGCTGAAAAAAACTATTACCCCCCGCAGTATCGGCACCTTTGCAATCTTAGAGCGCTCGAGCGGGTTTACCTCGTCCTTCTTGATTACGATTTCACCGTCAGGCTTTCTTACCGCTATGGCCATGTGCTTCTTGCCCCGCATCATTATGCCCTCTATCACGGCCTGGCCTCCGTAGGAATGCCTGGGGCAAGAATCACTGGGGACGGTTCTTTTTGATTTTTGTTCCTTCATGTTCATATTTTCACTCATGTTTTATCCTTTCGAAAAAGTGGAAAGTAGAAAGTGGAAAGTGGAAAGTAAAAAATTAAAACCAAAAGAAGAATAACAACCTCTAAAATACTTCTCATTAATTTTTCACCAACTATTTTCGCAGTTTCTATATCCTACATTCTGTTGTTTGAATTTCCTGCTTCCATGCTTTTACATCTATTTGCATATTTAATTATTCATCTTTTTTTCATAATCTTTTATCTTTTATCTTTTCTCTTTTATCTTTACTCTTCCTACTTTCCACTTTCTACTTCCTACTGTTCTTCCTCATCTCATAGTAGCATTTGGGGCAGAGGGCTTCGTACTCGACTAGGCTTCCGTCCTCTATGGCGACCTGCTCGCCTTCAAATACGAATTCGCCGTTTATTTTTCTGGCGTTTAGCATTGCCTTCTTTCCGCACCTGCATATTGTCTTGAGCTCCTCTATGCTGTGAGCCAATAAAAGAAGCCTCTCGCTTCCCTCGAAGCCGTTCATCAGAAAGTCGGTCCTTAGCCCGTAGCATATGACCGGTATGTTCATCTCGACAGCAATCCTGAAGAACTGGTCTATCTGCTCTTTTTTGAAGAACTGGGCCTCATCCACGAGTATGCAGCTGGGCCTTCCCTTTTCCTCTGAATAGGACTCCAAAGCCTTGAAAACGTCGCATGTCCTGTCCACAAGAAAATCCGCGTTCTTGGTTATGCCAAGCCGCGATACCACCTGGCCGCCGCCCTTGGTGTCTATTACAGGCTTGAGTATTATGGATTCCATTCCCCTCTCCCTGTAATTGTGGGCAACCTGCATCAGGGCAGTGGACTTGCCGCAATTCATCGCTCCATAGCGGAAATATAGTTTCGACATTGATAAAACCTCCGGTAAAAGTAGAAAGTGGAAAGTAGAAAGTGGAAAGGAAAAGCCTAAAGACTCAAAACCCTAAAACCACTCATCTATTCATCAACTCTCTGCTCCCTTTTTATTGAACTCATTTAATAGGATTATTTTTGTTGTCTTGCTGCAATTTTCTTATAAGCCCGCTGATCATTTTTTGTATCTCTACTATTTGCAAATTGAGCCTCTCATACGTTTCTTCATCCCAATAATCCAACTCTTTTGCAAGCAACAATTGATATGAGACTTCAAAAGAAGATCCTCTTGCAATAGAAAGATAGTTTATCAACTGCTTCTTGTGTATTGTTCCATACCCTTCAGCAATATTCATGGGTATCGAGTAAGCTGCCCTTCGTATTTGTTGTGTTAGGGACATCCGTTCCGATGATGGAAAATTTTCAGTCTGTTTGTAGATTTCCAAAGTAAATTCGTGTGATTTTTTCCAAACCCTCAATTTTCTATACATTGGAACCCTCCAGTAATTATTACTTGGATTCAACTGTTCTTTATTCCATTTTACCATTTCAAACGTTTAAATGCCCATTTTTATTATTGAAGGATTAATGTCTTTTGT
>CAZAFW010000075.1:0-4347 GCA_964484935.1 uncultured Peptostreptococcaceae bacterium
TTGTGACGGGTCGATTTACTCCATTTTTTGGACTAAAAAATGTCTGTCCCTTTTTGGTTTTTTGACCCGACTACAAAATCGGCATTCCCGAGAGGTTTGAAAGGTTCCTTACCTTGTCCATACCCTCAATCATTCGGTCGCTTATTACGTTGAATTCTTTACGGAGGGCAGACGGCAGCATGTCGACAAAGAGCATATCGGCTCCCGTGGCAAGCGCATCCAGATTTCCCTCCACGTCGGCGAGGCCCTTCTTGGCATCCTTGCCGGGCTGCTGGGCGGTTATATGGACTTCCGGCATCATGAGGCGGAGTATGGCTATCTCCTTCATGGTAGTTTCCAGGCTGCCCCTTCCGCCTTCCTCAGCCAATGGAGTCCCAGGCACCGGCATATATGGAATAATCGGCGCCCAGCTTATGCCAAGCTCCTTCATGAGCATTATGTCGTCCGCAACCTGCCCCAGGCTTTGTTTGGGAAGGCCTACAATGTTTCCCGAGCCGAGCGCCATTCCTGTATCCCTTATTGCATCGATGCATTTCATTCTCTTCTCGAAAGTTGTGGAAGGCTTGATCCTTCCGAACATTTCCCTGTCGGAAGTCTCGAACTTGAGAACATACTCGTCAAGACCGGCATTCATCAGGATGATGTACTCTTCGTCGTCGAACTCCCCCGCCGCAAGGCTCATGAAAAGCCCGTGCGCTTTTCCGTATTCCACCATCGACACTATGTCCCGGAAGTCGTATTTGGGATCCTCACCCGAAATAAGGAAGAGGCGCCCAAGCCCCAGTCCCTTCACCGACTCGATTGTCTTTTTCGCATCTTCAAGCCCTATCCTATACCTCTTCACGTCAGAATTTCCTGCCCTCATTCCGCAGTACGTGCACTGGTTTCTGCATATGTTGTCATATCCGAAGAGGGCGTTAACCGTTATGGCATCCCCTCCCGCTTCCCTGTGAACCGCCTTAGCCTCGCTCTTTACCGTTTTCTCGAATTCATCCCTTGGCATCTCCAGTATCTCGAGCACCTCGGACTTTGATTTTATGCCCATATCCGCCTCTCCTTCTTAAGTAAAAGTCTATACCGCCCTCGCTATCCTGCTCCTCTTCATCACTTCAATTCCTATCACCGCAACAGCCCCGCCAAGAAGAGATATTATAATCTGCGGGCTAGTAAAGGCCATTCCGATCATCTTGGCGCTCGCCTCTGGAATCCCAAGGTTCATAATGAATATTAGCCTAGTTGCCGAAAAGCTGAGGAACAGCACCTTTACAAGGGTTCCCGCAAACACCCCAAGATATATCCCTGCTTTGCCCCTGTTCATAAAGGCCGCGAAGCCTGCGGAAAAAACCATGTTGCCAATGACTATGAAGGGAACAAAAGGAATCAGCGGAGCAGCAAGCGCGCCCAGCGGAACCGCCGTAGCAGGAATCAGCACGCTTATCATCATTCCGTGCCCAAGACCGCAGACATATGTATCAAGGAGTATTACAGTGGAAATAAGCGGACCTATAAGAAGCGGGTTGATATTCACAAAATTCCTTCCTATCAATTGCAAAACTATTGCAAAAGCCAAAAATATAGATGTCAAAACCATTTTTCTTACGTTGCTTTTGTTGTTCATTTCAATTCCTCCCATTGTTTTTCCACAACAAAAAAACTCTCCACCACAAAGGAAAGCTATGTTTATCCGTACATGCCTCACCACTCCCTCTACAAATCAGACAAATCTTTTTTGCCAGGTCGTTTCTTTTGATGGACAAGCAATCCAAGGAAAATCTCGGAAAACTTGAACCTTTAAGTTGCAGTTCTTCTTGCATTAACAATTATACTCTTATTGTCATTTATTTGTCAATTATTGTCGTATCGATGGAAAGCGTACCGCTTCCAAAACGAAAACGGTACGCCTATTGATTGTTGATATCTAAATGGACACAAAAAGGTCTGTCCCTTTTTACTTTTTACGATACCTTGTTGCGTCCGGCCCTTTTGGACTCGTAGAGCCTGCTGTCGGCCTTGTCTATCAGTTCAATCTCGCTTTGGCCGCTTTCATGGCCCGCTACGCCTATGCTTATTGTGACTCCGTCATTCTTAAGCCCTATGTCCATTTCCTCGACTCTGCGCCTGATGCGCTCCGCCGTTTTTACAGCCTCGTCGAATGGAGTCTCGGGAAGCACTATCAAAAATTCCTCTCCTCCATAGCGGCCGACAGCATCTATATGCCTCAGGCTCGATGCCATGACCCTGCCTATGCCCTCAAGCACCCTGTCGCCCTCCAGATGGCCGTACTTGCTGTTTATCCTTCTGAAATGATCAACATCTACCATTAGAACCGAAAGCCCCCCTCCGTAGCGCATCTCCCTCAGAAGTTCGCCTTTCAGCCTCTTTATGATTGCATTGTGGTTCAATAGTCCTGTCAAACCGTCCGTCTCGGCCTGAACTCGAAGCTTCTCGTTCAAATTCCTGAGTTCGCATGTCTTTTCCTCTATAGCCGTCTCAAGATTCTCGTTTGCATGCGCAAGCCTCTCCGAAAGAATCCCTGTCTCCTCGAAGCTTTTTGCGTAAATATCGGCTATGACAACCGAAAACAAGATGAAGAACCCCATGGCTCCGTATTGGGCGGCATTGACATGGGTGCTTATAATCCCGAGCGGCAACGCGCCGAAGACGTTTTTTAGAGTGAATATTGCCCCCGCCGTGTACATGGCAAAGCCGGCAAACAGCATAATGGCTTTACTCTCCCCGTCAAAAACCGCCCTTGCATTTATGTATGCGCAAAGCAAAAACGAAGGCACGAATATGATCATCACCGCCGGCCACGCAATTCCCTTTATGAAGTCGTAGCCCATAACAAACGCTCCTGCGACAAACAAAAGGCTTGCTGCTTCAAGTCCCCTTGTGAAGCCCTTCTTCATATAGCCTGGATAAACGGCATTATATAGAAGAAGCAGGAGGACCGTGTTTAGCACCGCTGTCGAAAAATCCAACCTCTCTATCAATACATAATCCATGTCCAGGACCGTGGCGGCGAGAACCGGATTTGAGTTCACCAGCGACTTTGCAAAGGAAACGATGCTGGTCAAGGAAAAAAACAGCAGATAGCCTTCCCTCTTTCCGCCCATGTACAGGAAGATGCTGAATATGAAGAGCGTAAGAAAAACTCCTGCAGCAAAAAGATTGAGGCCGATCATCACCCCAACGCTTGTCTGAAGCGTAGATGCCTTTCCAAGCAATATCTTGCCGAAGTCCGGCCTCATCTCTCCTGCTTCTAGCGCCTCGACAACTATTTCAAGTTCAAATCCGTCACCGTCCTCAAAATACATGTCCCGGTCTATTTTTACTATTTCGTGGCTGTATGCGGGCGAAAAATCGACGTCTTCATCCGGAAGTACTCCGTTTTCAGCAGCTAGCCGCCCGTTTATCCAAACCCTGTATGCGGGGCAAAAGTCGGAAAAAAGCATGCCGAAGGTTTCCCTTTCGTCGCTTGCAATCCTTACTCTGTATGTGCCTGTCCCCGGGCCGGAACTTTCCTGCATTAAGCCATCTTTTTCCCAGTCGCCCAAGGAATAGAATTTTCCGGTTTCAAAGGCTTTGCCGGAAATGTCAAAAAGACCGTCCTTTTCGCCGACAGCCTTTATGTCCGAATTTATTCCCATGCAGAATGAATATATGAGGGCGCCGGCAAGCAATAAAGCCGCCAGCGCAATTATCTTCTTAAGGCTTCCATTTGTCCGAAACATTTTCCTTATCCCCCGACGCTTCACTTTTGTTCAAAAATACGGTTTGCCTCTTCAGATAGTCATTCAACACTAATGCTCCAAATCCTCTTTTCCGCTCAATTCATGCATTGTTAGCACCTTTTTCCCCAGGTTCGAAGCGGCTTGACCTGGATTCAATCCTTGCGATATTGCTTGAATGGACTAAAAAATGTCTGTCCCTTTTTAGTTTTTTATTGTTCGAAGTCGAAGACATGGCTGTAGAGGCCCAGCTCGTCCCTTACCTGAAGGATCTCCTCCTGTATGGCCTCTCCGACAGGTATGCCTGTTTTGCTTCTTTCAAGCCACGCCAGATGCTCCTTTTCCCCTGCGGTGTAAATCCTGTCTTGGTCCGGCATCTTTTCGGAATTCCTGATCTGCCTCAGGATGCTCCCTGCCGTGCTTTTGAAAATGAGTGGTTCTATGAAACTCGCTACGTCTATGGCAATGAAGAAGTGGCCCAGGCCGTATGGCACTTTCTTCCCTTCGCCATCCAGTCCCGAAAGCTCCTTCATGAACTTGCCCTCCTGAAGCGCCGACGAGAGTATCTCGACAACTGCTGCGTAGCCGTAACCCTTGTAGCCCCCAGTCTTTTCTC
>CAZAFW010000075.1:4447-6419 GCA_964484935.1 uncultured Peptostreptococcaceae bacterium
AGTATCTCGACAACTGCTGCGTAGCCGTAACCCTTGTAGCCCCCAGTCTTTTCTCCTGTCCCTCCAAGAGGGGCCAGAGCCGCCCTTCCCGAAACGAGGTCGACGAGTATCTCCTCCGCCCAGGTTTTGGGGTTTCCGTCCCTTCCTATTACCCATCCTTCCGGCACAGCCTTTTTGTCTCTTGCGTACTGCTCTATCTTTCCCCTCTGGGCCACAGACGTTGCGCAGTCCAGAACAAACGGAAAATCCTCATCCGTGGGAATACCTATGGTGAGGGGATTGGTCCCCAGCATGTTCTCAACCCCGAATGTAGGGGCTATGGATGGCCTGGCGTTGGTGCCCGTAATGCCAATCATGTTTTTCTCCGCCGCCATAAGTGCGTAATATCCCGCTATGCCGTAGTGGGATGAGCGCCTGACAGCAACCATACCCATTCCATGGGAAGAAGCCTTTTCAATTGCCGTTTCCATTGCGCGCTTTGCGATAACGTGGCCCATTCCGTCATGTCCGTCCAAGACCGCAGTAGTCCCGGTTTCCCTGACCGTCTCGATTCGAGTCACAGGGCTAAGTATCCCCTCTCTTATGCGGTCATAATATATGCTCTTGAAGCGCCCTATGCCGTGGGTGTCTATTCCGCGCCTGTCGGCTGTTATGAGAACGTCGGCGCAAACGGCGGCATCCTCACAAGGCACGCCCAGCCTGACAAATGCTTCCCTCATGAAAGCTTCAAGAACAAGGGAATCTATGTATGCATTGCCCATTAGCCTGCCCCCTCCTTTTAGATGATACATGCACTCACTCCATATATACCCAATTTGATGCGACAAACCTGTACAAAGCGGCTTGGCTAAAAAAAAGCCCGCCATAAAAGGCGAGCCTGTTTAAAACATAAGTATGGAGACTAAAATGTCTGTCCCTAGTCGTGAACCACAAATGATATCTTGGCATTTACGCGATATTTCACAACCTTGTTGTCTTCAACAATTGCCTGCAAATTTTCGATGTTTACAGACTTGATGTTGTCCACCGTCTTAGATGCAGCCTTTACTGCATCCTGAGCCGCATCTTCCCAGCTCGTCTTGGATTCAGCCAAAATTTCAATGACCTTAAGTATTGCCATTTCGCACCTCCCTTTGCCTTTTATCCCAATACAGATTTATACATGGCGCCTTATGCCTTAGCACTTACATTTGTACCCCAATGCCATAGGTATATTCAACAAAGCATCATTAATTCCGACTCTTTATGTCTGACAAGCCTTAGGCGATTCACTTGAATCTGTTTGTGTAAATCATTTTTTCAATATTCATCTGAATCTCGAAATTCCGCCTGGCCTTTTGGGCCTCAGTCTCCAAAATCAATCCGCATGTGAAAGACTGAATAGATGCAATAAAAAGAATGCCGCAGGATATCAATGTGGGGACCCTGGGAACAAGGCCGGTGTCAAGGTACTCCAGCAGTATTGGGAAAAAGAATATTGCGGAAACAAATAGCAGGAGTGCGGACAGCCAGCCGAAAAAAGAAAACGGCTTGTAGTCTTTGTAAAGCTTGAAAATTGTCCTGATTACTTTAAAACCATCGGAATAGGTGTTTAGCTTGGACGGGCTCTCAATAGGCCGGTCCCTGTAGGAAACCGCTACAGATTCTATATGCATGTTTTTATCCAAAGCGTGTATGGTCATTTCCGTCTCGATTTCAAAGCCCTCCGTAAGCACAGGAAAAGACTTCACAAACATGCGGCTGAAGGCCCTATACCCCGTCATAATGTCGGTGATGTTTCCCTTGAAGAGCAAATTCACCATTCTGCGCACCAGCATGTTGCCCGACCCGTGAAAGGCCCGTTTGTTTTCCGTGAAATAATCCTTGGAAAGCCTGTCGCCTATTACCATATCCACCTTGCGGTCAAGGACAAGGGAAACCATTTCCCTTGCATGTTCCGAGGGATAGGTGTCGTCCCCGTCAATCATGAGAT
>CAZAFW010000076.1:0-6083 GCA_964484935.1 uncultured Peptostreptococcaceae bacterium
CCTGCACTTCTCAATTTTAATTGGAATATCTTAACTTAATGACATTGGTCCCCATACCCTTGCACTTTTGGGGTTCAGACCAAACCGTCCCCAGTGATTCCATAAATCAAATAATTCTTCTCGATGTTTATTGCCAATGCTTTATTAAAAAAATCAACAGGAACAGTCCTCCCTAGTGATTAATATCAGACAGGTGCCTGTCCCCTTGTCCGTATAATTCATAGTATTTCATCCTCCCCTAGTTGATATATCTATATGCCTTTTTGATGTACGTAAATATTATATAATCAATATAAAAATGCTTGGTGATTAACAATCAGAAAGAGCCATTCCCAGTGATTCTTAATCTACAGCAATCTCATACTCTGGCGTTTCATATAAAAACATTTTTTCCGCAACATTAGCAATAACTTTTGTACTCCCATAATCTACGGTCCCTCCAATAACACCACCAGCAAGCGGCACCGTTTTCCCTAGGTTAATCAAGCCTTTATTACCAAACTTTGTAATCAATCTAAATCCAACTTTCTGATTAATTTTCGTTAACACAGTTCCTGGGATTTTCTTTATAAGAGAAACACTGAATTTCTTCCCAAAATTAGTACCAAAATTCTTCATGATATCCTTTGCTCCATTCCCACATAAACATACGTAAATTAAAGTTTTCACCGCATCATCACGAATATCGTACCCGTTCATGTAAGCTATGGTAGCTATCATTCTCATTTGAACATAAATTACACTGGCTATATTTGCAGGTATTGTAACTGGCATCGTAATAATCCCACCTAGTCCTGATAGAAATCCAGAAGTCGAACATTTTAATATTTGCATTTCAACAAACTTTTTTATAGCTTCATTTTTTTCTGGATGTTTCGATAAATACTGTTTAGCCAATTCCTCAACTGTTTCAGATCCAGGCAACCCATTTATTGATGCCTCATATGAAGATTCCAATAGATTCATCATTGCATTTTGATTAATTTTTTCCATTATCTTCTCCTTTAAAATCAAAAAAAACCTTCCAAATGATCAGAAATGCTTCTTTCTTATTATTATGTATGCTATCCGCCTTATTATTCCACCATGTTCCATTTTGACATAAATATCCTATATTTTGTATTTTTGCTAAATAAAAAAAGATAATCATCCCTGATTATCCCTTTATTCCTTACTGCACTTTTTCAACCAACAAACATATGCTAAGTTATAGTTTAAATGCTGCATAAATTCAGTTTGTGGACATTTCCAATCAAAAAACCGTCCCCAGTGATTTCAATGATTTATCGCTTTTTTCTTGTCCTCCAAATTTGAAGCACAATCCCCACGATAAAACCAGCTAATAGAATTATTGTATTCAAAAATGCTCCTGACATATTTGGATAAGGTTTATTGAATATATGAACTAAATATTCAGCAATAATACCTACCCCAGCAAAAATTATAACAGTATTTCCAAATATTATTTTACCAAACAGAGCCGCTATCACCCCAATAATCCAAATTGGTAGATATATTGTCAGTATTACCGAAACATCAATGTATCTACAAAAATACAAAAACGACAGAACTATTGTGAGAAACAGTGTACAGATAATAAGGCATACTATTCTTTTTCCAAATTCTCTCTTCATCAAGCCCATCCCCTCACATTTTATTTGCTTCGTATAATTATACTTATGTGCAAAATCACTGGTCTTGAACCGTCCCCAGTGATTTAATTCCGCGAGTAGAGCGTATTAACAATATGTGACCGAGCTGAAGTTATGCAGGCAACGAAGAAATAGGGTCTTCTCGTCGGTCTGAAGAATCTATAGCCAAGGTGATTCTAAGAGCTTCATCCCCTTCGGCTCCTTCCGAGCCTCAACCCTAACCCCCATTGGAAGTATCCACTTGGGATCTGTATGTCCGAAGTCCATTTCCATTACTACCGGCAGGTCAGTCAGTCCAAGCTCGAAATCGACTATGTCAAGAACCACTTTTTCAAGTTCCCTTTTCTCGCATGGGGAATAGTTGTCAGGCCGTCCTATGAAAAGCCCATTCAATTTATGCAGTATCCCCTGGGTTCCGTAGTTCCTGAGCATTACACCGAATTCCATTGGAGACGGCTTTTTGTCGGATGATTCGAGGAAGAGTATTTTGCCGTTCCAAAAGTCTTCTCCCGGCCAGTAGCGGGTCCCCTTGAGTCCCTCGAGGACCTCTATGCAACCGCCCCAAAGGGTTCCTTCCGCTCTTTCCCCCTGCACGAAATTGAAGCCTTTATCGTTGTTCTCGAATGGAAGGCAGAAGCCGGCAAGCTCGGGTCTTGTCCAATTTGCATATCCGTCTGTCCATTTGCCGTAGGGCGGATATTCGTAGGGAATTTCTCCTGTTAATAGAAAATCCGTCACATGCTTTTGGAAGGCCTCTGGCTGGTGCTCCCACTGGGCGAAGCCCGCCATTACGGAAGGCCCATAGAATGTAACCATCCCGAGGCTGTTGAGATAGGACAAAAATGTGGTGGAATCGGAAAAGCCCATGAAGAATTTGGGGCATTTCAGTATGCTTTCCGTGTCGAGATGCTCAAGTATCCTGACCGACTCGTAGCCGCCTATGGAGCATATGATTCCGTCTATGGTTTCATCCGCAAAGGCCGCGTTTATGTCCTCCGCCCTCGCCTTGGGGTTTTTATAAAGCCAATCTGACGATTTTCTGCTTGTGGGCATTTCCACAATCTCAAAACCCAGATGCTTCTTGAGGTTTGAAAGCCCCATGTCGAATATGTGCGGAAACATCTGCGCCGCTCCGCTTGATGGGGAAAGCCCCGCAATCCTTGAGCCTTTCCTTGGTCTTTTCACTTTTTTTATCATGTCAATTCCTCCAGGAAGTATTTTTCAAAGGCAAACTTTTGAAATACGAAGACGGTCATTTTGATTTCCATTCAACGATTTGAAGTCGAAATCTTCTGCCATCCTCTTCCATTTTACCACTAAGTTTGTCAATTGTGCTTATTGTTATGAATTGCCGATGAATGACTGGCGGGATTTGCACAGTCAATGAAAAGAAGCAAGTCTTCCGCTTGGTCTGAATAACATGAGATTATAGTGTATAATAACCTATAGGATTAAAAGGAAGACAGAAGAAACGGAATGAAAGGATAAATATATGAGTAAATCATTGGTTCTTGCGGAGAAGCCCTCCGTAGGAAGAGAAATAGCAAGGGTACTTAAGTGCAGCAACAAGAATGGATGGTTTGAAAACGATAAATATGTGGTGACATGGGCCTTGGGTCATCTTGTTACGCTTGCAGATCCAGAGCTTTACAACAAGAAGTATGCGACTTGGAATCTGGATGACCTGCCCATGCTTCCGAATGAGACGAAGATAGTGGTTATAAAACAGACCAGAAAGCAGTACGAGGTTGTTAAAAGGCTTCTTCAGCGAAAGGATGTAACTAGCGTGGTAATCGCCACTGACGCAGGCCGCGAGGGAGAGCTTGTCGCGAGGTGGATTCTGGAAAAAGCCAATATCAAGAAGCCCGTCAAGAGGCTTTGGATTTCATCTGTTACGGACAAGGCAATTAGGGAAGGCTTTGGCAAGCTTAGGGACGGAAAGGCCTACGAGAACCTTTTCGCAGCGGCGGTGGCTCGTGCCGAGGTAGACTGGATTGTTGGCCTAAACGCAACCCGCGCCCTCACCTGCAAGTACAACGCCCAGCTTTCATGCGGAAGAGTGCAGACACCAACCCTGGCCATGCTTGCCCAGAGGGAGGACGAGATAAAACATTTCAGTCCCAAGACCTACTACGGTATTCAGGCGCGGTCGACAAGTTTGACTATGACCTGGCAGGACGGCAAAAGCAAGGGCACACGAAGCTTTGACGAGGGCCGCATAGATGCAATTTTAAACAGGATCAAGGACAAAACTCCAAGGATAGTTTCCATAGATAAGAAGGTCAAAAAGTCGTCATCACCCGCCCTTTACAATCTGACCGAGCTGCAAAAGGACGCTGACAGGATATACGACTTCTCTGCCAAGGAAACCCTGTCCATCATGCAAAGTCTCTATGAAACCCACAAGCTCCTCACCTACCCCCGGACGGATTCGAGGTATCTGACTGCCGACATCGTTCCGACAATAAAGGAACGCCTTAGCGGCTGCGCGGACGGCTCCTTTGCAAACATGGCTTCAAGCCTCATGCGAAAGCCCATAAAGGCCTCCAAGCATTTTGTCGATGACAGCAGGGTGACAGACCACCACGCCATCATCCCCACTGAGGAAACCCTAAGGGTCAACGAGCTTTCAAACAGGGAATACAAGATATATGACCTGGTTGTACGCAGATTCTTAAGCGTACTTTCGACTCCCCATGAATACGAGCAGATAACGCTTAAGGCGGATGTGGGCGGGGAAATTTTTTCGGCAAGCGGCAAACGGGTCATCCATCAGGGTTGGAAGGCCGTTTCATCGGGTGTCGAGGAAAACGAAGACTCGAGAGAATATTCGGACCAGAACCTGCCAAGTCTAAAGAAGGGCGATTCCCTTTCTGTAGACAGGTGGGTCAAAACGGAGGGCAAGACATCCCCACCCCCAAGATTCACGGAGGGAACACTGCTTGGCGCCATGGAAAACCCGGCCAAGTATGTGTCCGGCAACCAGAAGGACCTGGCCAAAATACTCACCGATACGGGGGGCATAGGAACCGTGGCAACGCGGGCCGACATAATTGAGAAGATACAGAAGTCATTCCTGGTTGAGAAGAGGGGCAAGAACCTTTTAATCACATCAAAGGGAATGCAGCTTTTAAACCTTGTTCCGGACGACCTGAAGACTCCGGAACTCACGGCAAGGTGGGAGAAAAAACTGGATTCCATAGCCAAGGGAAATCTGAGCAAGAAGGCCTTCATGAGCGAAATGAGGCGCTACACGGAAAAGATAATAAAGGACATAAAGACCAGCGACGCCGTCTTCAAGCACGACAATGTGACTCATGAAAAATGCCCCGAATGCGGAAAAAACCTCCTTCAGGTTAAGGGCAAGAGAGGGACAATGCTGGTATGCCCCGACAGGGAATGCGGATACAGGAAGGGCTTATCAATTGTCACCAACGCACGCTGCCCGGTATGCCACAAGAAGCTCAAGCTGGTGGGCGAGGGGGAAGGAAAGACCTTTGTATGCATATGCGGACACAGGGAAAAGATGTCATCATTCAACAAACGCAAGGAAGGCGAAAAGGGCAAGGCATCATACAAGGATGTGCAGGCTTACATGAAAAAGAAAAAGAAGGAAGAGCCCAAGATTGAGGATTCACCCTTCGCGGCCTTGGCAAAACTGAAATTCGACAAGTAAATCGCAACAATGTTTTAAAACGATCCACTGCGGCATGACAATAAACCTCATGCCGCTTTTTGAACCTCAAAATAGTGAAGTCCGTTCTATATCATTGACCGCTGAATGCGGCAATTATATAATGAATGAAATACCCAAATCTGTGGAAGCTTTCACCAATGAAAGGAGCCTATAAACAACCACACTACAAGGAGTCATTATGGAAAAGAAATCACAGCATGAATCGACCGACATACAGGATTACAAAAGGGGAGCCCAGGCGGGAGTGCCCATAATAGTGGGATACCTTTCCATAGGCCTGGCCTTCGGCCTTTTGGCCAAGACCACCGGAATAACTCTTCTGGAAAGCATTCTTTTCTCTTCAGTTGTATACGCCGGAGCCAGCCAATTCATGGCCCTCACCCTAATGGCCATGGGAAGTGGCGCTTTAGGCATAATAATAACGACTTTTCTGGTCAATTTCAGGCATTTTTTGATGAGCGCATCCCTGTCTGCCAAATTGAAGGACGGCGGGGGAAGATTTTTGCCCCTGCTGGCATTCGGAATAACGGACGAGACTTTTTCTGTGGCATCCTTCGAGAAAGGCAGGCTTTCTACCGGATATATGCTGGGGCTGAACATTGTTTCCTATGCTTCATGGAACGCAGGAACAATCATCGGCTATATCTTGGGCGGCACCTTGCCCGCTTCGCTTCAAGCCAGCATGGGCGTGGCCCTTTACGCTATGTTCATAGCCCTTATCACCCCGGTTGCCA
>CAZAFW010000077.1:0-6025 GCA_964484935.1 uncultured Peptostreptococcaceae bacterium
TTGCAACAGTTTGGTTGGTGTGCTCAAAATTTTAGCACCGCTCAGTTTTTGAGCACTTGTTTATTGGTTTATTGCTATACTGTATTTTTCAATTTTGTTGTATAGAGTGTTTCTGCTGACGTCCAAAGCTCTTGATGTCTTGGAAATGTTTCCCCCGAAATGATTGAGCGATTTTTCAATCATGATTCTTTCCATAGCGCCAAGAGTCATTATGTCTCTGCCTTCAACCGTATCCTCAACTTTTTCATCGGCTTTGACTTTATAGACATCCGGCAAATACTCAACAGTTATTTTTTCACCCTTGCAGATATTTATCGCCCTCTCCAAAAGATTTTCAAGCTCTCTCACATTGCCCTTCCATTCATTTGCTTCAAGGATGGACAAAACCTCGTCTGTTACACCATCGACATTAGTACCCAGGCGTTTGTTTATTTTTTCAATCAGATGATTTGTGATGCCTTTTATATCTGAAACTCTTTCTCTCAATGGCGGTATATTTATAGTCAATACATTTAGCCTGTAGTATATGTCCCATCTGAAATTATTAACTTTGCATTCCTCAGCCAAGTTCTTGTTGGTGGCGGAGATTATTCTCACATCAACATCGAAAACCGTATCACCGCCTACCCTTACCACTTTTCTGTCTTGAAGAACCCGAAGTAGCTTTGCCTGGGTTCCTATGGGCATATCTCCTATTTCGTCAAGAAAAATAGTTCCGCCGTCTGCAAGCTCGAACTTTCCCGGACGGCCTCCCTTGACACCTCCCGTAAATGCCCCTGCCGAATATCCGAAGAGTTCGCTTTCAATCAATTCTTTTGGAATCGCCGCGCAGTTTATTGCAATAAAGGGACCTTCATTTCTATTGCTCTCATTGTGTATTGAATGGGCGAAAAGCTCCTTGCCTGTTCCGCTCTCTCCCTCAATCAATATGCTCGAAGAACTTTTTGCCGCTATTTTCGCTATCCTTTTGCATTCGTTTAGATTCTCATCATCGCCAATCAAATCATCAAAGGTAAAATTCGCCTTGGCTCCGACCATTTTATTTACTATCTTCGTCACATATTTAATTTCCTTAAAAATATCTATTACTCCTATAATGTTTCCTTCTTCGTCCCTGATTGGAGTAGCTGTTTTTAAAAGATGCATCTTCTGTCCTGCAACATTCTCTAAAATATACTCCTTGTCCTTGTATCCCTTTCCAGTCTTGAAAACATTCATTACAACCGGCTCGAACGGAACCAGATCTTTTATGTGTCTTCCAACGCTCTTCTGCCTGTCTATGCAAAGTATTCGAGCGCCTCTTTCGTTTATATAAGTAACAATACCTTCCCTGTCGAGAGTAATGAAACCCTCGTTTATGCTTTCAACTATTACATTCTGATATTTGCTCTGTTCGTTTATCAGGCGTGTTTTTCGTTGGTTTTTTATCTGATTTTCAATACCCCTTGCTGAAGCCAGGACCATTCCCAGAAGAGCTTCCCTCATTTCCGGGTTATACTCCGTTATGCATATTACCCCTAAAGTTTCCCCCTCGAACTTTATCGGAGCCGCATAACAGGACAGATGCCTATGAGTCGGATTTTCATGCTCATCCCCGCAAATCTGAACAGGTTCGCCTTTTTTTATGGCCATTGTAATTGCTGTATTGCCAACGCAGTCTTCGGATAAAATTGCATTCTTGACAAAGTTCAATTCTTTTTTCGATTTTTTTACAACATATTCTCCACCGACGATTTCTGCAACTCTTGCATGCCTGTCCGTCAAAACAATTACATAATCTTTGCTGTCGACAAAAGACATAAGGTATTCAAAAAATATCTTGCTGTTTTCAAGCAATTCCCTGTTGTTTTCTATCGCATCGTTGTTGTTCTTCGAAAATATGGCAACAGCGCTTTCAGCCATATAAACTACGCCTCCTTTTAATAATTACTGAAATAGTTAATTGCAAATTTAATATATAGAAAATATTATATCAAATTTATGATGATTTGCAACGATTACTGCCCAATCAGTCAAAAATATGTTCATATTATGCACATTCTTAGTCTGTTCTGCATGATTTGGTTTTCCATATTTCACTTATTTTTGCATAAAAAGACAGGCGGGAAGCTTCAACGCTTCCCGCCTGTCCATATGAAAAGGACTATTTAATAGATCTCTTGTTGCCTGATTTATTTTTCTCCTGTAGTCACGTATTTGATGATTTGCTCGGCGTCCATGCCCTCGATTCCAATAGCAGCTGCGTTTCTGCCGTTTTTGCGAAATTCCTCGTCCATCATGAACTCTCCAAGGTCGATTATGGTTTCAACCATGTCCAGTCTTACTCCTGCGGCTTTTCCAAGCTCTGCAAGAGGAACAAGGCTCATTGGGACGTCTTCAAGAATGTATCTTGTCCTCATTGTCTTCTGCCCAGCTATTCCGGCATAGGCCTTGCACTCTTTGACAGCTTCGCTGAGTGTGTCGCCTTTTGCCGAATAAAGCTTTTCGTACCACTTGAGCATTGAAGTAAGCTTGAGCCCGTACTTCTTGCCAAGCTCAATTCTGCTTGCATCCATTTTCTCTACATAAGCTCCAATTGTAGGAGTTATTCCATCATAGTAGTACAGCCAGTCTCTGCCGGACTCTATCTGGGCCGCATTGAGAAGAGAAGGAGTCGGGTGCATCATGCAGTTAAGGTTTTCGAAACTCGTTTCAAGCACATTTTTTCCTGCAAACATCTGCGGGAAAGCCTCGTTTAATATTGCAAGCAATTCATCCGTTTTGTTTGAAGGCATGGCTGCAACCATCAGTCCTTCTTTTATTCCTTTGATTGAGGCAGTCCCGAACTTGGGGCTTCTGCAAGCGTACAGAAGAGACATTGCTTCGGATATTACTACATCTGCCTTGCACCCTTCATCGTCAAGAACCTTTCTTACTTCAAGAGAACCGCATGTGGCCCCCGGATGTATGAACACAAACTGTCCGTCCGAAAGGAAAGGAGCCATGTTCTTTGCTATCGCACCGTGATAAAGAGCAGGAGCTACTATTACCACTATGTCGGCTCCCGTAACAGCCTTTTCCATGTCCATTGTGGCGAATTCGACTTTCCCGAAACCTTCAACAACTCCACCTTCGAATTGAATTCCGCCTTGCTCGTTTATGACATTCACATTTTCCTCGTTTATGTCATAAAGTCTGACTGAAAATCCCATTGTACCGAGATGGCCGGCCATTGATTGTCCGCCGTTTCCGCCACCTATTATGCTCCAAACCGTTTTTTTCATTTAAAATCCCCCTTATTATGTACTATTGTCCTACATTGATTCACAAAATTTTTTTGAATGCTTGGCATCCGCACGTCATTGATTGTTTATTTGTCCTACATTTAATTATATACGGTTCAAGTCCGCTTTACAATCCTTAAATCATGTATTATTCAATAAACAATAAAGACGCCGAAGCAAAAGCCGCTTCTGCGCCTTTATTTATGAAAAGGACCAGTTTTAAATTTTCTAAGTTCCTGACTAATTCTTTTTGCCTGTTGTAACATACTGAAGCAGTTCTTCTACATTCATGCCTTCTATTCCAAGGGCTGCAGCGTTTCTGCCATTCTTTCTGAATTCCTCTCCCATCAGAAATTCGCCCAAGTCGATCATTGTCTCAACCATGTCTTGTCTCACACCGGCAACCTTGCCAAGCTCGGCAAGCGGTACAAGGCTCATTGGGACATCTTCAAGAATATAGCGGGTTCTGAGCGTCTTCTGCCCGGAAATATCGGCATATGCTTTTGTATTGTTTACTGCCTCTGTCAGGGTTTGGCCTTTTGCCGAATAAAGCTTTACATACCAATCAAGGATGTTTGTAAGCTTCAAATTATATTTCTTGCCCAGTTCAACCCTGGCGGCATCCATTTTCTCAACGTAGGCTCCTATTGAAGGAGTTATTCCATCATAATAGTATTTCCAATCCCTACCCGACTCTATTTGCGCCACATTCAGAAGCGAAGGACCGGGGTGTACCATGCAATTGAGATTCTCGAAGCTTGTTTCAAGCACATTCTCTCCTGCATACATTTGCGGGAAAGCCTGGTTCAGTATTTCAAGCATCTCTTTCGTTTTGTTCGACGGCATTGCAGCTACCATGAGTTCCTCTTTTATTCCTAAAATTGAAGCTACGCCAAATCTTGGGCTCCTTGCAGCATAGAGCAGCGACATTGCTTCCCCGATAACTATATCAGCCTTGCATCCCTCGTCGTCAAGTACTTTTCGAACCTCAAGGGATCCGCATGTCGCACCGGGATGGATGAATACAAATTGGCCGTCAACAAGGTGGGAAGCCATTTTAGTGGCTATGTCCTTGTGGTAAAGAGCCGGAGCAACTATTACTACAATGTCAGCGCCAACAACAGCTTTTCCCATGTCCATTGTGGCAAACTCAACTTTTCCGAAGCCATCTACAACCCCGTCTTCGAACTCTATTCCTCCCTGCTTGTTTATAACTTCAACGTTTTCTTTCTTGACATCGTATATTCTCACTTGAAAACCCATTGTTCCCAAATGCGCGGCCATGGCTTGTCCCCCGTTGCCTCCGCCTATTACCGCCCAAACCGGTTTTTTCATATTTCTTATCCTCCTTGTATGTACTATTGTCCTACATGGCAGCCTTAAAAAAATATTTCGTTCGTTTGTATTCAGTTCAGGTATCGGTACATCTATTTTTGCTCATCGTTCTTTTAGAAACAGAGCTTTTTAATCAAGTTTTATGTAAAAACATTATTTTCTATTTGCATTCCTTCAGAATCCTCATGGCCCTCATGATATGCATCTGCATCACTTTTTTTGCTTCTTCGGGTTTTCTCTCTTTTATGAACTTTATCATTGATATATGCTCTTTCAGTTCAAGCATCAATTCATCGTTGCTCTTGTGGGCCAATATAAGCTGGCCTCTTTGAGCAGTCAACTCATCTGAAATGGAACGCAGGAACTTTTGCATTATATGGTTCTTTGAGCATTCAGCAACTTTCATGTGAAACTTTAGGCCGTTCTTAACTTTATAGGAGCCCTTTTTAATCCATTCTTCAGTTTCTTTTTCTATAATTGATAAATCCTCAATATCCTTTTTTGTAGCTCTTTGCGCAGCAAGATATGCTATATCCCCTTCAATCATAACCCTTGATTCCAAAAGGTCGATTGTATAATTTTCATTCTTCATCATTCTAATCAGGCGCATCAGTTCAATTCCGGTCAAGGCATCCCCGCTAATAAAAGACCCTTTGCCGTTTATTGTGTGAACAACCCCTATAAGCTCCAGAGACTTTAGAGCTTCCCTGACTATGTTTCGGCTGACTTCAAACTGCCGTGCAAGCTCAGCCTCGCCATCAATTCGATTTCCGGTTTTCAACCTTCCACTGGTTATTCCATCCATTATTTGATTGACTATTTCCTCATGCAATGTCTTTCGTACAAGAGGCTTTATCATATCAGCACTTCCTTGGTCTTTCCTTTGTCATCACATAACGGAAGCGGCGGCGTTAAAGCCGCCGCTTCTGTTTGTGAATGAGGAGTTGTCACTTAAAACAAATATTTCTATTTGGCACCTGTGATTTCATCAAACAATTCAGCACCATACTCGTCCTTGATTTCAGGCCATACTTCAGCTCTGACTTTGTCAGCGAAGCCTGCAAGCTCTTCGTCTGTAAATTCATATATTGTTGTTCCGCTCTCAGCGAGTCCTTGCTCAAATTCAGCAGTTTCGGCCTCTGCAACGGCCCATCTGTCTGTTTCCATTTTTTCAGCTGAGGCCATTAATGCTTCCTGCTCTTCAGCTGACAGTTCGTTCCATACATCCATGCTCATTTGCAGCCACCAGATTTCAAAGTGGTCGTTTACAGGGAGGTAGTATTTTGTAAGGTCTCTGAAGCTTGCGTAATATCCTTCTGCTCCTGATCCGATTACGCCGTCAACGATTCCTGTTTGCATTGATGTGAAGGCCTCTGAGTATGCTATAGGTGTAGCTATGAATCCGAGAGACCCTGCTGTAAGCTCGT
>CAZAFW010000078.1:0-5702 GCA_964484935.1 uncultured Peptostreptococcaceae bacterium
CATGACGGCTATAATCAGCCACGCAAGGGATTTGTAGTTTCTTATGTTCATTTTTTATTCCTCCTTCTAATATAAGAAGTATGTTCTTTTACATGTTCGGTTTTAAAACAATTGATAAACGGGTATTTTTATGGAGAATTTTCCAAGTTACACACCTCCCACCCAAACCTTTTGTTGTTTCGACCGTGTTCAAAAAAGATAAAAACCGGCCTTGATAATGGCCGGTTACGCTATTGGCTCTACCCCCACCTAAGCGTCCAAACACGGTTAGGGGTTTCATCACTTCCATACTTGAATTACAGACAAATCTGATTTCCAATGCATAGATATGATACCCTTTTTAAATCATTACATTCATTGAATTTCAATTATAAGTTGAATATTTGTATTTGTTTTTTTTACACTATCCCATCGCTCTGGTACTTCTTGCTTGCTATATTGTGGTTGTAGTCGTTGAATATTTCGATTGACTTAAGGTATTGTTCAAGAACGGCATTTGCTGTTTTCTCTACATCGGCATCGTTGCAACACCTGCCTACCACTACCATTGCCAAAGCCCTTATTTCGTTGCTTTCCAATTGTTTCGATGAATTCATGTACGGCCTCCTTTTATTTAATGTTTCTTCTGTATTATATACCCCAAATATTACATTTGAACTGCAGTCGCAAATTTTGTTTTGAAGGATGGCCCATAAGGCCGAAGGTTTTTATGAACAAGGGGCGATGATGCGCAAGGAAAGTCGGCAAAATGACGATTCGTGCTATAATGGCAATATACTGCTTAATCATTTACATACTTGCGGAGGGATGAAATGCTTATCAAACTAATAACGAAAGCAAAGGTTTACGCACCTGAAAACATGGGTGAGATGGACATTTTAATAGCCGGAGGAAAGATAGCCGAGGTTGAAAGGGACCTGAGCCCATGGAAGGCGATTGAAGGAGTGGAAGTGCTTGACGGAAGTGGCTGTATTGCAATTCCGGGACTCATAGACGGGCATGTTCATGTCTTGGGAGGCGGGGGAGAAGGCGGATTTACAAGCAGGACGCGCGAGCTTGAAGCATCTGACATTGTTTCATCGGGTGTCACCACCCTTGTAGGCTGCCTCGGAACGGATTCTACTGGAAGAAGCATGGAAAACCTGATAGCAAAAATCAAAGAACTGAAAGAGTCGGGCCTGAGCGCATATGCATACACGGGCTCCTACAGGGTTCCGGTGAAAACGCTTTCGGGGAGCATAGAGAGGGACTTAGTTTTCATAGAAGAAATAATCGGAGTGGGGGAGGTGGCCGTTTCCGACCACAGGTCGTCTCAGCCGACGATGCGGGAATTGGCGAGAATTGCGGCCGATGCGCATGTGGCCGGAATGCTTTCGGGAAAGGCGGGGATTGTCAATTTGCATATAGGAGACGGGAAAAACGGACTTGGCATCTTGAGCGAAATACTCAATGAGACGGACTTGCCGATAGGGCAGCTGTACCCAACCCATACGAACAGAAGCGAAAAAGTCTTTATGCAAGCTGTGGAATATGCACTCAAGGGCGGAAGGGTCGACATGACCGCAAGCACTACGGAGCATTTCATAAGGGGAGGCGAAGTGCCGTGCGCCAAGGCCCTTGCCAGAATGCTGGACGCGGGAGTGCCTATAGAGAACATAACTTTCACATCGGACGGAGGGGGAAGCCTGCCCATGTTCGATGAAAAGGGAGCATATGAAGGGATGTCGTCAGCCAAGGTTTCTTCATTGATAGAGGCTGTTCTGACGGCAACGGGAGAAGAAGGTGTCCCGTTTGAGCAGGCGGTCAGGGTTGCCACGAGCAATCCGGCCAGAATCCTCAAGCTTAAGGGGAAGGGTGAAATAAAGAAAGGATTCGACGCCGACCTCTTGATTCTCGATAAAAAGGATTTTTCTGTTAAAACAGTTATTTCAAACGGAGATGTTTTGCTGAAAAAGTGATTACTTTTTCATAGTAGACGCCTTTTTTTTAGGCGGATTGAAACAATTGAAACAAAACAAAAAGCAGGGGCGGATTTCGCCCTGCTTTTCGTTTTGTTTAATATATTTATTTATGATGCTTTAATATGTGAATTCCAATGCGTATTCAACCAGCTTGTCTATGACTTTTGTATATGAAAGTCCGCTTTCTTTCCAAAGCATCGGGAACATGCTGAACTTTGTCCCTCCGGGCAATGTGTTTATTTCATTTAAATAATATTTGTTTGTTTTCTTGTCGAGCAGGAAATCCACCCTGGAAAGCCCCGTGCAGTCGATGCATTTGTAGGCTTTGATTGCGTATTCCGTAATTTCTTTTGACATCTCTTCAGGAAGCTTGGCGGGAATGATAAGTGTTGACTGGGCTTCCTCCGAATACTTTGCGTCGAAGTCGTAGAAGTCGCGGGAAGCCACGATTTCTCCGAGTACGGACGGCTTGGGATCGAAGTTGCCGATAACTGCGCATTCTATCTCGCGACAGTCGAGTCCTCCCTCAACAAGAAGCTTGCGGTCGTAACGGGCAGAAGACCTCAGGCCCTCCATCAGTTTTTCACGGGAATCCACTTTTGTGATGCCTACGCTCGAGCCCATGTTTGCCGGTTTTATGAAAATGGGATAATTGCAGTTCTTTTCAATTTCCTCAATGCAGTAGGCCTCGTCATTGAGATCTTCGCGATAGATTATTGAGTAAGGCGTTACAGGTATACCGCTGTTTTCGAAAATTTTCTTGGAATGAACTTTGTCAAGGCATGCGGCCGATGCGAATACGCGGCAACCAATATAAGGAACTTCAGCCATCTCGAGCAGGCCCTGAAGAGTTCCGTCTTCGCCATTTGTGCCATGGATGGCGGGGAATGCAACATCGATTCTCTGGTCGAGATTTGGGATGTTGAGTGAGAAGGCTCCGGGCTTCCTTTGGTTTTCGATCAAGCTTTTTGCGACTTCTTCCCAGGTGTCGTTTTCAATGTTTTCATAGGGTCCGTCGTAGTACATCCATCTTCCCTCTCTTGTGATGCCGATGGGAAACAGGTTGTACTTTTCCCTGTCGGCGTTCCTGAGTACGGTTGTGGCGGTTTTCAGGGAGACCTCGTGTTCCTCGGTTTTGCCTCCGAAAATCACTGCCATGTTCAATTTTTCCATATTAATCCCTCCATTTAAAAGTTTGATTGTAGGACAACTATACATTTATTATAACAGAAAATAATGAAAATTGCGAATGTAAAGACAATTATTTGGATATTTTTGCTAAAAATCGAAAATTAAAAAAATAATCGGCAACTTACGCCATTTTCAGGGTTCAAGAAGGAAATATACAAGCTATTTTTCTGCCGAATCCTATATGAATGTTTTCTGTTGGGATTTGTAATACGGTTCATTTAAACATGGAATAAGTGGATTAAAATTTACCTGACCGGTTTTGAAAATTAGTATTGTCGGAAATGTTCTGAACGACATTCATTAAAATGCGGACGTTTTTGTTACAAGAGGGGATAGAGAAAAGACATTAAATATTATAGAACATGTAATAATAAGTGCCAAAAGGGAAAAAACGAACAAGACCGCATGCAATTTCATATGAATCCGGTTCATATGAAATTGCATCACAATGAAATGGATTCAGGCGTAAGAATTTGTTGAAAGGTTTAATGAACAAGCCACTTATGACCTTATTAAACCTTGGGTGGTTCGAAAGTCTGGAATAGTAATTTTATTGGCTGGAGGGAAAAAGGCAAACACATTATATAATCTTATGAATTGATTGTTATATAAAGAAAAAGATAAATATGATAAAAAAATAAGCAAGTTTAACCAAACACAACATTGGGAAGGCTGAAATATTACAAATTTGTATGCAAATATTTTGTATTTGGTGTAGGTTTCTTCGGATGCATTATTGACAACAGGGGGAATTGACTCTCTAGGAGTCGAATGAATTAATAAAAAGAGGGTCAGGATTAATCAGCATCCGAAGATTTTGACGATATTCGTGATATAATATGTATGCTGATAAGATAACCAATGTCCGCAGGCAACCATATATGTTATGTCTATTAAAAAGTGCAATTGCATACTATTCTGAAATACGTGGGGGAAACGGGCAGGATTGTAAACATCGCCTTGCTTGTTTAAACGGTTTTTTTTCAGTTGATGCTTTTATTGCAATGTGCGAAAGCTGACAATAAAAAATTTCGATAATTTGTGGTAAATTTGTGGTATTTTGACGGGGGAAAATGTTATGAAAGAATGGATTGATTATTATGAAACGTTGCAAGTTCATCCCAAAGCGTGCAAGGAAGTAATTGAGGCCGCGTATAGAAAATTGGCGACGTTTAGCGATCCGGATTCAAACAATACACCTTTTACAAAAGAGCAAATGGAAAGAATGGATTTAGCATATGAGGTTCTTATTGACGACAATCGCCGAAAAATTTTTCATGAAGACTGGCTTGAAAACGTAAAAACGGAAAAAACCGGAGATGAAGGAATCCGTTTTAAAAGGAAAAGACAGAAATCGGAAGAGGATATGAAAGCCTATAATTGCTTGAATTTGTATTACGGATGTCTTGAAAGATGCGATTTCAGGGCGGCGTACAAGTACGTGTCGCATTACGAGAAAGGATTCATACGCGAAAAGGACTTCATGGAATGGCAGGAGGCGGCAGTAGAAATATTCGAGATCAGCAATGTCCAAATCCGCGAGTTCAAAAAGCACCGAAACTTTGAGAGTCGTCCGGGAAGACTGCATTACAACGCATACGAATTTGAGGTTTCACTGTTGGAAAAAAACAATGCGACTGGAAAGATAAATCAAAATGCATGTACAAGAATGGTTTTTAAGGAGAATGATGAATATTGCGTTCTGCTTGGGCATGACAACTTGAGACCGATTATAAACAAATTGAGAATTATGGCGGAGATGAAGGATAAAAAAGACGCTATAGGCAGATTTCAAGAATACGACAGCAAATTTGATGCCGGGACAGGCATAATGAACAAAAGGGGATTTCTAGAAGAAGCAAAGAAAGAGGAAGACAGGTTCAATCGTTATGGAAGGGCTTTTTCCATCCTTTTTGTTGATTGCAAGGACAGCGGCGGCCTTTCAAGAAAAGATGAGCTTTTGCAGTTCATAATAAGCACTATAAGAAGGAACATAAGGAGTCTTGATATGTTTGCCGTTTGGGGAGAAAACGCATTTGTGATTCTGCTTCCTGAAACGAAAAATACCGAAGCCGAAGCTGTGGCCGAAAAATTGAAGTTGCTGTTTGAAGATCAAGAGATTTGCGTCGGGAGTCAAGTTGTAAAAGTGAGGCTTAGAACGGGAGTATCCGAGTACAACAAGCATTCGCTTGTCGAGACTATATACAAGGCTCAGGTGGAAAAAAAGACTGGCGGAAGCAAAGCAAGGCATATAATAAGTGTTGTTTAACAGAGGGAGACTGTAATGAAAAAATTCTTTGGCGTAATGCTTGCCGGCATGGGGGCTGTTTTGCCTATAACCATAACGGTATATATATTGTACAAACTCTTCATAATTATAGACAGCGTTTTCGCAGATTTTGTCACACGGATAATAGGATACCGCGTGCTGGGCATTGGATTCTTGATGACTGTCGCCCTTGTATTCTTGATAGGGCTCGCCGCAAAGGCATATTTGGGTCAGAAATTGATAAAAATGGCTGACCGTATTTTCAACAAGATACCGGTTGC
>CAZAFW010000079.1:0-5674 GCA_964484935.1 uncultured Peptostreptococcaceae bacterium
TCTGAGTATGCTATAGGTGTAGCTATGAATCCGAGAGACCCTGCTGTAAGCTCGTAAGATTTTATTGCAGGAACGCGAATTTTGATTCCCTTGTCTACGGTTGCATCTCCAGGTGAATCAGGCTCTACAGCCAATGCGATTCCACCGAAATATTTGGGGTATCCTGCCAAAAGCTTGATTCCCTGCTCGGCAAACATTTCTTCGGTTGCGTTTGTAAGCTTGCTTCCTTTTTTGTACATCTCTCTTGCTTCATCCCATGTTGCGCAAAGGTAAGGAGCGCTTGAGAGTCCCATTGCCTTGTCAACACTTGTTCCTGCCGGAGCCAATTGCATTTCGATGTCTCCCATTCCAACTCTTTCCTGAACCACTGTGTAGTTTCCGAGTTGGCTGGCAGGATAAACTTCAACAGTCAAATTTCCTTCAGTAGCTTCGTTTAGGTCATCGACGAAAGCTATTACGTCATCGTCAGTAGAAGTTCCTTGAGGTCTTACGTGTCCAATCTTCCAACTTCTTTCAGCAAATGCAGGCGCATCCGGAGCCGCAGCCTCTTCGCCGCCTCCACCGCAAGCCGCCAAACTGAATACCAGTGAAAATACCAAAGCTAGAACCATAAATAATTTTGCAAATCTTTTCATTAATTACTCCTCCTCTTTTTTTTATGCTAATCCCATTAAAGTTGGCAAGTACAACGAGAGCGCCGGCCAGAATGTAGTAAGGAATACAATCGGCACATATCCCAAAATCAGGAATACCATAGTCGGCTTAAGTATCTCGTGGAACTCGCATTTTCCAATCCTCATACCCAAGTAAAGAATACTGGCATAAGGAGGTGTCACACCACCCATTGCAAGATTTACTCCCATGATTGCGGCGAAGTGAACAGGACTGATTCCCAATTGAAGGACAAGCGGCAATAGTAATGGCGCTACAAGAATCATTCCGGTTACATCGTTTACAATCATTCCTACCAAGAACAGGAATATGTTTATGATAATCAGAAGTATGGTCTTGTTCTGAGTAATGTTGAACAACAATTCGATTATTGCCTGTGGAACTCTAAGTAAAACATAGGTTTGACTAAGCATAAGAGTGAATATGATCATAGTCATTATGGCTCCGACAGATGTTGCCGAATCCGATACCATTTCCTTGAAATTGTCCACTTTAAGCTCTTTGTATATCCAAAGGCCTATCGGGATTGATATTACAGCAGCAACCGCTGCGGCTTCGGTAGGTGTGAATACTCCGCCGTAGATTCCTCCGAGTATTATAAAAGGCATGGCCAATGCAGGTATTGCTATCCAAGTTCTCTTCAGGCTTCGCTTCATGCGTTCGCCCTTTGCCATCTTTTCCTCGAGGATTAAATCCGGGAATTTCCTTGCCCATACCATATTTATTATTGAGAATGAAACTACAATTGCAATTCCGGGCCCTACTGTTGAAAGGAAGCATGCCAGAATTGAAGTATCCGTTACCCAACCGTAGAAGATCATGATGACGGAAGGCGGTATCAACAGTCCCAAGACCGATGAAACCGTTACCAGAGCCGTGGAATAGCCTCTTGGATATCCCTGCTCAACCATTCTTGGAATAAGTATTGGTCCTGTGGCGGCAACGCCTGTGAAACCGCTGCCGGATATTGCCCCGATTATGGCGCAAGTCGTTACTGCAACAACTCCGATTCCACCTTTTACTCTTCCTACGAAGATGTCGGCAAAATCAAGCAGGTTCGTTGCAATACCCGTGCCGCCCATAAGGGTACCCGCCAATATGAATAGCGGACTTGCGAGCAGTATCGGGCTTATCATCTGGTTGAAACCCCAAAGCATAAGACTTTTCATTGATATATCGCCGAAAATGGCCATGAACATCAATGCACCGCCGAAGCAGTAAGGCAAGGGAATGCTGAGCATCAACAGAAATACTAGCAAAATGACATCGATTAGTACAATAGTGAGCATTATTTTTCTCCCTCCCCTGAAAGTTTTCTTCCTTTAATCAAAATTTTGCTGTCCCTAAACAGGTCGGAAGCCGCATACAAGGTCATAAGGAGCAAGCCTATGAATAGCGCGCTTTCCCCCAAAAACATCGGAATTCCAACAAGATCGCTATGCTTCCAAGTTTTAAAGGAGTACATGAAATACCAAAATGCCCAATAAGTAAGCCATATGCTTACTGCAAATGAAACAATACATTTAACAACATTAAAAATTTGCATGCTCAGATCTTTCTTTATGTACAGGGTCAATATACCGCAAGAAATGTGATTTCTCTTTTGCGACGCCATTGCTCCCCCGAGCATGTACAACCAAATTGTGGGAAAAAGCATTATTTCCTCAATCCCCATAAGCGGTGCCTGGAATACGTACCTCAACAAAACCTGAAAAACTACCATAAGTGGAATGACAGACATAAGAACGATTGAAACCAGGTTTTGTAAAGAGATTAGGCGATCCAAGACTTTCTTGGTCGTGTTCATAAAAACAATTCCTCCTCTTCCGTTTTGCTTTTATACTGCTTTGATTGTCCTACATTAATACTATACAACATTGGTACAGTACTTGTAAAGAATATTTGAGCAAATTTATTTTGTAATTTTCAGACAACATTCAGTCGGCTTAATCTTCAAACGGGTCGTTGTCTTTCGGCCAGGATCCCAGAGAATTGCTGCGATTTTCATTTGCTTTCCTTCTGTTCTCAATCATTTACTAACAAGTGGGATCTGTTTATTTTCATTTTTCGGCATCTGTTTTGGCTTTAACCTCTTTTTGACAAATGACAATCGTTTTTCTTCCTATTGTTTTTTTCTACCCACTGCACACTTTCTTAATTGATTTTTTTAATTTTTTTCGACATATATGTTTACCAACCTTTGACAGCACTTTTCTCTTTCCACTGTTTATTTTTCCTTGTTCTTTAATTTTTTTAACACCAGTTTTTATTTTTTATTCCTTTTTTCCTGACATCTTTTTTGTCACAAAATAAAAAGGACCCATCCGCCTTCATGCGCGAATAGACCCCTCTTTCACAAACTCATATATGCTGTCAATATCGGTTGCCAGTTGGAAGTCGTCAGCTTTCAGCAAATAGAAAATTTTGGTGTTTTACTTTTGCTTTTATCCTTTGTCTCTCACTGCAAGCCGCCAGCTGTTCTTCCTTTCCACGTTCCACGTTCCACTTGCTACTCCCTACGCGTTTTTACTTTTTTTTTCTCCTTTTACAATAAGACCCAAAGACTTGGATATGTGCTCATACATGTAATTCTTGATAAGGTCGGCTTCGCCGTCCTTTATATATTCGAACATCTGCATATGCTCGTTCCATTCAACGTTTATCACATAGTCATCCAGGTATTTAAGCATCGCAGTCGCCCTTTGCGCCATGAGGTGCTCGCTTATGGATTTCATGAAATTGCCGAGTATCCTGTTTTTTGACGCTTCGCGGATGAGTGTGTGGAATTCCATTCCCATCTCTATTGTATATTCATGGTCGGCTAAAGCCTTTTTGCTGATTCGTATTGATTCTTCCAGCTTTTCGATGTCTTCCTTCGTAGCCCTTTTCGCGGCAAGATATGCCAGCTCGGGTTCTATCATAAGGCGGGTTTCCATTAGTTCAATAATGGAGCTCTCGTCTTCTATAAGGCTTGCAAGCTCCCTGTTCCTTATATTTCTCACGGCCCTTTCGGAAACAAAAGTTCCCTTGCCGGCCTTTGAACTTAATATTCCTGTAAGTTCAAGCGCTTTAAGCGATTCCCTGATGGAATTCCTGCTAACTTGGAAACTCTCAGACAAAACCATTTCACCCGGTATTTTATCTCCCGGATTCCATTCTCCAATTTTAATCAATTCTATTATTTGCTCTGAAACTTCTTCGAAAAGATTTTTCTTTACGGCCGGTTTAATCATTTTAAGCGCCTCCTGGTTATTGTATACAGTATCCTTTTGTTTAACTATACTACATTTGCACACATCTGTATATAGTATTTAGGCTGTTTTGTGTTTTTTTTGATATTTTTTTAACATTCCGCTTGCAATAGGCCATACAGAAGCTGTAAACGCCCCCGTCCATATCAAAACAAATCCAATCAGCCTTGTGACGTCAAAATCCTCCTTGAACACAAATACTCCCAGTATAAAGCTTATGGTGGGGGCGTAATATTGTATGTAACCCATGCTTGCAAGCCGCACATTCTTTACTCCGTAAGCAAACAAGACCATAGGCACCGCCGTGAATATACCTGTTGAAAAAAGCAAAACGCTGTTCTTTAACGAAAATATTGTATCCCACTGGTCCACTTTGTTAAAAATTACCCAAATGGCAATGGGTGTCAAAAATATCATTTCAGTCGAAAAACCCTTAATCGAGTCCGAGACCATTTGTTTGGTCAAGATTGTATAAGCCAGGAACGAGAGGACAATAAGCAAGGCAACCATGGGTACTCTTCCTTGCGATGCGATTATATATGCTCCGCCCATTATCACAAAAGCAAGACCGATTTTTTCATGAGGCGACATGCTTTCCTTGAAAAACAAAAGCCCTGCGAAAATAGTCATGACAGGTGTTATGAAATGACCAAGGCTGGCCTCTATTACACGGCCGGTGTTGGCTGCATATATGTTGAGTATCCAGTTGCCGCCAAGCATGAACGCAGCAATGAAAAGAATTGTCTTTTCTTTAGTTCCCATTTTGACCTTTGATCTCATTCCTCTGTCCCTTATAGACAATACAATTCCGCATAGAACAAGAGACCATATTATTCTCGCCGCCATTACCACTTCTATGTCGAGGTGGGACAACATTTTCCAGTAGAGAGGTTGAAGACCCCATACTGTATAGGTTATGAAGATACTTATTAGTCCTTTTGTCGTTTTATTCATTTTATTCTCCGAATTCCTTTTTTATATGGAGGAGAAAACGGTTTTCTCCTCCATATTTATAAATTCCCTGCTGCGGATAGATGCTCCGCAAAACGCAACCCCCACAGTGCGTTTGGGAATTTGTCAGAAAGTTGAAAGTGGAAAGTAGAAAGTGGAAAACAAATGCAAAGTGCAAAGTGCAAAGGCAAAGGATTAAGCAGATATCAGATGTCAGATGTCAGATATCAGATGTCAGATATCAGATGTCAGATGTCAGATGTCTGTTCTTTACGCTTTTCCGTCTTTCCTTTCATCTTTCCACTTTCTACTTTCCTCTGTTCTTCCTGCTTACTGCTTTTTTCCAGTCTCCACATAGCTTAAAATTTCTTCTCTGCTCATGCCGTCCAAGCCAAGTTTTGCAAGTGTTCTTCCCGACTCGTCAAATTTCCGCTCCAGCATATATCCGCCCAGCTTGATTATCATTGCCATTCGATCAGTCTTTACTCCGAGCAAGTCTCCCAATTCTTTCATTGGAACAAGTCCCATGGGAATGTCCTCAAGAATGTATCTTGTCTCTATTTGCTTTTGTCCCTCTATTTCCGCATATGCGGGATTGCTTCTGCAAATCTCGGTTAAATTTTTTCCTTTGGCTCCATAAAGCACATCATACCACTCAACTATGGATTTCAGTTCCAGACCCAGCGCTTTACCCACAGCTTGCCGCTCCCTGTCCAATTCCTCGACAAAGGTCCCAATGCTGGGAGTTATTCCGTCATAATAATATTTCCATGACCTCTCCGACTCTATGTTTGCAGTAT
>CAZAFW010000080.1:0-5671 GCA_964484935.1 uncultured Peptostreptococcaceae bacterium
TTCGATTTCATGGTATGTTTTGTTGTCATTGAGCAATTTTGCCACTTGCAATCTCTGCGATATCGATTGCAGTTCCTTTATGGTGCATATGTCCTCAAAAAAACGATAGCATTCCTCCCTGCTTTCCAAAAGCAGAACGGCGTCGAACAGTTGGTCCATGAATGCATTTGAAAGCTTCGATTCGTAAGTCATGGTCTTCACTCCCAAAAGATATTTTGCTTCTTTTCCATTTTAACACATGTGCTTTATCATTGTAAAGTGTTAAAGTAATGCGAGTACACCAATACTTTTGTTTTTTCAGTCGGTCCTAACAAGCCTCGAGACTCTTCCTGGAACATCTTTAAGGGACATTTCCTTCTTGCCGGTTAGCACCCAAAGAGTATTTTTGTTGACCGGCTTTTCTTCCAAAACTTCTTCCCCGCCGCCGTCTGTGAAATACACCAGCAATGCGTTTGGCAAATCGTGCTCCCTTATGTATTTGAATACGGGTGAAAACTTTGTTCCGCCCCTGCCCTTGAACACCGTCTTCATGTCGGACGGCCTCTCAAGCTCGTACGCGCGTTGAACTTTCGCGTCGCATTCGATTATGGTAACCTTGTGCCTGGTAGACTTGAGCATCTCAAAAATTTCGTTGACTGCTTTCCGAAGGTCCACGCTGTCCATGCTTCCGCTGGTGTCGACCGCCACCACCAGCTCTGTTTCATAGCGTGGAAGGCTTCCTCTCAAGTCCAACCTGTCGGGCTGCCTCCTGTTTTTTCTGGTCACGGTTTTTCTGTAGGGCGCCGGAATTGTCCCTGCAAGATTCCTTAAAATCTTCTGCCAAGGCAACTCCGGGCTTTGCCTCAATCTATCCACGGCTTCCTCCAGTCCGTCCGGAATTTCGCCCCTCATGGACTTTTGCACTATCCCGCGGATCAGCTCGTCCTGTGCCTCTATGACCGCTCCCTCCGACATTTCCCATATTTCGTGGCAACGGTTCTCGTCGTGCTTTGTGGCCTTGTCTTCTTCCTCTACGGATTCATCGGATTCGCCATCCTGGTTTTTATCTCCAGCAGGTTCATCCTCTGAATATCCGGGGCTTTCTTTTTCATCCTTTTCATCATTTTCATCATTTTCATCCTTTTCATCCTGCGAAGCATCTTCTTTTGGCTGCTCGAGGGCTTTTTTTATCAATTCGGCGTATGCTTCCATGGAAAGTCCCTCCGGCAGCCTTATTCCTATGGCTTCCGACACCGACATAAGCGTAGGCTCCCACGGGGGCAGATCATCTATGTATTGGTCTATCGCTATGTCCGCGGCAAAATTGAGTATGCGGTTTTCATAAACCCCCCTCAAATCTTTTTTCCTCGAAATATGCCCGTTTATCAAATGGTATATCTGGTGCTTTATTTCCGCCTTGGCCTGCACAAGCGGCAGGTCGGCCATCATGGACGGATTGAATACGAATTGTATACCCGAAAGGGTCAATCGCATGCCCGCCCCGGTTGGCAAGGAAGCGTCGAGGCTTCTGTCCACCTGAACCATGAAGCTTCCGAAAAAATTATCGTTCTTGCTCAGCATCGAAAAAACGATGTCGCCCAAAAGGTCCATGGACCTGGCCTTTAGGCCTTCGTCCAGTTTCCCCGCCTTTTCGAGATCGGCCTTTAGATTTTTTCTCTTTTTGTCGTATCCTTGAGGCTTCATTCCGTGTCCTCCCGTCATAGCGACAGTCTGTCGTCAAGAAAATACGCCTTTGTGCGCATGCTTCCGTATCTGTCCACCAGAATCGCCTTGTCGCATTGTATATGCTTTGAATCTATGAAGCTTCTAAGGTATTCCTCGCCGGGATCATCCTTGGACAAAGCCTCTCCTATTACAGCCTCGGACTCTTGCCAGGAAAGATTGTAGCAATCGTATTCCAGAGCCTTTGCAGAAATTGACAGGGCCCTTCTTAGAACATCCGGGTCCGGATTTTTTATGTGGTTGAGATGGCTAAGCGATTCCTCGATGGCTTCCATTTGTATTTCCTTGACCGGATTTTCTATGTACTTTAGGTATTTCATGCCCTGCTCTACAACCTTTCGCTGAACGGCCTCTGTTGGCTTCCTTATGCATTTTATCCGCTCGGGGTTCTTTGATACTGCCAAAAGCTGCACCCTTTCCGTGGGATCGCCGATGTCGTGGATTCTGAAGGCGTACTCCTTTACCGCCTGTATCTGGATTTCCTCGTGAGGATTTTCTATGAACCTTATGTTGTCTATGTTCTTTTCTATGCACAGCTTCTGAATCTCAAGGCTCGGATTTTCTATGAATCTCACGGCCCTTCCGTTTTGGGCTATTGCCTCTTTTATCATTTCAGTGTCCGGCTCTCTTACAAACTCTATGGCGTCGCCGTTTGTCCCGAGAGCCTTCAGGACTACGGCTTTTGACGGATTCTTCATCAGCTTTATGGAAAAAGGATATACCTCCGCCGCAAAGAGCCTTTCGTTTTCCGTTTCCAGACGATTGCCGAAAAGCTCCATCAAAAATGATTCCGAAGGCTTTTCTACAAGTCGCAAAAGGTCCCTGTTTCCCCTTACCGCTTTAAGAAGCACCTTCTCTTTCGGATTCTTTATGTGCAATACTGCCCAGAGGTTCTTGTCCACTGCAGCAAGCTGAACCTTTTCGGTGGGTTTTTCCATGTATTCGATTGCGTCGCCGAACTCGTTTGTGTCCTTGTATATTTCCCCTGTCATCACTGCGGCAAGCTGGACCGCTTCCGTAGGATTCTCCAAAAATCTGATTGCCCTTCCGTTCCATGAATTTTCAACAGCCTTTGTCTGTACGGCCTCCGGAGGATTCGATATGAACTGGACAAGGTCGCCGTGAAAACCCACACAATGCAGCTGAACGGAGAGTGCCGGTTTCTTTATGTGCTGAATTGTGGCAACTCCCCTTCGGACTGCCTCCATCTGCTGTTCTTCCGATGGATTGTCGACAAAGCGTATGGCGCTTCCCTCCCAGGAATTGCGTATTGCCTTGAGTATGGTTTCATCAAGAGGATTCTTTATTTTCCTTATGTAATTGCCGTTCTTGGAAACAAGCCTGAGCTGGTCGCTCTTTTCCATGGACCTTTTCATAAAAAGCTCCTTTCTAGTAAACGGATCTTACGCCCTCGTAATACGCTTCAAGAAAGGCTTCTATGCCTACAAACAAGGGGTAAAGACTTTCGCCATGGTCCGATTTTATTCTCTGCATTATCGACATCCTGAGGTCAAGCGGGCAGAGAGACAAGAATTCGGTGAATCTTTCAAGCTCTTTTTCGAGAAGGTCGTCCTCCAGAAGCTCTTCGAGGCGTGCCAGGCAGTTTTGCGAAGATATGAACAGCCTCGAATGGGATTCGCCCCTTATCCTCTCTGCAATGGATTCGTCAATCTTAGAGCCCCCTAAAACATCTTCAGGAGAAATCAGCGGGTTTTGGTTGTTGTCAAGAAAGGCGAAAAAATCCTGAGCTATAAGGCTCCCCAGGTTGCCCCTCAGAACATTGAAGAAGACCGTGGGCTTGTATATTTCCCTGTTCTTTTCATATAATGCGTATGCATCGGATACCCTTTCCCAGCTTCGCGGAGTGGCCTTTATGGTTTCCTTTGCCCTCGGCGTATGCAGTAGATTGGGGAATGTCGCAACAAATGCCAGTATGTCGGGATGTATTCCTTTGGATGTGCCCCATTCAAGCCAGGACTGTATGTCCGAGTCCATAAAAAGCCATACGAAGCGGTCTTCCTGAGCCGGATCCATGTCAACTACCCTGTAGTCCGTTTGCTGGTATTCTATGTATTTGTTGGAAGGGTTCATCGCGGCAATCACAAGAACCTTTTCGCTTAGACGGTATCCGTTTATCTCCCGGTTCAAAATTATGTTCATCAATTCCTGCTGAACTGCATGCTCGCAGCGGTTAAGTTCGTCTATGAAAAGCACGACCTTGCCGCTTTCTCCCTCATTCAATATTGATTCCACTTCGGCAAGCTTTGTATGTACGGCATAGGTAGTTCTCCTGGCTTCTTTTCCAAGCATCTCAGAATAAAAGGTTTCCACCGTCGGGAGCCCTCCGATTTCGCCCTCTTTGAGCAGATTAGCATCAACAGACACGCAGGCGGCGTTCATTTCGTCGGCCAATTCCCTTACAAGAGCAGTCTTGCCTATTCCGCTTTCCCCCACGATCAAAGGCACCCAGCCGCTTTCGAGAACCATCCGTGCAGTCATTTTAGTGCTTGTGAAATCCATCAGCTCATCCCTCCTAGAAATTCCTTATTTCGTCAAACGGGTACAAACGCACCATTGCCCTTCCGATTACGGTGTCAATGTCGATCAGTCCAACCTTGGGGCTTCGGCTGTCCAGGCTGACTTTCCTGTTGTCTCCCATCACGAAAAGTTTCCCCTCTTCAACAAGCAAATCGACATTGCCTTCGGTTTCGCCTCCGCTTAAGTACTCCTCCTCGAGAAGCTCCTCGTTTACGACCACCTTTCCCGCATAAATCACTATGTGGTCGCCGGGAAGCCCTATGATTCTTTTTATCAAATTCTTTTCTTTTCCGTCTTCGGTGGTCATCTCTGTTCCGAAGACTATTATGTCTCCCCTTTCCAATTTGCCCATTCTTTTCGACACCTTCTCGAGAACAATGTAATTGTTGGGTTCAAGCGTCGGCAGCATGGATACTTCCTTAACTACCGTCGGTTGTACAACTTGAAGAATCAGCATTGCCATTATTATAGAAATTATGAATGTCTTTATCCAGCTCATTATCTCTTCTTTCATTTCTTTGCTCATTTTTACCCCTCTGCTTTCAATAGTGTGAATATTACATATACATTTTATCACAACAGTTACAAAACCTTAACTATTTCCCGGTTTACCCCGAGCATGAAAAGGGGTAGCATATATACAGATTGACAAAAGGAGGTGAGAAAAACGAAAGATCAAAACAAATCGTCCCTATCGTGGGTGGCAATCGCAGTGATTCTTTCCATTGCCCTTATATATTCGACTTCAATCGCTATAAACGGAATAGTGGAAATTAAGTCCAGCGACACACTTACCGTAAAGGGATCGGCGAAACAGGAAATCCGTTCGGATTTCGTAGTATGGAGAGGCGGATTTAGCAACGAATCGGCAGACTTGTCCTCCGCTTATGAAATGCTCAGTGAAAGCCGCGAAAAGGTCAGGAACTATCTTGCAGGCAAAGGCATCAATCCTGAAGAAATTGTTTTTTCATCAATCAATACATACCCGAAACGAATGATTATGCCGAACGGAATGTATTCCAACACCATCGAAAGCTACGAACTCAACCAGACTGTTGAAATAAACTCAGACGATATTGACGGGCTGACCGAAATATCGAGAAACGCTACAGACCTGATAAACCAGGGAGTGGCTTTCCAGTCTTATCCTCCGCAGTATTTCTACACCGGCCTTTCCGAGCTCAAGATCGACATGATTGCGCGGGCAACAGAAGACTCAAAGCTCAGGGCAGAAAAAATGCTCGGTGTGACGGGCAGCCAAATAGGAACCCTCAAGGATGCGCGCGTAGGTGTGTTCCAGATTACTCCCCTTTACTCAAACGAAATATCGGACTATGGAATCAATGATACAAGCTCGATAATGAAAGAAATCACTTCTGTTGTGGAATGCACATTCGAAGTTGAGTAACAA
>CAZAFW010000081.1:0-5658 GCA_964484935.1 uncultured Peptostreptococcaceae bacterium
TCAGCTTAGGCAAAACGCTCAATATGACAAAAGGTATATTGAATGTGATGTGGGCGATAAGCATGGTTGCAAATCCGAGCTTTAGTCCGATTCCTATGAAGAAAAGCATGAATGCAATCCCCGTCACAATGTCTGCGTTAAGCACTGGCAGATATGTTACATTCATTATTGTTTCTTTTGTCCTGTGTCTCATGGTCTGTATTCCTATTGCCGCAGCCGTTCCTATTGCCGTTGCTATTATTGCCGAAAGAAGTGCTATTGCCAACGTATAGTATAAGGACTTCATAATCACAGGATCATTGAACATGCTTTGATACCACTTTAATGTGAAACCTCCCCATTTGGCTCTCGATTTTGAATCATTGAAGGAAAACACCATCAAAGTTATGATTGGCGCATATAGAAAAAGCAAAATCAATCCCAGATACAGGCGTTCAATTCCTTTTTTTACCATCGGCCACCACCCCCTTCCAGGCTTCCTTTGTCAAGCCTGTTCATCAGTCCCATTGCCAAAAGGATTGCTATCATCAGGATCAATGACATTGCCGAACCGAATCCCCAATTGTATGTCATAAGAAATTGCTGTTCTATAAGGTTTCCTATTAGGTTTACTTTTCCGCTTCCCAAAAGATTCGGAATCACAAACGAAGTGACTGCCGGCATGAAAACCATTGTTATACCGCTCATTACCCCCGGCAGGCTCAAAGGGAAAATGACTTTTACAAGCCTTTGAAGACTGTTGGCCCCCAAATCATGAGCCGCCTCCAGTATATGCTTGTCGATTTTTTCAAGCGTGTTGTAAATCGGCAAAACCATAAATGGCAAGAAGTTGTATACCATGCCGAGTATTATTGCATTCGGTGTTCCAATAATGTTTATAGGTGGAAGATGAATGGCCCTGAGCAATGTGTTTACAAAACCATTGTTGGTTTCAAGAAGCGTAAGCCATGCATATGTCCTGAGCAAAAAGTTCATCCACATCGGTAGAACAAATATAAAAAGCATGGCAGAGCTTTTTCCTGCTTTGCCGGCCAGAATCAAGGCCAAAGGATATGCCAGAACAAGACAAATCAATGTGGCAAATCCGGCATACAAAAAAGATTTTACCATTGCATTGAAGTAAATCGGTTCGAAGGATTTCAATAAGAATTCAAAGGTGAATACCGTTTGTCCTGCGTCATCTCTTGTCAGTCCATAGTACAAAATCATGAACAGCGGAAACAGTATGAATGCCATCATCCATACTACATACGGATATGCAAGCCATTTACAATTCATCGGCATCCGCCTCCTTTTGCTTTTTCATGATATGAATGTCGTAAGGGTCAACCTCAATATTGACATACTCGCCCGGAATGAAATTTTTAGTGTTTTGAACAACCCATTCGTATCCATAGGTGTCTACGCATGTTTCATAGTGGACCCCCTTGAAAATACAGTCAGTCACTTCGCCAACAAGAATTCCGCCATCCCTCGCATATTCTTTTGAAGGAATCTTGTACAAACGAACATCTTCAGGGCGTATAACCACATCCACCGACTCGTTTTCTGCAAAACCGGTATCTACGCATTCAAACATATGTCCGAACAGTTCCAGCTCCTTGTCCTGCTTCATTGTGCCTTCGTATATATTGCTTTCTCCAATAAAATCCGCAACAAAAGCGTTGTCCGGCTCGTTGTATATGGCCTCGGGCTTTCCCATTTGCTGAATGGTTCCATTGTTAATGACAACAACCGTATCGCTCATGGTAAGTGCCTCTTCCTGGTCATGAGTCACATAAATGAATGTTATACCAAGCTCCTTCTGAAGGGTTTTGAGTTCATATTGCATTTCCTGCCTCAGCTTGAGGTCCAAAGAGCTAAGCGGCTCGTCAAGAAGCAGTATCTCCGGTTCGTTTACAATTGCCCTTGCTATTGCAACTCTTTGCTGCTGTCCTCCCGAAAGCTGAGAAACCGATCTCTTTTCAAACCCGTCCAGGTTGACCTGCTTGAGCGCTCTCTTGACTTTTATCCGCATTCTAGTCTTTTCCATTTTTTTTATGTTGAGACCGAATGCAATGTTTTCATAAACATTGAGATGCGGAAACAGGGCATATCTCTGAAACACCGTGTTTATGTTCCTTTTGTAGGGAGGAATATCCACAATGTCTCGCTTGCCATGAAGAACACGCCCAGAGTCCGGTTTTTCAAAACCGCCAAGAATTCTAAGCATTGTTGTCTTTCCGCAGCCGCTTGGTCCCAAAAGGGTAAGGAATTCATTCTTTTTGATGCTAAGGCTTATATTGTCCAAAACCACTTGTCCGCCAAATGATTTGCTTATGCCGTCAAGACTTATAAGAACATTTTCTTCCATTTCGCCACCTCCTAAAAACTTGGCGGAGAGCTTACCCAGATTATTTTTGCTTCCCCACTCCCGACATTCTCGATATAATGCTCACTGGTCGCCGCAAAATAAAATGACTCGCCTTTTCTTGCTTTATAACTTTCGCGACCTTTGTGTATCAACACCGTACCCTTGAATACATATCCGAATTCTTCCCCTTGAATAGGATTGTAGACCGATGTTTTGCCACCAGCAATTAATGTAAGCAATATTGGTTCCATTTCGTTCTTTTGGGCATTTGGAACAACCCATTCTATGGTGTTCCCTGCTTCATCATCCTCTTTTACAAAATAATCATTTTTATGGAATACCACCTGGGTGTCTTCCGAATCGCTGAAAAATCCTTTGAGGTCCGTACCGAGGCATTGCAAAAGGTCAACAAGAGTCGCTATCGACGGCGATGTCAAATCCCTCTCAAGCTGGCTTATAAAACCTTTGGACAACTCCGCCCTGTCCGCCAGTTCCTCCTGTGTCAATTGATGCTGCAGTCTCAATTCTTTAATTTTTTCGCCTATATTCATTTTCGGCTCCTTGTAGTCAAAATATCAAGTAATTTGTTTACTATTTATAAACTCCAATTATAATATACCCTTTTCCCATCAGTTGTCAACATATATTCGATACAAAATCAGCAAAGCAAAGCTGCTGATGCAAACAAGCATTCCTTAATAATTTGTTCAGAAAAAAGACACCTCATCGAGATGCCTTTGGGTTTAGACTTCAGTTTATATTGAATGTTCAAAAATATGTCTTATTCGGTTAATATATATTTCGTTATTATATATCCAATCCACGCAACAATTGCCATGAACACATACAACATTTCCCGTTCAGCTGTTCCTATTCCGGCACTCATCTTGTCTTTTTTACTTTCCTCCATGAGGAAATCGTCGGTAATTTCGATGCCTTGGGAATTATACATTGAAGCTTCGAACAAATTATAATCATACAGCATCTCGTCTGATTCGCGCTTAACTTTGGAATCCAATTCTTTTACAGAATAAATATCAAGGAACTGTGAATTCTTAACATCGAACCGGACCACCTGCCTGACGCGATCAGCCGAATTGTAACCCGGGTTTTTATATGCATAATAATCCAGTCCATATTGCTTGATTTCGTTTGAAAGATTATATCCGCTTATTATATAGTATGGTTCGCTGTTGATTTTTTCTCTGAATATGTGTACGACAGAAAAATAATCTGATGTCTTTATGTTGGCATGAACCATTCTGTATCTGCCATTGATTCCTTTCTTCAGAAAAGCCAGTCCGTTGACATTTGTCCTTGACTGATCCTTAAACGTGGCAATGAGCAGACCATCTATCTCTTTTGTTTCAAGCACATAAGCATCAACCGATTGCCTAAAAGGCGCAGTGTATTCTGTTATTGCGGCGGATAGATTGCTCTTGTCGCTTGTGAACTTGAATTCCGAAGCATAGAGGGCATAGCACAACCCAACCGTTGCCATTATGCATAAGGCCGCAGCCATCAATCTGGTCCTTTTTATTTTTTTTAGGAATTTCAACTCGACTGCAGGCACTTTTTCCATATTGCCCATATCGGCAGCCATTTGTTCATATGCCTCCTTGCAGTCCCCGCAGGTTTTCAAATGCGACTCTATGGCTTCGTTCGTGTCTTCACTTGTCAGCTCATCTATGTAGTTCGGCAGCAGATCCTGAACTATGGTGCATTTCAATTCGCTTTTCATTTCTTCCCCTCCCTTGCCAGCTTTTGTTTTCCTCTATAAAAAGTTACCCTCGCCCATGTCTCGTTTTTCATTAGTATGTCTCCGATTTCCCTGAAGCTCAGCTCTCCGGTAAGCCTTAAGTAAATAACCTCTCTCGTCTTCTCGTCAAGGCTGCTGATTCTTTTATACAATTCAATCTTGGATTCCTTTTCCACGACATCCTTCTCGATGCTTTCTTCTGCCGGAAGGCTTTCCGCAATGTCATCGATTGAATTGAAGCCCTGCCGTTTTCTTTTGGAATATTCCTTGTACCACAGGCGCTTGGCAATTTGGCAAAGCCAAACCGAAACCTTGCAGTCTCCTCTAAAGCTTTCGCATGTCTTCATAGCCTGATAGAAGGTTTCCTGGGTCAACTCTTCAGACAAGTCGGCATCATGGGTAATGCAGAACATGTATTTGAAAACCGTTTGAAAATACTCGCTGTAAAGTTCATCCGTATCCTGCACAAAATCACCCCCTGTTTATAAGTGCCGCAAAAGCACAATTCGTTACAAAAACCATGAATATTTTTTCTGACCTTACAATTTCATCCGATAATAATACTCCAATGCATACTAAAAGCCCCGCTTGCAATCGAGGCCTTTTAACCATAATATTCTTTCTCATATATTTCGATTTTCTGATAACAGACTATTCTATTTTGCCTGTGAAAGTTTGATGCAAAATCGGCAATGGTAATATTTCATGCCGTTCCGGCTGCCTTTGTAGCGCAAATTTCTAAGCCTTAATGCTTTTATTGACTTCTTCTATCAGCCTTTCCCTGTTTTGCGGAAGCATTCCCTTTATCATGATTATGTTTGTAGGATGCGTGGTGTCAAACAGCATCGGGCGCCTAGGCTCAAGATTTTCCAAAAGAGTTCTTATTTCCAGAAGTCGTTCGTTCGCCTTGGCAAGAATGAAATCGCCCCTTTTTACCATCTCATTGAGCTCAGTCCCCTCAAAAACATTAAGGTTCATTGTTATAACTTTGTTTGTCTCGAACCGGTTTATCATTTTTGCGGTTTCTATTGCATTGCCAATCGATTCCCCCTCGCCGGCAATGCCGTACATGACTATAGTGTTGAATGGCAGCTTTGCTTCGTTCAGCTTCTTTGCCTCTTTTACCGCCTGTTCAACCGTATGTCCCTTGTTCATAAGCTCAAGCACATCGTCGCTTCCGGTCTCAAAACCTATATAAAGCAGTCTTAGCCCCGAATCATGAAGCAATGACAATTCCCCCGCCGAATACATCGAAATGCTCCGTATCGACGCATATGACGCGACACGCGCGCAATAAGGCAAGTAGTCATGTATCATTTCAAGCAAACGTTTCATTTTTTCAAATCCGATGCTTAAAGGGTCGGCTCCGGTCAAAAATATTTTTTCCGTATACTTATATCCGTTCATCAAATGCATTTCCATGTCTGAAAACGGAATCTCTGAGTATTCGTAATCCTTGTACATTGAACAAAACGCACACTTGTTGTAAATGCATCCCGATGTCACCGGCAAAAGAACAGTAGTCATTTCATCCTGCGGATAATAG
>CAZAFW010000082.1:0-5600 GCA_964484935.1 uncultured Peptostreptococcaceae bacterium
ATACTACTACTTTGAGCAAGAAAAAACAAGCTTCTATAATAAAAGCTTGTCTCGTCTCTTCATTAATTTATATTGGCGCTTTCGCCGGAATAAATGTATATTATTCTTTCGCATATGTTTGTAATATGGTCGGCTATTCTTTCGAGGTATCTGCCAATGAAAAGCAGCTTGGTTCCCTGGTTTATATATCGTCCGTCCTCATGTATCATGATCAGTATTTCGCTGTATATATCCTTGTAAAGATTGTCGATGATGTCGTCTTCCTCGCCGACTTCATAAGCAATGCTTATGTTTCCGTCAATGAAGCTCCGCTTTGAGTTCCTTAGCATTCCGCTTATTATCCTTTGCATTTTAGGAATGTCCACAAGCGGTTTTATAAGGGGCTCTTCTCCGATCTTCATTGTCTCCTTTGCTATGTTGACAGAGAAATCTCCCACCCTCTCAAGATCCGTTATTATTTTCGCTATTGAAAATATGGTTCTCAGGTCTATCGCCATGGGCTGCTGGAGGGCTATCAGCTCAAGTGAAGCCTCCTCTATCCTTTCCATCTGCCTGTCTATCCTGTCGTCCATCCTAATGACGCTTCGAGCCTTTTCAAGGTCCTGGGCAACAAGTGAATCCACAGCGGCATTAAAAATTTCCTCGACATTTTCCATCATCGAGACCACATCGCTTTTCAAATTGCCGAGTGCCTCGTCATATTGTTCTCTTCCCATTGTCAAATCCTCCCTTATCCGAACCTTCCGGTAATGTAGTCCTCTGTGCGCTTGTCCCTGGGATTTGTGAAAATCTTGTTGGTCTCGTCGAACTCCGCCATGACTCCCATTATGAAGAAGGCCGTATTGTCCGATATCCTCGCCGCCTGCTGCATTGAGTGCGTAACTATTACTATTGTGTAGCGCTTTTTCAGCTCTTCCATCAATGACTCTATCTTTGAAGTCGCAATGGGGTCTAGGGCCGAGGTGGGCTCGTCCATCAAGATTACTTCAGGTTCCACCGCCAAGGCTCTTGCAATGCAAAGCCTCTGCTGCTGACCCCCGGAAAGGCCCAGGGCGCTTTTTTTCATTCTGTCCTTGACTTCGTCCCATAGGGCCGCCTGAACAAGACTCTTCTCCACAATTTCATCAAGATCGGATTTCTTCTTCATTCCATGTGCTCTTGGGCCGTAGGCCACATTGTCGTATATGCTCATGGGAAAGGGATTGGGCTTCTGGAAAACCATTCCCACTCTCTTTCTGAGTTTTATTACGTCTATATTCTTGTATATGTCGTCGCCGTCGAGCTTTACGCTCCCTTTGATTGTAACTCCCTCTATAAGATCGTTCATTCTGTTTAGGGTCCTGAGGAATGTCGACTTTCCGCATCCCGAAGGCCCTATGAATGCCGTAACCTTGTTTTCTTCTATATTCATCGAAACATCCTTGATTGCCTGAAAATCCCCATAATACAAATCCAGATTCTTTATTTCGAATTTTGCTCCCAATGTTCAACCTCCTCTCATCTATTCCTGTTCAGTGCACTGGCTGTCTTGTTGGCAATGAAATTGAGAAAAGCCACTATTATTATGAGAACCGCCGCAGTTGCGTAAGCTTTTTCAAATGATATCCCCTCTTTCGCAAGCAGATACAGATGAACAGACAAAGTCCTGCCCGACTCCATAAACCCTTTCGGTATATAGGGAGCCATTCCAACTGTCATGTATATTGCAGCGGTCTCGCCGATTATCCTGCCAACACTGAGAATCACAGCCGCCAATATTCCCGGAACCGCAGACGGCAGTACCACATTCATAATTGTACTGAGTTTGGATGCCCCAAGTCCCAGACTGCCTTCCCTGTAGCTTTGGGGAACAGCCTTCAAGGATTCTTCCGTTGTCCTCACTATGGTTGGAAGAACCATTATGCTGAGAGTCAAGGCGCCGGACAGGATTGAAAAACTGAAATGGAGAACCGTTACAAAGAACAGAAATCCGAATAGACCAAAAATGATTGAAGGTATGCCTGCAAGCGACTCTGTCGCAAAGCGTATGGTCCTGACCAATTTCCCCGGTTTTGCGTATTCTACAAGATATATTGCCGCACATATTCCTATAGGCGTGGCCATTGCAATCGATATGGCTATTACATAAAAGGTGGTGACAATCATGGGCAGTATGCCGCCCTCTCCGTCTCCCCGGGCCATTTCAGTCAAAAACGCCCAGCTCAGCGAACCCATTCCCTTTATTAAAACGTAAGTAAGAATCCAAACCAGTATCCCTATCGTCACAAATGCTGAAAGCCAAACGAGTCCCCTCATAATTTTGTCTTTCACTGAATTGTCCCTCATATCAGTCACCCGCCTTGCTTGTAAGAAGATTCAGCAATATGTTAAGCCCCATTATGAATATAAACAGTACGACTCCCGTCGCAAAGAGCGCATCCTGGTGCATGCCAAATGCGTATCCCATTTCTATAGCTATGTTTGCCGTCATTGTCCTTGCCCTGTCGAGTATCGATTCCGGTATGAGCGCTGTATTTCCTCCCACCAGTATTACTGCCATTGTTTCGCCTATGGCTCTTCCTATTCCAAGAACCACAGCAGCCATTATGCCCGATTTCGCCGCAGGAATCACGACCTTGAATATGGTCTGAATCTGGCTTGCACCCATTGCCAGGGACCCTTCCCTGTATTCCCTCGGCACCGCTCTAAGCGCGGCTTCCGATATGCTTACCACTGTCGGAAGAATCATCACGGCAAGTATGATGATGATTGCCAAAAGGCTGTTGCCGCCTCCTCCGAACCACTTGTCGATAAGCGGGACTATTACAACAAGCCCGAAAAAACCGTAAACCACAGAGGGTATCCCGGCTAAAAGATCTACAGCCGGTCTTGTGATGTCTGCAATTTTGGCAGGCGCTATTTCAGAAAGAAAAACGGCTGTCATGATTCCTATTGGAACTCCTACGAGTATTGCCCCTAAAGTTCCTGCAATGGATGCGATTATCATGGGAAGAATGCCGAAAACATCGCCAAGTGGCTGCCACTGCCTCCCAAGAATGAATTTTCCTATTCCGTATTCTAATATGAAAGGTCCCCCGCGCGCAAATACAAAAAAGGTTATTACCGCAACGCTTAAAACAGCCATGAAAGCGCAAAACAGAAAAACTGCCTCGACCATTTTTTCGAATCTTTTTCTGGCTTTGTTCTCCTCCATTTTATACGATTTTTCTTCTACTGCCTCTCCCGCATACAGTCTTGTGTCATCCATCGGTTCACCCCTAATCACTCAATTCGCGGATTGTTCAATTTTCCCTTTCATGGCTTAAGGCTTCGCTTTAAAAGCGAAGCCTTTGCCCATGTGGCTTTATTCAAACGCCCAGTCAATCAAGCGTTTATTTTACCGGTATTGCCTTTTCTGCGACTATTTCCTGTCCCTCTGCGCTGAATACGAAATCAAGGTATGCCTGAGCCACATCCGTCAGCTCGCCTTTGCTGAGCATGAGGAAAGGTCTCGATACAGTGTAGGACTCGCTTACGATGTTTTCAACCGTGGGCTCGGCTCCGTCTATGCTTACAGGCTGAACGGACTCGTCAATGTAAGAGAGCGAGATGTATCCTATTGCGTAAGTCTTGGAAGCCACATTGGCTTTTACTGCCCCGTTTCCTTCTGCTATGAGAGCATCAGCCTTTACAGCCGAAACTTTTTTGCCTTCTGCGTTCTTCTCTTCGAGGTCCATTATACCCTCGAATGCTCCTCTTGTTCCCGAGCCTGCCTCTCTGGATACTACAAGAATCTCTTTGTCGACTCCGCCGAGTTCTTTCCAGTTTGTGATTTCTCCTTTGAATATTGCTGTAACGGTTTCAGTATCCATTTCGGAAACGCCGTTTTCCGGATTGACAACTACGGAAATTCCGTCGTAAGCAATCACATGCTCGTCAAGTCCCCATTCCTTTTCGGCCGTCTTGAGGTTCCTTGAAGCCATTCCGATATCCGCGGCGCCCTCACTGGCGGCCTTTACTCCCGCACTCGATCCAACACCTTGGACATCTATTTTAGTGTCGGGGTTTTGTGCCATGAATGCGTCTGCAAGCTTTTGCGCGTGAGGCTGTACGGATGTCGAGCCGACTACTGATACAGTTCCTGAGAGCCTTGCCTCCGCCTCTGTCTCTTGCTCCGCTGCCGGTGCCGCCTCAGGCTCTTCCTTTGCGCATCCTGCAAAAATACCCAATGCCAAAACTGCTGTGATTCCCAATGCAATCAATTTTCTTTTATTCATTTCAAACTCCCTTCAATTCCATAATTTTATTGTTTGTGTTTCCTTCAAATTAAATATAACATTGGAAGGGAGCCTCTTTGTTATGCCCATGTTAATCGTTTGTTAATTGCGTGTTAAGCAGACCCATGGACTTTATTGTTCAAAAATTTGATGATATTCCTTCACGCTTGAATCATTTATGGGGATTTTTACTATGAACTCGGTTCCCTTGCCTTCGTCGCTTCTGACCTTTATGTCGCCTCCGAATGCCAGCACTATGTGCTTTACTATTGCCAATCCAAGCCCCGTTCCGCCGATCTCTCTGGACCTTGCCTTGTCTACCCTGTAGAATCTTTCAAACAGCCTGGAAATATCTTTTTCAGAAATCCCCATTCCGTTGTCTTTCACTTTTATGAAGACATCTGAATCCAGCTTGTATGCGAATAGACCCACCTCTCCGTTTTCGGGAGTGTACTTCACTGCATTGTCGACCAAATTCAAAACCATTTGCTTGAACCAGTCCCTGTTGCCGTAGACAAAAGGCAAGTCGCCGGGGATTTCAGACCGCAGTTCGATAGATTTGCTTTTAGCTGCCATTTCCACCATATCTAAAACTTCTCCGATTGTTTTTCCCATGTCTATTTCGCTCTTTCGACCCATTCCAATCTGGCTAGTCTCAATGTTCGACAAAATCAAAAGATCATCTAGAAGCCTCGAGAGCCTGCTTGTCTCCATCTCAATTATGTCAAGAAACCTGTCCCTGACCTTTTCGTCGTTTACAGCTCCGTCTTTCAGCGTCTCCACAAACCCGGAAATTGAAGTGAGAGGTGTTTTAAGTTCGTGGGACACATTCGCCACAAAATCCGTGCGCATTATTTCCAGCTTGCGCATTTCGCTTATGTCCCGCACAACCATAATTTTTCCAATCATTTCCCTCATTCCCGCATCTGAATAAATTTTGTCGTATGAGATTTTAAGAACCATGTGTTCCGGCTCTTCCAGAAGCACTTCAGTCACTCCTACGTTTCCATCTTCAAGAATCGCTGAGACAGCCTCCTTAAGCGAAGCATTGCCTATCAGGTCCGCCAATTCCCTTCCGTGGACCTCCGTCTCGGTTATGCCAAGCAGATCCCTTCCAGAATAATTGATCAGCATAATCCGGTCCCCGTTGTCCACGGCAACAAGCCCTTCAGATATGGAAGAGAGAATCGAACTGATTTTCAAATGCTGCTCTTTAAGCTCGCTTATGCTTTGGCTTAGCCTCTCTGTCATGGAATTGAAAGCATCCCCCAAATCCTGCAGCTCGTCACCCGTTTCAACCCTCACCTTCTGGTTGAAGTCGCCTTTTGCAATGAGTCTTGCCGA
>CAZAFW010000083.1:0-5471 GCA_964484935.1 uncultured Peptostreptococcaceae bacterium
CTCTGCTCTCTTGCTGTTCAGTTTTCAAAGACCGCTATTTCACTTGCTTTGCGCCACTTGCTTTCGGCGACTCTGTTATAATATCATCTGCATATAACCATGTCAACAAATAATTAACGTTTTTTTGACATTTCTCATGCTCTTTTTTGCAATGCAAATATTAACACTGTTTTCCTTTTTTTAGTTCGTCTATTTTGTCATTATGCGGTTCTTGAAAATGTTTCCCTGATTAATAATTCGTCTTGCTTTTTTTTCGCAAAATAAAAGGATGCCGCCGGGCATCCTTTTATTTATAATATAAGTCTCAACAGATAGTCTTTTGAGAATCTTCTTTATACTTTGTTTTTTATTCCTTTACAATCGGTTTCATTGTAGGGAAAAGTATTACATCTCTTATTGACGGAGAATCCGTCAATAGCATAAGCAGCCTGTCTATTCCGATGCCGAGTCCTCCTGTAGGAGGCATTCCAACTTCAAGAGCCCTTAGGAAATCCTCGTCCATCATGTGGGCTTCATCGTCACCGAGTTCTCTTTGCTTCAACTGAGCCTCGAAACGCCCTCTTTGGTCGATGGGGTCGTTGAGCTCGGAGAAAGCGTTGGCCAATTCCCAAGTGTTTATGAATGCTTCAAATCGGTTTGTTATCTCGGGATTATCCGGATTCCGTTTTGAAAGTGGAGACACTTCGACAGGATGATGCGTTATGAATGTTGGTTGCACGAGATGTTCTTCAACATATTCCTCGAAAGCCTCATTTATAATATGTCCTTTGGACATTCCTTCGGTAACTTCTATATGAAGCTTCTTGGCTGCGGATACGGCTTCTTCAAAATTCATTTCAGTAAAGTCGATTCCCGCATACTGCTTTACAGCTTCTGTCATCGACAACCTCTTCCATGGAGGCGTCAAATCTATTTCGGTTCCTTGATAATTGATTTTGCTTGTGCCCAGCACTTTTTCCGCACAATATGCGACTATGTTCTCTGTGATTTCCATCATGTACTGATAATCCTCATATGCCGCATAAAGTTCTATTGCAGTGTATTCGGGATTATGCTTCATGGACATTCCCTCGTTCCTGAACATCCTGCCCATTTCGTAAACCCTGTCAAAGCCGCCAACAATCAAACGTTTCAAGTAAAGCTCGTTGGCTATCCTCATATACATGTCTATGTCAAGGCTGTTGTGATGTGTCACAAAAGGTTTTGCGACAGCTCCTCCAGGTATGGTATTGAGTATTGGAGTATCCACTTCAAGGTAGCCCCGTTCATCAAGGTATTCCTTTATAGCCTTTATGACTTTCGAGCGAACAATGAAAGCCTCTTTCACTTCCGGATTCACTATAAGGTCGACATAACGCTGTCTGTATCTCAAGTCAGGATCTTTCAGCCCATGCCATTTTTCAGGAAGAACTTGGAGAGACTTGGTCAAAAGGCTCATTTCCGATACTTTTACGGAAATCTCCCCTTTCTTGGTTTTAAAGATTTCTCCCGAGACGCCCACTATGTCTCCTATGTCGTATGTTTGAAAGTTCTCAAAGCTTTCTTCCCCTAAAACATCCTTCTTGACAAAAAGCTGTATTCTGCCATCCTTGTCCATTATGTCAACGAATGATACTTTGCCCATTCCGCGCTTGGCCATTATCCTTCCGGCCATTCTGACATTGTTGCCTTCATATTCATCGAAGGAATCCTTTATGGCTTTGCTGAATGCATTGCGCTCGAATTTTTCTATTTTAAACGGATCCAATCCTTTTTCTTTGAGTTTCTGCAGCTTGTCCCTTCTTACCTGCAGAATCTCGCTCAAGCTGTTTTCCTCCATGCCAAAACGCCCCCTATGCTTCCTTCCTTATATCGAGTATTCTATATTTGATTGTACCGTTTGGAACGCTTATTTCCACTTCCTCTTCCTTCTTGCGTCCAAGAAGAGCCTTTCCAATTGGCGAATCTGTGGAAATTTTAAATTCATATGGATCTGCCTCCATCATTCCCACAATTTTGTATTCCATAATTTCTTCCATATCAAAATCATCGTCTTTTTTAAAATCAAGATCTATTACCTTGACAAGGGTACCCACGCCCACGTGGTCAAGCGAGATGTCCTCGTCCTTGACAATTTTGGCGTTCGCAATCATATTTTCAAGCTCCAAGATGCGAATCTCCACTTCCGCCTGTTCGTTCTTAGCTTCATCATATTCCGAATTCTCGCTTATATCACCAAATGCAAGAGCCTGTTTGATTTTTTCAGCTATTTCTTTTCTTCTTGTGATTTTAAGCTGAAGCAACTCGGCTTCGATTTTTTCGAGGCCCTTCTTTGTAAAAATAAATTCCTTTTGCATTTTCTTTCCCTCCAAATTATTGTGCCTGTTCTTTACATTAAAAATGCACTAAAGAATAAGCACCGGCAACTATCAGTGCTCCCCCATTTCTTATGCGAATAATTATAATGTAGTCGGTTTTCATTGTCAATGCATATTTAAGTCGCTCGATTGGCCAAAAGGGTGTCGAGCAAGACCAATATATCTCCCGATTTTTCAGCTTTATTGATTTTGTTTTTAACCCCCGCCGAATTGTATACCCCTTTTAAGTACCACGCGCTGTGCTTTCTGAATTCCCTGCAAGCTATATAATCGTCCTTGTTTTCCACCAATCTTGCGAGGTGCGTCTTGGCCATCTCAATTTTTTCAACACGGCCGGGCTCTTCAAGAGGATAACCTTTTTCAATAAAATGGCGTATTTCTTTAAAAATCCACGGATTGCCTTTTGCCGCCCTGGCTATCATAACTCCATCGCACCCTGTAGTTTCAAAAGCGGATGCAGCTGTTAGCCCATCCACCACATCCCCGCTCAAAACAACAGGTATCCCGACGGCTTTCTTTACTTTGGCTATGATATTCCAATCCGCCTGACCGAAATAGTATTGGCTTCGCGTTCTTCCATGGACTGTAATAAAATCAACACCGGATGCCTCCATACGGAGTGCAAAATCAACAACGTTTACACTGCCTTCATCCCAACCGGTCCTCATTTTGACAGAAACTGCTTTTGTCGTTTTCCCAACAACCCTTTCCACTATTTTTGACGCCAATCCGGGATTTTTCATCAGTGCCGAGCCTTCTCTATTCTTTACCACTTTAGGTACAGGGCACCCCATGTTTATGTCCAAAAACAAATTTTTCTCTTTTTCCAGTTTTTCAGCGGCTTCCGCCATTATATCCGGATCGGATCCGAATATCTGGATTCCGGCAATTTTTTCGTTCTCATTGAAGGCAATAAGTTTTTTTGTCTTGGGATCCTTGTAATGAAGACCCTTGGCGCTTACCATTTCAGTAACAGTGACATCGCAACCCATTTCTCTGCAAATCCCCCTGTATGTCTCGTCCGTAATTCCCGCCATGGGACCGAGAAACAATGGCTTTTCAATTTCAATATTTCCTATTCTCATATTCTCCACCCGTCAGGTTCCATTAAATCAACTTTTGCGGTTCATGTCGTATATGATTTTGAGACCGTCAAGTGTGAGGAATTTATCGACAATTTCTATAGTCTCGGACTCGGAAGCTATCATGCTTGAAAGTCCCCCGGTGGCAATCACTTTTATATCGTCGTATTTCAATTCTTTCTTCATTCTCCTGACAATATAATCGACAAGCCCCACATATCCATAAATAACACCTGATTGAATGCTCTTTACTGTATTCTTGCAAATAACGCCTTCCGGTTTGACCAGTTCAACCTTTGGAAGCTTTGACGCCTTCTGGAAAAGAGCATCGCTCGATATTTTTATCCCGGGGGCTATCGTGCCCCCCAGATACTCGTTCTTTTCTGAAATAGCGCAAAATGTTGTAGCTGTACCGAAATCGACTATCACACACGGTCCCCCGTATTTGTGTATGCATGCAACCGCATTCACTATCCTGTCAGCTCCGACCTGCCTTGGATTGTCATACTTTATATTGATTCCGGTCTTAATTCCCGGACCTACGACAAGCGCTTCCTTGTCAAAATATTTTATGGCCATATGCTGCAATGAATACATTATGGTAGGAACAACCGAAGATATGATTACATCCTCTATTTCATCTGTGGGAATACCTTCATTATTGAAGAATTGGTGAACAATTATTCCAATTTCATCACTGGTTTTTGTCTTGTCCGTCGATATTCTCCAATATCTTAGCAATTCCTGTCCTTTGTATACGCCCATAACAATATTTGTGTTTCCAACATCGCATACCAACAACATGTTTTCACCTGCTTTTTAAATTTCTTGACGAAGTTGTCATCCCGGGATTTTATCAAGTCAAAGAATTTTTAAATGTATCCATTCTCCGCACGAATTGAAACTTCACCAGACAATACTGTCTCTACTCTTCCATCATCATATTGTACCACAAGCTCGCCTTCATCGTTGATTCCTGTCGCTAAAACCTCAACAAAACCATCTTTGGGATTGATCCATACCTTTTTTCCGATAACCGCAGAATGACTTCTGCAAATATTCAAGGAAGATTCAAAATCCCCTTCTTCAACAAAACTGTCCAATAATAATTCCAATTCCTTTAAAAAATAAAACAGAAACTTCTTTCTGTCAATCGCATGCCCTGTTTCTATCTTAAGGGATGTTGCCTTATCCGCAAGTTCACCGCTGAAAGTGTCGATATTTGCATTTATTCCTATTCCAAGGACAATATGGCTTACGCGATCGAGTTCGGCTCCCATTTCAGTAAGGATTCCGCAAACTTTTTTCCCGTTTATCACAATGTCATTGGGCCATTTCACCTTTACGTCAAGTCCATACCAGTCTTTCACAGTATCTATCAGTGCGGCGGCCGCTATCTGGGTTATCTTTGGAGCTTCCTGGGGAGATATCTCAGGTTTGAGCAAAAGAGACATCCATATTCCCTTTCCCGAAGGAGATGTCCATTCGCGTCCAAGCCGTCCCCTTCCCGTCTTTTGTTCCTCGGCAACAACTAATGTTCCTTCCGGCAATTGATTGGCACGCTCTTTCAAGTAATTGTTTGTCGAATCTATAGTTTCAAAACAAATGACATTATGTCCCAAATGTCTCGTCTGCATTCCCAGGCTCAATTCATCACTTGTAAACAAATCGGGTTCTCCAAGAAGCCTGTATCCTTTCCTGGATGACGACTCTATTTGATATCCGCGCTTTTTCAATTCTTTTATATGTTTCCAGACAGCCGTCCTTGAAACTCCCATGTGTTTGCTCATGGCTTGGCCCGAAACATATTCCATTCGATGATTTTTAAGAAATTCCAATATGGTACGGTCCATTCTGTTTGTCCTCCGTTAAAATCCATTGGCTTTCCAAATCATTCTAACACATTATTCTTTGATTCAAAAGTAGGGCAGGCTGCTTTTAAAGCAGTCTGCCCGTAATCAATGAATTATGCTTGTGTTAACCGAAAAGTGAAAGCATTACGCCCGCTGCCACGGCCGACCCTATTACTCCC
>CAZAFW010000084.1:0-5205 GCA_964484935.1 uncultured Peptostreptococcaceae bacterium
AACTGTTTCATATCCCTCTTTTTCCAAATTGTATTTGATTATATCGGAAATCGGTTTTTCGTCATCCACTATCAGTATTTTCCTATTCACGTTCTTGCCTCCTCTTATGCATAACTTTATGATTTCATGATATCGGTTTGAGAGCCCCTTGTCCACATTATTGTGAGGGGCCAATCGAATAGTGCAAATGGTTTCCTCGATTCTCGAGCTCTGTTCCCATTTCAGCAGACAGCCTTTTTATCTTTCCAAGGACTTCCTCAAGCTTTTCTCCTTGGGGGACAATAGGCTCGCGCTTGTCCTTTACATACAGGGGATGGAGGCTGATTGCTTCGATTTTGCCGCCGAAAGTCTCTATTTCCGCCACCATGCCCTGTTTGTTGTTTTCATCGTTCTGGTCGAAAATGTAGTTGCCCAGGCTGTATATGATTGGTCTTTCCCTGTATATTTCAAGGCCCTGTATCACATGCGGATGATGGCCTATTATTATATCGGCTCCCGCATCTATAAGGGCATGCGCCATTTCCCTCTGCCCTTCGGTTTCACTGTTTGACTCCTCTATTCCCCAGTGGAGCGAAACCGCGACAAGGTCAACCCGGCTTTTCAGCTTTTCTATGTCTTCCAGCATCGGTGCAAGGTCAGTCGGAGCCGTGCCTGGCATGTTTTCCTCGGCAACGAATTTCCTTTTCTCCTCGTAGCTCCAAAAATAGTATGAAAACTCGTTGTATGCAAGGAAACCTATCGAGCTGCCTCCCTTGTCGAAAATATAAGGCTCCCTGGCAGATGATATGTCCATTCCCGCTCCCGCATGACCAATCCCCTTCTCGTCAAGAAAATCGACCGTGTCCTGAAGGGCGTCGTTTCCGTAATCGAGTATGTGGTTGTTTGCGAGCGAAAGGATTGAAAACCCCGCTTCCTTCAAAAGCTCCGCCTTGTCAGGCGTGCCCCTCAGCCAAATTCCTTTGCCCAAAAGCCTTTGCCCTCTTTCAGAAAGCGAACACTCGAGATTTCCGAACAACACATCGGACCTGTCGAATATAAATGAAAAATTTTTGTATGCGCTAATGCCTCCGTTTTCGTCCAAAAGTTTTCCGACTCTTCTCCCGAGCATTATGTCCCCCGTTGCGGAAACCATAATCCTTTTGCTTTCAATTTGATCCTGATAGTCCTTCCAAAGCTTGCGGCCATCCGCCGCTGCTACTGATGCGGGGTTTGCATCCCTGCCCATTTCGACAATTATTCCAGAATTGTAAAACGGCATTTCCGCCGCCGCTCCTGCGCAGCCAACGAGAAGCCCTGCAGCCACAAACAAAACGATGCTTTTTCTCATGTCGTCCTTCCTTTATCGCATATTGAAAAACAGGTCCGAAGACCTGTTTTTAGAATTTCAAGTGATTTCTAGGGTTCTGGGGAACACCGTTTTTCCTTATTTCAAAATGAAGATGCGGTCCCGTGCTTACTCCCGTATTGCCGCTTAGGGCAATCTGTTCCCCCTTGTAAACCTTTTCCCCCTTGCTTACAAGAATCTTGCTCAGGTGGGCGTATCTGGATTCCATGTTCGCCCCGTGGTCTATGAATACAACATAACCGTAGCCGCTCTTGTAGCCGGCAAATGTCACAACTCCACCGTCGGCCGCGCGAACACTGGTTCCTATAGACATTCCTATGTCGATTCCCTCGTGGCGCCTTCCCCAACGCCATCCGAATTCGGATGTCACATATCCCCTGTTGGAAGGCTTTTGGAAGGTTCCCGTACCGATTCTCGGGGGCGGATCCTTTGTGCCTTTGTATGTGATCTGGGTAACGGGTTCCTTTACAATTTCCTCGCTTAGGGCAATCCGCTCGTATTCTATGCCGTTGGCCCTAACTATTTTTGCTTCCAGTGTGCGTATTCCGTCCTGGCCCCGTTTCTTTATGGCGTATTCGCCCTTGTATATTCCAGAATTGTTTTCGTAAACCGTATCATGCGGTATGCTTTCATCGTAAACTTTTTTTTCTGTCGTCATGACAGTAATGAAGGGTTTTGGAACAAGCAAATCTATTTTTTGACCTATCTGCAGTTTTCTCGGCGAGACATCCGGGTTGGCCGCCTCGAGATCCGAAACGTGTATTCCGTACATCTCTGCAATTTTCCCGTAATAGTCGCCTTTTTCAATCACATGAACCTTTTTCTCTTTTGTTCCCCTCTTTATGTATTCAAGGATTTCTTCGCTTTCTCCGATAAGGTCCTGCGACACAGGCTCCTCAATTACTTCCACATTTTCCTTGAAATATATCTCGATGATTTCCACTCCGTCTTCCCTGTCAAGGTAGGGATTCCTTATGGCTTCAAGTATCTCTTCAGCCTCAAGCCTTGTCCTCAGTCCGGCTATGATTTCTCCATCCACCCTTATGGCAAAGGAGTTTATTCTTACTTTGAGCAATTCTTCTATGTCACGCTTTATTTCCTGCGGGTAAATGGTTTCCATCTCTTTGGTTTCCTGTTCTTCTTCAGAAGAGAATAACCCAAAAATTCCCTTGTCGGCATATGACGAAACCGGTGTGATCATCGAAATCACCAGTGCGCCTGCCATTGCAAAGGAAAACATTTTTTTCACTTTTTCAATTTTAAATAATCCCCTTGGGAAAGTATCTATTTTGTTCATTAATAACCCCTGTCATGCTGTTTTTCTCAAAACAGAAAACACTCCACTCCATAATAAGTATTCGACATTATCTCTGTAAAATCCTCTTTTTTTGCCGAATATCCAAGTCTTTTGATTGAAAATGGCCAGCCTCTTTTCTGCAAAGCTTCTTGCTGCGGGTAGACTCGGATATGTTATAATAGCATATATGATAATTTTAAGCAATGGAAGGAGTTGCCATGGCCTTTATACGACAAACCACGGAAGTTGATTTCGGAAGCACTTCCATTGAGAATATTTTTATAAACGATTTCATGCCGGGCGCGCAAGGAACCTATGTCAAAGTTTATCTAATGGGATACAAGTACGCGTGCGACAAGGACTTCGGGGTAAAAATAAGCAACAAAATGCTTTCCCGCCATTTGAACCTTCCCATTGAGGATGTGCTCGGGGCATGGGATTTTTGGGAAAGCAAGGGCATAATCCGAAAATTGCCTTCGGAAAAAAACGATGCTACTGACTTTGGAATTGAATTCCTGTCCCTGAGGCAATTGTTTGTGGACAACAATTTTAGTTCAAACACGCCCCAAAGACAAAAAACCTCTTGCTTTTCGCCCAAAAAATCTCAAATTGAGCTAAAGTCTGAAAAAGAGACCGAAGACATGTTTGAATCAATCGAAGAAATCGTGGGCCGCCCAATTTCAGTAAACGAAGCAATTGAAATATCGGGATACATGGACGTCTACTCCATGAGTCCGCCCATGGTTGTTGAAGCCTACACCACCGCGAGCGAAAAAAGAGGAATCCACACATCAAAGTATATAGGCGGAATATTGAAAAACTGGTACGACAAGGGTGTCTTTTCAATAAAAGACCTTGAAGCGAGGCGGGAGGAGGATACTGCCGCGCATCATCAATACAAGCAAATTTTCGAGGCTCTCGGCTTTTTCGGCCGCAACCCTACAAAGGCCGAGAAAGAGGCGATGGACCAATGGCTTTATGAATGGAATTTCCCAATCGAGATGGTTTTGAAAGCCTGCGATAATACGGTGTATGCAACAAAACCCAGCATTAAGTACATCCACAGCATACTGGCCGCATGGCACAAGGACGGTCTAAAGACCGAGGAATCCCTCGAAAAACGCAAGCCCGTCAAAAAAGCAAAAGCATCCGGTTCAAACAATCAGGCAGGAAACAAGTTTCATAACTTCAAGCAAGCGCCACCTGATTATTCGGAAGACGAATTGAAGAAGATACTCAAGGAAATCAACAATCTAAAATGAGGTCTATGATATGAAAAACAATTACATCAAAGAAATATTAAAAGAATATGAGCAAATCAGAAAGAAAAACGAGCAAGATTTAGTCCTGAGGCAGAGAGAAGTTTACAAAAAAATACCCAGGCTTAAGAAAATAGATTCCCAGCTTGCCTCTGTCGGCGCCGGCATTGCCCGGATTGCCCTCTCGGGAAAATCCGATTCAGCGTCCGCACTCGAAAGACTAAAAGCCCATGTTGAGTCTATCCGAAGGGAAAAAGCCTTTCTTTTGACAGAAAACAATTTTCCCCTTTCTTATATAGAGCTCAAATACGATTGCGAGCTCTGCCGCGACACGGGATTCGACTCGTCCGGGGCACGTTGCAACTGTTTCAAGCAAAAATTGATTTCAAAGTCATACAGGATGTCCAACATCGAGGAGGCTTTAAAAAATGAAAACTTCGAAACATTCAACCTCGATCTTTTTTCTGACAAACCTTACTCCGACGAAAAATTGACACCCAGACAAAACATAAGCCAAAATTTGAGCATATGCGAGAGCTTTACGCTAAATTTCGAAACCCCCAAGGAAAAGAACCTTATACTATACGGCCAACCAGGGCTCGGCAAAACTTTTCTTTGCAATTGCATAGCCAAAGCCCTTATAGAGAAGGGATATATTGTCGTTTATCAAACATCCTTCAGGATTCTTGAAATACTCGAAAAGCACAAGTTTTCCCGGGAAAAGGATTCCGCAGTAGAAATGGCCTACGAACTTTTGTTTGACGCGGACCTATTGATAATCGATGATTTGGGAACAGAGATGACAAACTCATTCACAAATTCCGAACTGTTCAACATACTGAATTCAAGGCTTCTTTCATCGAAAAAGACCGTGATATCAACTAATCTTGCCCCAATAGAAATATCGCAGGTCTACAGCCACAGGATTTCTTCAAGGATAAACGCCTACTACACACCTCTTGAATTCTTCGGAAAGGATTTGCGCTTGGTTTCCCAATCAAAAAAATACAGATGACAATTGTCGGAAAAGACAAGAAGAACTCTAAATACAAATAAAAAAGAGCCATCCGTCATTTCCCTTGGATGGCTCTTTTTACTGTTCTTTTATGAGCGCCGCATTCCGCAAGCTGCATTCAGTTTGCAGTCGGCAGTGGGCAGTAAGTACATACATTTTAAACCTCAAATGATTCAAAACGGTCTTATCTTTTGCCTTTGCTTTTACTGACAACTGACATCTGATATCTGATATCTGATATCTGATATCTGTCCTTCAATCTTTTGCTTTTGTTTTTCGTTTTTTCTTT
>CAZAFW010000085.1:0-5132 GCA_964484935.1 uncultured Peptostreptococcaceae bacterium
AAAATAACTATGTGCAAGCATCAAATATATGTGCTTAAACATAGTATACGAGGAGAATCGACATGAAAATTTATAATACTCAAAGCAACAGGAAAGAAGAATTCATACCTTTAAACGAAGGCGAGGTGAATTTTTATGTTTGCGGTCCTACCGTCTATAATTTCTTTCATATAGGGAACGCGCGCCCTTTCGTAGTTTTTGACACGGTCAGGCGCTATTTTGAGTATAAGGGGTACAAAGTTAATTTTGTGCAGAATTTCACCGATGTAGACGACAAGATAATCAAAAGGTCTCTAGAGGAAGGAATAACTTCAGAGGAAGTTGGAGACAAGTACATCAAAGAATATTTTGACGACGCCGATGCGCTTGGGGTCAGAAGAGCGACAAAACACCCTCGCGTAACTGAAACCATCCCTGAAATAATAGCATTTGTCAAAACTCTTGTTGCCAAGGGATATGCCTACGCTGAAAACGGAAATGTCTATTACGACACGAAAAAATTCGAAGGCTACGGGAAGCTTTCGGGACAAAGTATAGAAGATCTTATGAGCGGATCCAGGATAGAAGTCAATGAAGAAAAGAAAAATCCGACCGATTTCGTTCTTTGGAAAAGCCAAAAGCCCGGTGAGCCGGGATGGGAAAGTCCATGGGGAATGGGAAGGCCTGGTTGGCATATAGAGTGTTCGGTAATGTCTACTAAGTATCTTGGGGATACTCTTGACATACATGCCGGAGGCCAGGATTTGATTTTTCCGCATCATGAGAATGAAATAGCCCAAAGCGAGGCGGCTACAGGAAAGCCCTATGTAAGATATTGGATGCACAATGGCTATATCACAATAAACAATGAAAAAATGTCCAAATCAAAAGGCAATTTTTTCACAGTCAGGGACATCAGAAAGGAATACGACGGAGAGGTAATACGTTTTTTCCTTTTGTCGGCTCACTACAGGAATCCGATTAATTTCAACAGGGACTTGATGGAGCAGGCAAAAGTGAGTCTTGAAAGACTCTACAACACTAAAAAGAATCTAGAGCACATATTGGAGCATGCGGTTAGGGTTGAAATGCAACAAGAAGAAAAGAGAGCATTGCAGGAAATGGATTCCCACAAATTTAAATTTGTTGCAGCGATGGATGACGACATGAATACAGCCGACGCATTGGCGGCGATATTCGAACTTTCAAAACACATAAACTCCGAACTGGACGGAAACAGCTCGAAAGAATTTGTTGAAAAGATTTTGAATAAATTCGTAGAGCTCAGCGGAGTTTTGGGATTCCTGGAGAAGCAGGATGAATTGCTTGATGCGGACATACAGGAACTCATCGACCAAAGGCAACTTGCCAGGAAAGAAAAGAATTATTCGTTGGCCGATGAAATAAGGGACAAGCTGAGCGAGCAGGGTATTGTGCTTGAAGATACTCCGCAAGGCGTAAAATGGAAAAGGCGGTAGAATTTATGGAAAACGGAAAGGAAAGAACTTACCCGCCGCTTGTACTTGCCTATATGGGGGATGCCGTATTCGAGTCGCATATTAGAACCCACTTGATTGAAAAACACAGGGGAAACGTAAACAAATTGCATAGATTTGCGACCCGCTATGTTAAGGCATCGGCTCAAGCGGCCACGGTCCACGCGATAAGAGGGATTCTTTCCGATAAGGAATGGGGCATTGTAAAAAGGGGACGCAACCAAAAGTCAAATACAATACCCAAGAATGCTGCTCTTTCGGATTACAAATACGCCACAGGCTTTGAGGCTTTGATAGGATACCACCATTTGCATGGCAATTTCGATCGAATAAAGGAAATAGTTGAGGCTTCAATAGCTTTTGTAGAAGATGCCTTGGAAGGGCGGTGACCAATGGGGAAAAGGGAAAGGAGCTATGCGGTCGCAATAGTTGCGATGTTCCTGCTTTTGACGGTCAAATCGCTTTTTATCGATGGTGTGGACGATTTGAATCTGGAAGAAAATGAATTTAGTCAATATGTTGAGCAAACAATAGAAAGCCGTGAAAAATGGGCTCTGAACAAAACAGATGTGCTGTCTTATAAAATTGTAAGAATCAAAAAGACAAACGAGGAAGCTTCGACAATTATAGTGGACAGGGATGAAAAGCGCTTAGTAGAGTTTGGCGGGAATTATACTGCAAGGGTAAGGAAATATATTTTCTGGATTTTGCCGTATGGGGATTTTTCCATAACTATGGAAAATGGACAAGAGGAGGAATGATATGAGAGTTGAGTTGATTCAGTATACACCTGAACCTGAAAAAGTTGTTGCATCAGCAGCCAAACTTTGCTATTCGCCTGTTGGTGTGTCTGAGATAATGGAAAAGCTTGAGGATGGAAGCGCTGAAAAGTTCATAAGGATACTGATGAAGATGGGGCACATGTCTCCAATAGAACATGTATCCTTCACTTTTGGGATAGAAGGAATAAGCCGCGTATGCACTCACCAGCTAGTAAGACACCGTATAGCGTCGTATTCTCAGCAGTCCCAGAGATATGTAAAGACCGAAGACTTCAATTATATTGTTCCGCCGGCGATATCCGAAAACCCCAAAGCGCTTGCTGTATTCGAGGAAGCAATGGAAAGCAGCCGCAATGCATACAAAAAGATTTCAGGGCTTCTTTATGATTCGTATGCAAAAGGGACAGGGGAAATGACAAAAAGGCAGATGGGGGCAATGGAAAAGAAAGCCATCGAAGATGCACGTTTTGTTTTTCCGAACGCATGCGAGACGAAGATTGTTGTTACCATGAATGCAAGGACGCTCATTCATTTCTTTGAACAGAGATGCTGCAACAGGGCGCAGTGGGAGATACATTCTGTGGCGGACGAAATGCTGAAATGTGTTAAGCGCGTGGCTCCGACCATTTTCGAGAAATCAGGACCATCTTGCATAAAAGGCCCTTGCCCTGAAGGTTCGATGAGTTGCGGGATGATGGACGAGGTCAAGCTAAAATATGAAAACTTGGTGTGAAGAGGTGCTTTATGAGTGAAGAGAAAGCTTATGTCGAGGGGCGGCATCCGGTTGAGGAAGCTCTTGCTTCGGGCCGTACAATAGACAAGATATATATTGCAAAAGGCGGCAAGAGCGCCAATGTCAAGAACATACTCGATATTGCAAAAGAAAAGAAGATACCTGTTTCGTTCGTGGATCGAAAGAAAATAGATGAAATGTCGGAGAGCCGTGCCCATCAGGGAATATTGGCGAAAGTTTCGGCCCATTCATACTTGGAACTGGACGATTTGCTGGACATTATAAGGGAAAGAGAAACGCCGGCATTTCTTGTTTTGCTTGATGAAATACAGGATCCTCACAACCTTGGTTCGGTTCTCAGGACTGCCGACGCGTCCGGAGTGGATGCCGTAATCATTCCAAAGCGCCGATCGGCTACGCTTACCCCGATTGTTGCAAAGACATCGGCCGGAGCCGTCGAGTACGTTCCTGTATGCAAAGTGGTGAATATTGTCAAAACCATAGAAAAATTGAAGGAAAACGGGATATGGGTGACTGGAGCCGACATGAACGGCGACAAATTGTATTACAATGAAGATTACAAGGGCAATACCGCATTGGTGATTGGAAACGAGGGGCAGGGAATAAGCAGGCTGGTAAGGGAAAAGTGCGATTTTTTGGTAAGGATTCCCATGGAAGGCAAGGTCAATTCACTGAATGCATCGGTTTCAGCTTCCGTTTTAATGTATGAAGTCCGCAGGCAGCGGGATTCAGGGTCATGAAGCAAAATAGGATTCTCATCGTCGACGGGTACAATGTAATCAACGATTGGAAAAAACTCAGTGCTGCCGGAATGGAAAACCTCGCGTCGGCAAGGGATATGCTCATAGAGGAATTGTCGGAATACGGAGCGTTTACCGGAACGTCAATAGAGGTTGTTTTCGATGCCTACCGAACTAAAAGCAAGATGGCGAAAATGCAGAAAATAAATAATGTCAACATTTTTTACACGAAGGTGCATCAGACAGCGGATTCTTATATCGAGAAAAGGACAGCCGAACTTACAGCCAGCCGCAAGAACATTGTGACGGTCGCCACATCGGACGGAGCGGAGCAGCAATTCATATTGGGAAAAGGCGCATCAAGAATGTCGTCAAGGGAATTGCGCCTGGAAATGGACAGGGCAAAAAGGAAAATCGATTCGAAAATTCGCGTAAAGGAAAAGGCCAAATCTTTTCTGGCTGATTCGATTGACAGGGAAATTCTTGATGCTTTGGACAAATGGGGAAAAAAGTAGATTGATGCTTGATATTTTAAATGATGCAAGTTATAATAGTACCGTTATCAAAATCGGGGGGCGTGCATTTCATGGAACAATTCACTAAAGCGAAAAGCATAGCGTATCCCGAATATGAGTGCATGGAAGACGAGAACATAGTCGAATGCGCAAGGGACGGCGATTTGTATGCTCAGGATTTTCTTATCAAGAAATATAAGAATTTCGTAAGAGCAAAGGCAAGGTCGTATTTTCTTATAGGAGCCGACAAAGAGGACATCATACAAGAAGGTATGATCGGGCTGTTTAAGGCAATAAGGGATTTCAGGGCCGACAAAATATCTTCTTTCAGGGCTTTCGCGGAGCTTTGCATAACAAGGCAAATAATAACTGCAATTAAAACCGCGACAAGACAAAAGCATATACCGCTCAACTCCTATGTTTCACTGAACAAGCCGATTTATGACGAAGATTCCGACAGGACTCTTTTGGATATTTTGACGGGGGCAAGAATCACCGATCCTGAGGAATTGATTATCTCCAGGGAGGAGGTAAGCAACATAGAGGAAAAAATCGGCGAGATACTAAGTAAGCTGGAACTTCAGGTGCTTTCCTACTATTTGCAGGGAAAGTCATATCAGGAGATTGCCGTTTTGCTCAACAGGCACATAAAATCAATTGACAATGCGCTTCAGAGGGTCAAGAGGAAACTGGAAAAGTTTCTGGAAATGAGATCGATTTAAGTGCCCATGTAGCTCAGAAGGTAGAGCAACGCCATGGTAAGGCGTAGGTCAGCGGTTCGAATCCGCTCATGGGCTCCAAATAAATAAGCAAATCAACCAAATAAAGGAGGACGAAAAGAAATGGGAAAAGCTAAATACGAAAGA
>CAZAFW010000086.1:0-5048 GCA_964484935.1 uncultured Peptostreptococcaceae bacterium
GGTTGCCTAATGGACCCGCCTGTATCGGAGCCCAAAGCGAACAATGCCTGTTTAGACGCGACAGCAGCAGCCGACCCTCCGGAGCTTCCTCCAGGGACTCTTGAAAAGTCGTGCGGATTCTTCGTGTTCTGGTAATAGGAGTTTTCTGTAGTCGAACCCATTGCGAACTCGTCCATATTAAGTTTTCCAAGCACTACTGCGTCAGAATCCTCAAGAATCTCCACGACGCTTGCATTAAACGGCGATTTATATTTTTCAAGCATTCTCGAACCGCAAGTAGTCGGCATGTCGATAGTGCAAATATTGTCTTTCAATGCCGTCGGAATGCCTGCAAGCACTCCAACATCCACCCCGTTCGAAAGTTTTTTGTCTATTTTCTCAGATTTTTTCAATGCATTCAAATTGTCAACATATAAATAGGCAGATATGTCCCTGTCTCTTTCATTTATGCTTGAGAGATACTCTTTTGTTATTTCAACAGAAGATATTTCTTTTGACAATAGTGCCTTTCTCATTGTCATTATATCCATGTCAATAATTTTCATTTTCCACCCCTCCTTACACCCTGTTTTCTCTATATGCTTTTAGGCACATAGAAATAATCACCTTTTTTAATCGAAGCGTTCTTTAAAACTTCCTCAACCGACAAAGAAGGTTTTACTTGGTCTTTTCTAAACACATTGTTGTTGTCAATGATATAGGAAAGAGGATCCACATCTCCCATTTCAACCGAATTCAATTGATTTGCAAAATCGATTATGTCAGTCAGGTTCTTTGCCAACTCGGATCTTTCATCATCTTCAACGTTGAGTTTGGCAAGATTTGCTATGTGCTCAAGCATTTCCTCAGCTATTGCCTTTTCTCCTCCGTCATCTGCTATTTCGGAAAGCGCAACCAGAAGATCAAGTTCCATCAGCTGATCTGCAGCAACCTTCGAGGGTGTTTCTATCATTGGACACGACGCGTCCCTCAATTTTGGAAAAGCTATTACCTCTCTGATGTTAGGAGCTCCCGCAATCATCATTATCAGCCTGTCAAGGCCGAATGCAAACCCTCCGTGGGGAGGCGTCCCGTAATCGAATGCCTTTAGAAGAAATCCGAACCTGTCCTTTGCCTCTTCTGATTCAAAACCCAAAAGTTCAAATATCTTTGACTGTATTTCGCTTTGATGGATTCTTATGCTTCCACTTCCCAGCTCTATTCCGTTCAATACAACATCATAGGATTTTGCCCTGACATCTTCAGGCTTGCTTTTAAGGAGTTCAATGTCTTCGTCGTTGGGCATTGTGAATGGGTGATGCATTGCAACGTATCGTTTTTCTTGCTCTGACCATTCAAGCAAGGGAAAATCAGTGACAACCGCAAACGCAAACTTGTCTTTATCCCTAAGATCCAGCAAATCGGCGATTTCAAGCCGGAGGTTGCCAAGAATATTTCTTGCCTTTTCTTTCTGGTCGGCGCTGAATACTATCATGTCTCCTGGTTTGGCCTCTAATTTCGCAATGATTCTTACCATGTCTTCTTCTGAAAAATATTTGGTAAGGACAGACCTCAAACTTCCATCGGGCTCAATTGCAATCCATGCCATTCCTTTGCCCCCGAACTCAAATGCCTTTTTCGTAAGCTGCTCTATTTGAGTCCTTGTCAATTCATTTCCGCCTTTTATACACAGGCCTTTTACTATTCCTCCACGGTCAACTACTTTTCGGAATACCTCAAAGCTGCATACCTCCATTATTTCGGTTAAGTCAACCATAGGCATATCGAATCTTAAATCCGGCTTATCGAATCCATACTTGTCCATTGCTTCTTCATAGGTCATTCTCGGGAAAGGCATCTTAATATCTATTCCCTTCGTCTTCTTCAAAATTTTCGCAAACAATTCTTCAAGTATTCCTATTACATCCTCTTGATCGACAAAACTCATTTCCATATCTACCTGGGTGAATTCAGGCTGACGGTCACGCCTTAAATCTTCGTCCCTGAAGCATTTTGCCACTTGATAATACTTGTCGACACCTGAAACCATAAGCAATTGCTTGTATATTTGGGGGGATTGCGGCAATGCATAAAAAGTCCCCTTCGAAACCCTGCTGGGAACAAGGTAATCCCTTGCCCCCTCCGGTGTACTCTTTGTAAGAATAGGGGTTTCTATCTCCATGAAATCTTTCTGCTCAAAATAATTTCTTATTGAAGAAAGCACTGACTGCCTCGTTTTAAGGTTGTCAAGCATTTCTGCCCTTCTCAAATCAAGATATCTGTACTTGAGCCTCAATTCTTCCCTCACATCCACATATTCGTCGATAATGAAGGGGGGCGTCTTTGACTTGTTGAGAATGCGAAGCTCTGTCGCCCTCACATCTATTGTGCCTGTCGGCAGGTTCATGTTTACAGTTTCTTCGTCACGCCTTTCCAGCCTGCCTGAAACAGCCACCACATATTCATTCCTTATAGATTCGCCTTTTGCGAAATTTTCATTTCCAATGCTTCCCGCGTCTAATACAACCTGCACAATTCCTGAAACATCCCGCAAATCGATAAAAATGACTCCGCCAAGGTCCCTTCGTCTCTTAACCCATCCCATTACCGTGACAGTTTCCCCAATATTGTTCTCTGTCAACTTCCCGCAATAGTGAGTTCTTTTCATGCCTTTCATTGAATCGCCCATATTATCACACTCCTTTTCTTCAAAAACAAAAAAACCCGGTCCTCTTTGTTTGTTTCAAAGGGACGCAGGTTTGTACTTGCGCGGTGCCACCCAATTTGGTCTAAAGACCCGGCTCATTTCAATACAGACATGTTTTGTCGATATCTACCGGTTTAACGCACCGGTTACGGCTGAATCTACTCGCTCAATAGCTTTCGGTCAGCGACTCGGGGAGGTTCTTCATCCATTGATCCGTACTGATTTTCCACCGTCATCAGCTCTCTATTACTACCAAAATGGACTACTCTTCCCTTCAACGCCATCATATTTATTATTTATGAAGATTTTAAACTATGATTGATTTTTTGTCAACCTTTTTTATTTATTGTTCAAAAATAAAAATCCATGGCCGGATAGGGGAGATATCATCCGGCCATGGCAGTATTGCCTTTTCATTGATATTGCTATTTTACCGCCATATCGACTATTATGTCCTCAATATCTATTTTGCTTTCCAGCATGCCGTTTTCGATAAGAAATTCTTGTGTCTTAACCAAATCTTCTATATCTCTCTCGCTTATTTGCGGGCTGAAATCATACCATGCAAACATAGTTTTTACTGCTTCAACATCTATGTTGGTCTCTTCAGCCGTCATTGCGAAGGTATCTTCAGGATTGCTCTCCATATATTCGAGACTTTTTGCATGCACGTCCATATATGTATCGACAACCTCGGGATACTTTTCAATCATTTCACCGCTTGTAGCGATTACGATTGTAGCGTCCAGAAGCCCTTCACCAGTCTCAATAACCCTGTTTCCGTTTTCGAGTGCAATAGTAACAGCAGGTCCCGCAACCAATGCCGCATCTGCGTTTCCGGAAGAAAGAGCTGCCATTGCGTCTCCTATCCCCATGTTTATGAATTCAACATCGTCCATTTTCATTCCGTTTTCCACCAATGCCCCTAAAAGCAATTGATGAAGGATCGTCCCCTTTGGCCCAACTATTTTTTTCCCTTTCAAGTCTTTTATCCCAACTATCGAATCATCCTTGGCCATGATTGTAAAAGCCTTTGGAGCCCTGCTGTAAATTCCAATTATTTTAACATCCACGCCATTCGCCGCGGCAAGAATAGCAGAAGTGCCTCCCAGGGCATTGCAAAAATCCAACGAGCCTGACGCGAGAGCTTGAGTCATTTTGGAGCCTTGGGTTATTTCTGGAAAAATCACCTCAATACCCTCTTCTCCAAATGCATCTTCAAAAAGCATCTCATTTTTTTCAACTATTGATGGCACATTGAGCGGCAATTTAACATAGGAGATATTGACCTTTTCTTTTTTCGGAACTTCAGCCAAATCACCTGCACCGCTTGCACAAGCAGACAAAACAGCCATCGCCATAACAAGAACTGCCATAAAAAATGATAATTTTTTCATAAAATCCTCCTTTTCCCCTGATAGTTTCAATTCATACCGGTTTTAAATGTTTCTCCCCCTTTTGCGATCTTTTGCGATAATGTTTTCATTGTGCCACAGCTAATTTATTCTTGGAATCCATGATGGTGTTCATGGCTTTTTCCCTTAGTCTTGAAAACTTCGCCGAGTGAATGTCCCTTGGATAGTTTTCCTTAATGTCAATATCTTCCATTATTTTTCCATCATCTATAACAATTAGTCTTTGACCCAGATAAAGAGCCTCTTCAATATCATGTGTGACAAATACTATTGTTTTTTTGCACGTATTGAAAATATGGATCAATTCGTCTTGCAGAATTTTTCGATTGTATGCGTCAAGCGCTCCCAAGGGCTCATCCATCAGTATTACATCTGGCTCGTAACAAAGAGTTCTTCCCAATGCGGCCCTTTGCGCCATGCCTCCTGATATCTGGCTCGGATATGCGTCTTTGAACCCATCCAAACCCAGGATTTCAAGATATTTGTTTACGGTGCTTTCGACTTTTTTGCTGTCTTTTTCGTTTTCGAGTGAAAAAGCCATGTTTTGTTTTACGGTCAGCCATGGCATAAGGCGCGGTTCTTGAAACACAATGGACATTTTGGGGCATTTCCCGCATTCTCTACCATTTTCTATATACAAGACTTCTCCTCCGCTTTTTTCTTCAAGCCCGCATAAGATTCTCAAAAGCGTCGTTTTCCCGCAGCCGCTCTTTCCAACAACAGTTACAAAGCTTTGTTTTTCCACAAAAAGATCCATCCCCTCAAAAACCGGCACTTCCTTGTTTTTAAGCATAAAAATCTTTGATAAGTTCCTGATTTTTATCCCTGTCATGATTTCCACCCTCCCACATCAAGAGTCTATTGGTCGCTTTCAAGAAAAAATAATCTATTCCGCAACCCAAAGTTCCTATTACAATTATCCCGACAAAAATTATGTCTATCCTTGA
>CAZAFW010000087.1:0-4984 GCA_964484935.1 uncultured Peptostreptococcaceae bacterium
CACTATAGAGTCTTTTACGCAAGACAAGTTATTGGGTTCCAGTGATTGTAATTGCCTTCAACTCATTAATCAGCGCCGCATTTTCTTTCCCATTGCCCACAGAAATTCTGTAGTATCCCCTTAACCATGTTTCCGACAAGTCGCCTATGAGGATTTCTTTGCTCTTGAGCTTTAGGCCAAGATCTTTAACTTCCGTATATGCCATAAGGTAATTAGCTTGACTTTCATACACTTTAAATCCCAGCTTTTCGAGTTCTTTTGAAAGAATTCTTTTTTCTGCCAAGGTATTGCCTACCGTATCTAACATGTATTGTCTATTCCTTATGGCTTCAGTGCTTATGGTAAGAGCCGGCCTGTTGATGTCCGCCCCTTTGTTTAGTTTGTCGGAAATGGCTTGGCCGACCAGCATGTAAGCCACCTTAAGTCCCGCTAAGCCAAACGCCTTGTCCAAGGTCCTTGTTATGCAAAGATTTCCACAGTCTTTTACCATATCTGCGAAAGTAGAATCTGAATACTCAAAGCCTGCCTCATCAATTATTACTATGTTGTCCACCAACAACTTCTCAAGCTCATCCTTATCAATCATTAGCTTTCCTGTTGGATTATTGGGATTATCGACAACAATAATACTCTTCTCGATTCCCATGCCGGCCCAGTCTATTTTAAATTCGGGTGGTTTTAGCTGTATTCTCTTGATTTTCATGTTCAGCTTTTTTGCAAAAGATGTAAATCCATAGAAGTTGGGATTCAGTATAACCAGGCTTCTGTCCATAAAATTATTGAGAAGAATCTTTTGAATAAGATAGTCCGTACCCGGGCCGACAAATATATGCTTTTGACCGCAACCCGTGTATGCTGAAAGCTCCTTTAACATTGCTTCAAGTTCAGTATGGCTTACATACCTGTTCAAGTCTTTGTTTGTAAATTTAAATTCTTTTTCCATATGCTCATAAGGACTTTCATTAGCGCTTAAATCTATCAACACACTACCTCCATTATTATTTCTTCCTTGTAATCTATGATAACATCTATGCTGCCTTTTATACTTTCGTCAACTTCATAATCTCCGGAATCAATACGAAGACATTCAAGACTCCCGACTTTGTCTATAGTGCTTACTATTATGATGTTTTCTTTGCCTACTTTTTTTAAAACTTCAGACGATATTTGCCTGCTTCCTCTTCCAAATATAAATCCATTTCCGCCTATTGGGGTTACAATTATCTTAGCCATTTTGTATTTATCAACCAGTTTCAATAATTCCTTTTCTCCTACGTCCTGTCCTACTATTTCATTCTTAAACAAAGCATCTACTCCAAGCAAGGTCTTAGAAACACCCAGTCGATCTGTAATTTCTTTTACCGTTGTCCCAGGGCCCAGTATATACAAAAAATCGTCTTCCATGTTTTCTATTATGTATTTAGCCGCTTCTTTCTTCTTATCCACTGCCCTTCCTTTAACATTTGATGCCGCTTTCTTTCCTTGCAGCAATTTTTCTATGTTCGGCACCAGTACCGTTCCGTAATACTTAGCATCCAATATGTTTCCTCTAAATGCGTCTTCATCAATATCCAGAACTTCTTTCTCTAAAAAATCATCGCCAAAAGTATCAATCATTTCGGCTGCGGCGTTTGCAGAAAGCACAAACGCAGAACTGAACATCTTTACGCCGGACGGTATTGCAATTACAGGCACGTCAGTTCCTACCGCATCCAACACATCTCTCGCTGTCCCGTCTCCCCCTACAAAGATTATCGCGTGAACTTTATTATCCACCAAAAGTTTGGCAATATTCTTGGTATCTTCTCCACTGGTTTCTTTGTTGATTTCACCTATGACTTCATATTCGAAATCAAATTCCTTCAAATAGTCTTCGCCCATTTTGCCGGGCCCGCTTATGAAATACAGGTCTTTTCGTTTCACCAGCTTCAATACATTAACTATTCTATCTGAGGTTGTCGGCTCCGCTCCAAGCTCTACTGCCCTTTTATACATTTCTCCATCGGTGCCTTTTAAACCAACTTTTCCTCCCATGCCTGCTATTGGATTGACGATTAGACCAACTTTAACCATTTTCTTCTCCTTATTCAATAATTGGTTTTAATAATTACAAACATACTTCCACTTCAAGTATACTACTGCGGCAAATCATTGCAAAACCGAAAAGATCTTTTCCGCCCCGCTTCAAGCAACAAGCCCGTCCCCCTGCTTCTCTCGCGTTTTCAAAATTTTTCTCCATTTATTATAGACACGGCCTTTCAATTGGGTATCAAGAAACAAAAGAGTAGATACAAGGCTGCTCAGATACCCTTGCGAAACGATCCTAAAAGGAGGCGCCTTATGATATCATCCTTAACACTGGTCTTGTCCGGCCAAGCCGGGCAAGGTCTGAAAACAATCGAAACACTTATAGTAAATGCAGCAAAGCTTCAATATCATGTGTTCAGTACGCCCGAAGTCATGAGCCGGGTCCGCGGAGGCAACAATACTGTCGAAATTAGAATTTCATCCAATAAGGTCTATGCCTTCAAGGATAAAATCGACCTTCTCTTTCTGCTGAACGACCATGCCTATGATCGTATTTCAGAAAGAGTTACGGATAATACTTTGGTTTTTGGCGAAATTGATTTTCTTCCTGAAAGCGTCAAGTCTTCTTTGGGAAAGCCCTATGAAACCCTTTCAATCGGAGCACTTGCAAAAGAAGCAGGAAATAGCCTCTATGGCAACACGGTCATCTTTGGATTTATCAGCGGCCTGCTAAGCCTTGATAAAGACTCGGGAAAAGATTTGTTAGCCAAAAAATTCGGCGGCAAATCCGAAAATGTCCTCAAGGGCAACCGCATGGCCTACGAATCGGGCTATGAAAAAGGCCGCAAATTCAGCCATGTCAACACGGTGAAGACCTCCTATGATGTCAAAGAGCATAAAATCATCAACGGAAGCGAAGCCATTGCAATTGGAGCTTTGGCAGGAGGCGTCAACTATATTGCCTCTTACCCCATGTCCCCCGCAACTGGTGTTCTTCAGTTTCTTGCAAGCAAAGGCAATGCCTTCGATGTAATCGTAGAACAGGCTGAAGATGAAATTGCAGCTCTCAACATGGTAATCGGCGCCTGGTATGCGGGTGCGAGAGGCATGGCGACCACATCAGGCGGCGGCTTTGCCCTTATGGAAGAAGCCCTGTCGCTGGCAGGCATCACAGAAACACCTGCGGTCGTCCACTTGGCCCAACGGCCCGGCCCGGGTACCGGACTCCCCACCAGGACCGAACAAGGCGACCTTCATCTGGTTGTCTATGCCGGACACGGTGAATTCCCGCGAATCGTACTGGCTCCCGGAACTCTTGAAGAAGGCATCCTTTTGACTCAACGCGCCTTTTATCTTGCAGACAAGCTTCAGGTTCCTGTCTTTATACTAAGCGACCAATACTATCTGGACAGTAAAGCGCCCATAGCTCCTGTAACGCTCGACCAAGAAGCCTTGAAATCCTTTGTGGTTTCTTCGGATAAAAACTATCTGCGCTACAAATTCACCGAAAGCGGCATCAGTCCAAGGTCCATTCCCGGATTCGGAGACGGTCTCGTAAAATGCGACAGCGACGAGCATGATGAGGAAGGAACCATAACCGAAGATTTCAATATTCGGATTAAAATGAATGACAAGCGGCTTGCAAAAGAAAAACTGATTCTTCAGGATTACATCCCGCCGGAACTGGTCGGACCCAAAAATTACAAGAAGTTGATTATTGGCTGGGGTTCCACCTATGGCGTGGTGAAGGAAGCCATTGAAAGCGATTCTGTTTCAGAAACGGCCTTTCTGCATATCAAAGAAGTATTCCCTCTTCACAAAAGCATAAAAGCCTTTGCCTCGGAGGGTATTAAAGTCGCCGTGATTGAAAATAATGCAAGAGGTCAGCTGGCGGATCTGCTTAAACTTCATCTTTCCATTGAAGCAGATGAAAGATTGCTGAAATACAACGGCGCCCCATTCACAATAGAGGAAGTTACCCGCTTCTTGAAGGAGGTATTCTAATGTCAAATAAAATAAATCCTTACGAATTCAAGGAAAAAAAAGACATGGCATGGTGCCCGGGCTGCGGCAACTTTATGATCAGGGATGCCATTTTATCTGCCCTTAAGGAGCTTGACATCCCTCCCGCAAAAGTGGCTATGTCGTCTGGGATAGGCCAAGCGGCTAAAATGCCCCAATACATCAATACCAATTATTTCAACGGGCTTCATGGCAGGGGATTGCCGGTGGCCGTGGCTATTAAATCAGTCAATCCCGAATTGATTGTCATTGCTGAAGGCGGCGATGGCGACATGTATGGCGAGGGAGGCAATCATTTCATCCACAACATCCGCCGGAATCCGGACATTGTCCATATCGTCCACAACAATATGGTTTATGGCCTGACAAAAGGGCAGGCGTCGCCTACAAGTCCCACGGGCTTTGTCACACCGGTCCAGGTCAACGGCGTCAGCAATACACCCTTCAATCCAATAGCGGTGGCCCTATGCCTTGGCGCCACCTTTGTGGCTAGAGCATTTTCCGGCGATGTGGAACAGACAAAATCCATAATCAAAGAAGCAATCAACCATCACGGGTATGCCTTGGTTGATATTTTCCACCCATGCGTTTCCTTCAATAAGGTAAATACATTCTCATGGTTCAAAAATAACACCTATTATGTCGATGACAGCTATGACAGAAAAGATTTTCAAGTTGCCATGCAGCACGCCATGAAACTGGACAAATACCCCTTGGGTGTTCTCTATCAAGACAAGACGAGAAAATCCTTTGAAGACCAGCTTAATGTCTACGAGAAAGATCCCACGCCCATAATCAAAAGACCAAGGAATCTACATCAGGTTTCAAAGCTCTACCTTGACTAAATTCAAATCAAAAGGGACAGCCAGAGACCGGTGAAAAGTCAAACTTTTTCACTGGTCTCTGGCTGTCCCTGCTAATTCCCGCTTATTAT
>CAZAFW010000088.1:0-4935 GCA_964484935.1 uncultured Peptostreptococcaceae bacterium
TTCATAGAAGACAAGAATTACAGCGAGCTCTCGCTCTATCTGGACAGATTGCAAATAGATGAAAACGTAAAAAATGCGATAATAAAGCTGCCAAGATTGTATGGAAAGCCGTCAGATGTGCTTTCGCGTGCCGAAGATGTAATATTGAATGAAGAAATGAGGAATTCGCTTGAAAACCTCAAAGCCGTTTACGAGGTGCTCAAGGCGCAGGGAATGGAGAAATACATCTTTTTTGACCTGGGATTCACCAATCAGTTCAATTATTATACAGGAGTGATATACAAGGGTTATGTAAGCAATTATGGAAGGGTGCTTTTGGCTGGAGGCAGATACGACAAGCTGATGGAGCAATTCGGAGAAGGCAAGCCCGCCTGCGGATTCGGTTTCAATGTCGATCAGTTGATAGAAGCAATGAACATCTATGACATAAACCAGGCATATGACTGCCATACTGATTTCTACATGGTGTGTTCCGACGCAAATATGGTTTCGGCGCAAGCTTTGGCTGAAAGCATGAGAAGGAACGAAATGATTGTGGAAATGGATATCTTTCAAAACGACCTGCAGTTTCAGATATTCAATGCGGGCTTCAGGAATGCCGAGCACATGGTCGAATTCATAGGCGACAAAATAACCGTGAGAAGGACTGCCGACAAGGCTGTTAAGACATACAACGTTAAAAACTATGCAAAGCTCATTAACGAGCCTGCGGAAATGAAGAAATTCTGATGGGGGTTTTGGAATGGACAAGATAAAGATAGCTTTGGCAAAGGGCCGTCTGGCCAGGGAGGCAATAGCGATAATGAAAGAGGCGGGAATAGAGTTTCCCGACTATGAGGAAAAAAGCAGGAAGCTTATTTTTCAAGACAAGACTGGAAGGCTGAGGATGATATTCGTAAAGCCGTGGGATGTCCCTGTATATGTTGAAAAAGGGGCGGCTGACATTGGTGTGGTGGGAAAGGATGTTCTCATGGAAAACAAGGTCAATGTCTATGAAGTTGCCGATTTGGGAATAGGAATCTGCAAGCTTTGTGTAGCGGGTTACGAAAATCAGGAATTCAACAAAAAAAAGAAACTCAAGATAGGCACCAAGTTTTCAAATTCCGCAAAGGAATACTATAACAAAAAAGGCATTCCAACCGAAGTCATAAAGCTCAATGGGTCCGTCGAGCTTGCACCTATAATGGGACTTTCGGATGTCATTGTCGACATAGTCGAGAGCGGCAAAACTCTCAAGGAAAACGGATTGGTCATACTGGAGGAAATATTCGACATAAGCGCAAGATTGATTGTCAACAAGGTCAGTTTGAAAACCAAAAGCGGTGAAATAGACAGCATAATAGAAAAGATTGAAAATGTTCTAAAGGAGAGGCGATTCGAATGAAAATAATCCAGGCGTGTGGGGATTCGGTTCAAGAGACCGTGCGCGGCCTTCTCAGGAGAGGGAAGGACGATTTTAGGGACATAGATCAAAAAGTGGGGCAGATAATAGGTCGAGTGAGAAGAAAAGGCGATTCTGCGCTATATTCATATACTGAAATATTCGACAAGGTCAAGCTGGCCGGCCTGAAGGTTGAAAAGAAAGAAATAGAGCAAGCGGTAAATGGAACGGATCCCGAATTTCTAGAAATTTTAAAGGAAGCAGCTCAAAACATAAGAAATTACCATGAGAATCAAAAAGAGGAAACGTGGATGTTCGAAAACGGGGACAAAACGGTTCTCGGCCAAATAATAATGCCTTTGTCCAGAGTGGGAATATACATTCCGGGAGGAAAAGCCGCTTATCCTTCCACTGTTCTCATGAATGCAATACCGGCAAAAGTTGCGGGAGTACCCAGTATTGCAATGGTTACGCCGCCGGACCGCCAAGGCGGAGTGAACCCCGACATACTTGCCGCAGCCCATGTTGCGGGCATTGAAGAAATCTACAAGGTCGGAGGAGCCCAGGCTATTGCCGCGCTCGCATACGGCACAGAGACAATCAATCCTGTGGACAAGATCACCGGGCCGGGCAACATTTACGTGGCAAGAGCAAAACAGGCGGTCTTTGGAACGGTTGCAATAGACATGATGGCGGGTCCAAGCGAGATTTTCATAATAGCCGACGAAAAGCAGAATGCCGAATTCATTGCGGCGGATCTGCTCTCGCAGGCAGAACACGACGAGCTTGCAGGAGTCATTTTGGCGACTCCGTCCGGAAAACTTGCTGAAAAAGTCGCCGAAGCCGTAGCGAGGCAGGCGGGGCTTTTGCAAAAACGCCAAATAGCGGAGACCTCAGTCAGGGACAATGGATTCATATTCGTGACAGAAAACATTGGCCAGGCTTTCGAAATTGCAAACGAGGTTGCTCCTGAGCATTTGGAAATAATGCTCGAGAATCCTGACGCCTATGTGGCGCTGGTCAGAAATGCCGGGGCAATATTTCTGGGGTCTTATTCGCCCGAACCGGTAGGCGACTATTTTGCCGGTCCAAACCATACATTGCCTACATCTGGAACGGCGCGCTTTTCTTCTGCCTTGGGTGTGTATGATTTCATGAAAAGGACAAGCTATATAAAATATTCGAAGGAATCATTGGAAAAAAACAAGAGCAAGATAATGAAATTTGCACAAAGGGAGGGGCTTACAGCCCATGCCAATTCTATAAAAGTGAGGTTTGATTGCGATGATTGAGAAAATGGTAAAAGAAACAATAAAGGGAATGAAGGCATACCAGGTCGACAACAGCAGATACGACATCAAGATAGATGCAAATGAATCAAACAGCAACATATTCGACGAAATAATGCCTGAAATATGGAAAAATGTAATGAAAGAGGATATAAACCGGTATCCGGACAGCGAAGCGTCCGAATTAAGGGCTGCAATTTCGGGCTTCATTGGAGTTTCGGCCGAAAAGATACTTTGCGGCAACGGTTCCGATGAATTGATAAAAATCATAATAGACGCCTTTGTAAATCCGGGGGAAGCGGTCCTTTCGCACAGTCCTACCTTTGGAATGTATGGAATTTCGACCCGTGTGTCGGGCGGGTCCTATCTGGAAATTGAAACGGACGAGGCTTTTGACATAGATGTCGATGAATTGATAGCAAAAGCGAACGAGTCTGGCGCGAAACTGATTTTTTTATGCAATCCAAACAATCCGACCGGCAACATACTCGAAAAAAAACAAATCAGACGCATACTGAGAGAAACAAAATCCATACTTGTGCTTGACGAAGCGTATATCGAGTTTGCAGGGGAGTCCATGGTAGACGAGGTGGATGACTGGGAGAATCTCATAATAATGAGGACTTTGTCCAAAGCCTTTGGATTGGCGGGACTGAGATTGGGCTATATAATAACAGGCGGACCCATAATGGAAGTTGTCAAGGCAATCAAACCTCCTTACAACTTGAACCGTATATCGCAAAGGCTTGGAAGGGAAGTCCTTGCGCATTCTTCATTCATAAACAGAAACATAGAAGCCATAAAAGCCGAAAGGGAGAGAATGCTTGAAGAGCTTTTGAAAATAAAAGAATTGAAAGTTTTCCCGACCAAAAGCAATTTCATATTGCTTAAAACGGACCAAGCGGAAAATCTGGACAGGGCTTTCAAGAAAGAGTCGATACTGGTCCGCAAATATTCGGGAGGGCGCCTTGAGGACTGCCTTCGAATAAGCATCGGTTCACGCAGCGAGAACGAGACTGTAATGGCAGTCATAAGGAGGACGTTTGCATGAGGAAAAGCGAAATTGCAAGAGAAACAAAGGAAACGAAGATTTATCTATCACTTGATGTCGATGAATGCGAAGAAGTGAGGATTGATACTGGAATAGGGTTTTTCGACCACATGCTCAACCTTTTCGCAAGGCACGGCAGATTTGGAATGGACCTTTCGGTTGAAGGCGACTATGAAGTGGACAACCATCATGTGATAGAGGATACGGGAATAGTGCTCGGCAAGGCCTTCAAGGAAGCGTTGAGGGACAAAAGCGGAATAAAAAGATACTCGTCCATGTTCACGCCCATGGACGAGTCCTTAAGCAGGGTTTGCGTAGACATAAGCGGAAGGGGCATGCTGGTGTTCGATGCTAGCTTCACTTGCGAGAGGATAGGGGCGATGGAAACGGAAATGATAGAGGAGTTTTTCAGGGCGTTTGCTCTTTCAAGCGGAATAACCCTCCACGCCGCCGTCATTTACGGAAAGAACAACCATCACATGGCCGAGGCCATATTCAAGGGATTTGCAAGGGCTTTAAAAGAAGCCGTTTCGATTGACAGGTCGGTGGACGGAATACCTTCGACAAAAGGCATCCTATAGGAGGCAATAAAATGATTGCTATAGTGGATTATGGAGTGGGAAATCTTAAAAACGTTCAAACAGCCTTCAACAACATAGGGCTTGAATCGGAAATAACATCGGATGAAGCGGTGATAGATGGAAGCGACGCCATACTCTTGCCGGGTGTCGGGGCTTTCAGGGACGCGATTGAAAATCTTGACCGGTCCGGGCTTGTTCCCTGCATTCGCCGCAATGTGGCGGATGGAAAGATATTGATGGGCATTTGCCTTGGGATGCAGCTTTTATTCGACAAGAGCTTCGAGGATGGAGAATGGGATGGACTGGGATTTCTAAAAGGGGATGTCGTCCGCTTTGAAATTGACCTCAAGGTTCCCCATATGGGTTGGAACAATCTGATTGAAAAAAGGCAAGACCCCATTGGCAAAAATGTCGAGACGGGAGAATTCGTATACTTCGTCCATTCATACTATGCACTTCCAAAGAATCCGGACGATGTTGTGTTTTCAAGCGAATACGGAGTCGAATTTCCTGCCCTTGTCAGAAGGGGCAACGTCATAGGCGCCCAGTTCCATCCTGAAAAGAGCGGGGATACAGGCTACAAAATACTGAAAAATCTTAAGGAGATGATAGAGGCATGATGATATTTCCGGC
>CAZAFW010000089.1:0-4923 GCA_964484935.1 uncultured Peptostreptococcaceae bacterium
TTGCAACAGTTTGGTTGGTGTGCTCAAAATTTTAGCACCGCTCAGTTTTTGAGCAGTGCTAAAATTGCGATTTTTGCATTTGTTTGTTCGATATAGAAACAAATTGATTTTGAATAATTTCACTACATTCCCATTACACTTGGCAACCACAAAGTGATCTGCGGAATGAATGTTATCATCATAAGAGCAATAAGCATCGCTAAAATAAACGGCAACACTTTATATGAAATTTCTTTGAGTGGTATCTTTGCTATATTGCATGCAACATAAAGATTTATTCCAACAGGAGGTGTGGCAAGACCAATCGCCAGGTTGACTGTCATGAATACACCAAACAGAACAGGGTCCATTCCAATCTCATTGACAATCGGAAGCATGATCGGCACCAATATATAGAATGCTGAAATAGCGTCGATGAAGCAACCGGCAACAAGAAAAATAAGATTCATTATGAGAAGAATCCCAATCTTGCTGGTCGTTATTCCCAGAAGGCCTGCGGCCATCTCGGATGCAATTCTTCCAGTAGTTAAAAGCCATGCGAAAACACTTGCATTGGCAACTATAAACATTACCGTTGCTGAAGATATGGATGCTTTGACGAACAACTCGCCCAATTTATCCAATTTGATTTCTTTATAAATAAAGAGTCCTACAAACAATCCATAAACAACTGCAACGCCTGCAGCTTCGGTTGGAGTCATGAATCCACCGTAGATTCCTCCAAGTATTATGACGGGTGTCATAAGACCCCAAAATGCATCCTTAAAGGCATCCCAAACCTCTTTGCCCGAACTTTTTTCCATTTTGACAAGATTTTTATTTTTTCTGAGCGAATAAAGACTTGCAAGCACAAGTGCCAAACCTACAAGCAAGCCCGGGATAATTCCTGCGATAAAAAGCTTTCCAATAGATACTTCAGCCAAAACTCCGAAAACTACAAAAGCTATTGACGGAGGAATGATTATTCCAATTCCGCCGGAAGAGGCAACCAAGGCGGAAGCCATTCCTTTGTCATATCCTGCTGTAACCATTGCAGGAATAAGTATTGTTCCAAGCGCGGCAACTGTTGCCGGTCCCGAGCCTGAAATAGCGGCAAAGAAAACCGAAACAATTACAGTAACCAGGGCCAAGCCGCCCTTGAGGTGTCCAACTGATACATTGGCAAGTTTAATGAGTCTTTTGGATATTCCTGCATATTCCATAATGATTCCTGCCAAAATAAAAAATGGCACCGCCAGTAGTGTAAATTTCCCTATCGACGAATACATCATTGAAGGAAACATAGCCAGCGGGAAATCATTTAGAACCAAAGATATCATTGTAGATAGTCCAAGTGATACGGCTATTGGAATGTTTAAAATAAGCAAAATAAAAAATGTTCCGAATAATGTCAACGCCATCTTATTTCCCTCCTTCCTTCAATTGCATTTTTATTTTCTTTTGTCTCAAATCCAGTACTGTAGCCTGAATAACTCTGAGTATAATTACAATTGCTCCAAAAGTTATAGATATTCCTGCAACCCATTCAGGCAGGTCCATTGAAGGTGTCCTTTGATTATATTTTACTTGGTTTGCAACCATGTCAACACCATAACGCGCAAGCAGTGCCATAAGTCCGATTGTTACAATAGCCCCGAAAATAACAACATACTTCTGTAATCGCTCTGGGAATAAATCCGTCAGTACGCTTAGGCCAAGATGCGATCCATGTTTGAATGCCATGGCTGAAGCCAACATTGTATTCCATACGAAAAGGATAACCAGTAATTCTTCAGTGAAAGCCCATGATGTGTGGATAAAATATCTCGACAAAACGTTGCCAAAGTTAATCACTACCATAATTACCAAGCTTACAGCCAGAAAATATTCTTCAAAATTATTGATCACTTTTTTCATGTCAACCCTCCTTTGCCAAATTCAAGAGCCGTATGGACCCATAAAGGGTCCATACACACTCTCTTTTATAATTCTTATTTCTCGTATCCGAAAATCTCAAGAAGTTCCATTCCGATAATCTCTTCATAAGATTCGTATACCGGTTGGGCCAATTCCTTGAATTCAGCTATCTTTTCAGGAGTAACTTCAATTACTTCCATGTTCTCTTTCAAGTAAGCGAGGTTTGCTTCGTCTTTCTTTCTGTTCTGCTCTTTTTGATAGTTCATTGCTTCTATTGCAGCTTCTTGGAAGATAACTTTTTCTTCATCTGTAAGCATTTCCCAAGTCTTTGTGCTTGCACTCATGAGAAGAGCGTCATATACATAGTTCCAAAGTGAAAGATATTCCTGCACTTCTTCCAATTTTGAAGATTTGATGATGTCAAGGGGATTCTCTTGACCGTCGATAGTTCCTTGTTGCAATGATGTGAATACTTCAGCAAAGTTCATTGTTGTCGGGTTTGCTCCCAATACATCAAAAAGGTCCACAAACATCTTGATTCCAGGAACTCTAAGTTTGATGCCGTCAAGGTCAGCAGCCTCAGTGATAGGTCTCACGCTGTTTGTGATTTGTCTGTAACCGGATTCACCGAAAGCCAAGGGAACAATACCGTTTTCTTTAGCCAATTCGAAGATTGCATCTCCACCTTCTCCAGCCATCATTGCATCAGCCTCTTCGTAAGTCGGTATCATCCAAGGCATGTTGACAACTGTGAATTTAGGATCCATGATTGTGTAGATTATTGTCGAGTGAATATCAAGGTCAGTTATGCCTGTCTGAACCATTTCAAGACCCTTGACCTGGTTTCCGCCTGAAAGTTGCTCACTCGGGAAAATGTCTACAATATATTTTCCGTTTGTTTTCTCCTCAACGATTTCCTTGAACTTGGATGCACCTAAGAACCATGTCGAGTTTTCGTTTGTTGTCAGGTTCATTTTCAAGTGTACGGCCTTAACTTCCTCGGCTCCGCCTTCTGCATTTTCCTCACCTGAATTTGACGAACATCCTGCAAATACTCCTACTACCATTACTAATACCATCAATAATGCTAAAATTCTTTTCATTTTGCTCCTCCTCTTTTATTTTGCGATTTTTGACAACCTTTATATTTAAACCCTATGGCACCAAAATAATTTTGCTGCCTTTGCCAGCCTTAAGAAGTTCCACAGCTTCGTGGTATTTTTCCAAAGGCATGACATGTGTTACCACAGGATCTACATAAAGCGAATTGTTAGAAAGCATATTTACCATTTTAGTCCAAGTTTCAAACATCTTGCGACCATGAAATCCGGTTATTTTAGCTTCCTTAAATACTACATCCGAAGCCAAATCCAATGAAATCGGCTTTGAAGGCAATCCGGCAAGTCCAACCTGTCCACCTTTGCGGAGGAACTTGAAACCTTGATTTATTGCGTGTACATTACCAGATGCATCAATGAAGGCATCGACTCCAACACCGCCTGTGACCTTCATTATTTCGTCAACCACATCAACCTCTTTCGAATTGAAATGGTGGGTAGCTCCAACATCCTCAGATAATTCCAATCTTTCCTCTATGATATCAACAGCATAGATTTCCGACGCGCCCAAAGCTTTGATTGATGCAATCGCCAAAAGCCCTATCGGCCCGCAGCCTATTACCGCAACTCTTTTGCCTGAAACCTGCATCTCTATGCCTGCACGGAATCCAACTCCCAAGGGTTCGAGCATGGCTCCTACCTCTGGTCGTATATCCTTCGAAATTTTTCTTGCAACAATGGCTGGAACAGCTGCGTACTCTGCAAAACAACCGTTTGTATGGATCCCGAACATCTTAAGATTCTGACATATATGCTGTTCTCCATTTTCGCATTGATAGCATTCGCCGCAAGGTATATGAGTCTCAACAGCCACGTAATCCCCGACTTTAAGGTTCTTTACGTTTTCGCCAACAGCAACAATTTCACCCGAGCATTCATGACCCATGACAGACGGAATATTCATTCCAACGCCTTCGGCCCAACTGTTCCAATCATGAATGTGGATATCTGTCCCACAAATTGCCGCCGCCTTGACTTTTAACAAAATCTCGTCAGACTTATTCTTTGGCATATCCACTTTTTTATATACAGCCCCTGCTTCGGGACCGATTTTTACTATAGCATTCATCATTGTCGTCATCAGCTCTCCTTAGTCCCGCATTATTCCGCCGTCTACATCGGTTATTTCTCCCGATACATGCCTTGCTTGGTCAGATGCAAGGAACATAGCCACGTTTGCTATATCCTCAGGCTCAGCGAATCTCCTTAGGGGAACGCCTTTGAGGAAATTCTCGCGTGCTTCTCCTTTGAAGTCTGCAATCATCGAAGTGTTTACAGGTCCGGGGCAAATTGCATTGGCATTGATGCCAAACGGTCCACCTTCTCTTGCCAAGCCTTTTGTGAGTGCTATTACACCGGCCTTTGATGTTCCGTAAACAGTATTTCCAAATATGCCTCCGCCAACTTTTCCTGCAATTGATGCTATGTTTACAATCTTGCCATACTTTTGATCCATCATTATAGGCAAAACATTATGACATGTATTGAATACACCCTTCAAGTTTATACTTATCACTCTGTCAAAATCTCTATCATTAATTTCAACCAAGGGTCTGCTGTCGACGATTCCGGCGTTGTTGACAAGAACATCAATTCTTCCATTCTCTTTCATGATAGAGGATATGTTTTCCTCAACATTTTGATAGTTTGAAACATCCGTCTTATATACCTTTGCGAAACCGCCGTCGGCTGCAATTTCATCTGCCACACTACTTGCACCGGCTTCGTTAACATCGAAAATAAACACTTTTGCGCCAGCTTTTGCAAATCCCATGCAAATCGCTCTTCCTATTCCCTGGCTGCCGCCTGTTACGATTACTGCTTTATTTTTGAAATCCATTTTTTTCTCCTCCCATTGCCAATAAGGTGAAAAACTAGAACATTCCCTTTACGCCGTCTATGATGTCTT
>CAZAFW010000090.1:0-4802 GCA_964484935.1 uncultured Peptostreptococcaceae bacterium
TATCTATTCTTTTCTTTTGAAATCTTGTCTTGACATACTACCAGATTGCTTTCTCGAATTGTTTCTATGCGTCAAGATCCCAGTCTCCCCATTTTTCCTGCCAGATTGATTTTCTGCTCATCATCCTTCGCTCCCATTTTTCCAAATCCTCCGCCAAATAAGGCAAAAGCTCCAGTGTGTAATAGCTTGTGGGGATAGGAATCCCCAGATTGTCAGCAAAACAAATCAACATGAAATTGTCCATCTGGTCCATGGCTTCCTTGTCAAGCATCGATCTCGATTTTCTGTGGAAATCCGTTGCCGCCCCAAAAAATTCCTTCATGAACTGAATGAATCCGGTTTTTTCTTCGTGTGTCGACATGCCATCATCTCCTTAATGCAATTTGTATTTGTATTTATTATATATTAAAAAATTCAATTTTCCCCACAAAGCAGCGAAATGCTGCAATTAGTGCCTGTAATGCAAAATAGGTTTATTAATACCCCCTATGCCTATTTATATTTTATCATACCCGTCAAGTCGCAGATACTTGCCACAGGGTAAAAATTGCAAATCTCCGGCTCAAATCACCGCCCAAACCCATTGAAGCGAGGGTGTCGATATATACGTGACAAAGCGAGTTGTAGCCATACAGCTCTTTATCCTAGTTGTTTAACATACCCAAGTCCCGGCTAATGCCGGGACTTGGGTATGTTAAACAATATTTTAATTTCCGGTTTTCCAAAGAATTATTGCATCAAACTTTTAATAATCCTCTTAAAACTGCCAAACCTGTTCAGCATGGATTTGAATCAATCAAACGGCTTTTTTTATTTCAAAATCCCCGTAGCTGTTTATTCCATGCTCTTGCATATCCAATCCCAATTCTTCTTCTTCCTCACTGACTCTCAGTCCTACAGTCGCTTCAATTGCCTTGAAAAGAACAAAGCTCGTTGCAAGCGTCCAAAGAGCTATCGCCCAAACGCCGATTGTCTGCGTAACCAAAAGGTCCGTACCCCCTCCGTAGAGAAGACCTCCATCGGTTGCAAAAATCCCTACAAGAATCGTTCCCGAAAATCCGCATACGCCGTGAACAGCTGAAGCTCCTACAGGATCGTCAATTTTAAGCACCTTCTCTATGAATTCTACCCCCAATACAACCAAAACACCTGAAATAAGTCCTATTGATGCGGCGCCGACCAAGCTAACCGAATCTGTCCCCGCAGTTATTCCTACAAGACCAGCCAAAGCTCCGTTAAGCGTCATTCCCACATCCGGCTTTCCCGTCTTCGTCCATGTAAAAAGCATTGCCGCTGTTGCAGCCATTGCCGCCGAAAGATTTGTCGTCATGAAAATATGCGCTATGTCCTCAAATGCCATCCCCGAAAGCGTAGACCCCGGGTTGAATCCAAACCATCCCAGCCATAGCACGAATACTCCCAAAGCTCCCATTATCATGTTGTGACCCGATATAGTGTTGGCTTTGCCCGATGAATCATATTTCCCGATTCTTGGCTTAAGCACGTAAGCTCCTACGAGTGCCGCCATGCCTCCAAGTCCGTGGACTACACTCGAACCCGCAAAATCATGAAAACCCATTCCGGCAAGCCATCCGCCGCCCCAAACCCAATGTCCAACCACCGGGTATATGAGCGAAGTCATGAAAAAGCTGAATATCAAATAACCAAGAAACTTGGTTCTTTCCGCCATGGCTCCAGATACTATAGTAGCTGCCGTAGCGCAAAAAACAGTTTGGAAAATCAGGAATGCCTCCGTCGGTATGCCAAGACCCAGGTGCGAAAAATCACCAGTTGAAAAAGGCATTACCGATCCAAAAAATCCGTAGTTTGTTATTCCAAACATAATACCGAAGCCAATAACCCAATACATGATTGACCCTATAGAAAAGTCCATTAGGTTTTTCATAATGATGTTGCCTGCGTTTTTAGATCTTGTAAATCCCGCTTCCACCAAAGCGAATCCCGCCTGCATAAAAAATACAAGCGCCGCTGCGATTAAAACCCACATTGTGTCAATTGCAGTGATAGTCAAGTTTTCCATAAAATCACTCCTTTTCTTTGTCCTTTGTTTGGTTTGTATATAGAAAAACCCAGCATCCCTGTAACAAGGACGATAGGTCATCTTCCTCGGTAGCGCCCCAATTGCTATAAAGCCTGCTTACAAGTACAAATGCATATGATTCATACTCTTGGGATATAACGGTTCCTTTCCGTCTGAGCCTACTCTTCTCATTTCGGTCAGAGACTCCGGGGTGTTCTTCACAACAATCCTCCGCCGGTCTCGCACCATCACCGGCTCGCTTAAGTTCAGATTGAGATTACTCTTCCCTCATCGTCTTTTGTATTTTTGGTTTTTTGGTTTTTTGTTTTTCTGTATTTTGTATACTTAATATAGTTCAGAATTATATGACCATTCGTTCTATATGTCAATACTTTTCCGAAATATTTTTTATTATATTTTAATATTTGCACATATACTACATATTTTACGAACTATCTTCCTCGTTCTGCAATATTCCGTTCGGCTTATTGCATATATTAAACCCCGGCGTCTGCCGGGGTTCTTTGCTACATTATGAGAATTTTTCTTATCAAGGACCTTCGATTCCAAGATTCTCAACTACATTTCGGTTAATTTATATTTTGATGCTGTTGACTAAAAAATTGTCTTTTATTTTAAGTTTCTCAATTGTATTATTGTAAATTTCCGCATTACCTGTTGTGAATATTTCAATTGCGGTTTCCATATCATTGTCTTGTGCAGCCATATTATTATCTTCCAATGTACGCTTGATTTTCTCTGCCAAATGATAACCTGGATTAATTATTTCCAGATTTGGAGCTTCAAGTTCAAATACATCCTCAACAATCGGATAGTGGGTACATGCCAATATCAGATGTGAAACCTCATTGCCTTCCCTTATGTTTTTTAAATGATTCTTAACAACATCTTTAATAAGAGGCGATTCAAAATTTCCACTGTCAATCAAACCAGCTAAGTCTGCTGATGGTTCTACTATAATTTTGATATTGCTGTTTCCGCTTAAAAGCATCTTTTGATAAAATCCGGATTCTATTGTAAAAGTGGTTCCAATTATTCCTATATCATCTTTTTTGCTGTCAATGACATAATCCACCGTCGGAGTTATTATATCCATTATCGAAAAATCATACCTGTCTTTATAGTCTGCAATTAGTGTCGAAATAGTATTGCATGCAATACCAACTGTTTTAACTTGTTTTTCATTTAAAAAATCCAGCATATCAAGAGTTAGCCTTAATATTTCTTCTTTGCTCCTGTTTCCATAAGGGCAATTCATATTATCCCCAACATAAATTATTCCCTCATTAGGCAACAATTCTCTTAGTTCCTTTACAACTGTAAGTCCGCCGATTCCAGAATCTATAATCCCTATTTTGTCTCTATGCATCATATGTACAGCTCCCCCTATCAGTCAACAATACAATATCTTTTATCTGTTCAATATCTTGCAGTCAGCCCCATGATTTTATCATAATCGTTCTATTTTTTCCACTCCAGCTCGACATTCAAAGCTTTTCCCGTCCAAAGAAATAAATGCAACCGGCAAGTCATCATTTTTAAATTTATCATCAAGATACGCTCGATATTCAACTTGCTTGTTCGTATCCAATCTACATTTCGTTTAAAATTCCAGCCGCTTCCTCTATGTCCCTTTCCCTAATGTCGTGAACGTCTTTCTTGACACTAGCCACCATTGTAAGTGCCGCGCGCTCGTAGAATTTCATTTTTTCCCATACTATTTCCTGCCCGAAATATTTCACAAACAAAGCACCGTCAACAATGTCGTCCGATAAATTTTCTCTAAGGTAAGTCTCCGTTTTCTCTTCAAACCCACAGCAAACAAAGAAAGCGTAATCCTTTTCCTTAATCTTTTCTTCGTTTTTTCCTATAAAATCCACAAACTCCTTGTGCAGCTTTCCGGCATATACAGAAGTACCAAGTACGACTCTTTCATATCCATCAATTGATTCCGGAATATATTTTTTCAGATTAACACAGTCTACTTCTCCGTTCAATTTCTCCGAGAGCTTTTCAGCCGCCTTTTCAGTTGCTCCATGCTTCGATGCGTAAACAATAAGAGTGTTCATTTTTCCCTCCTTAAGTTCTGAGCTTCATTGACGTCTGGAGCATCTTCAATCCTCACTGTATTTACCGTTTTAAGTTTGACAGCAAATACCGAAGCTCCACACATCACCAACAAAATCCCGACAATCTTGACAATCCCCATCTCTTCCCCGAAAACCGCAAAAGAAAGAACTGCCGCGAATACAACCTCCATGGAAGCCAAAATGCCCGCCGCGGAAGATTCTATTCCATATGTATATGCCTTTATGTATATGCTGTAGCCTATGACCGTTGGGATGAGCCAATGCATCAAGGCAGTTCCGACCATACCGGCGGACCATTCCATATCCAGTATCCCGCCGATTTGAGAAAAGGGCAGGAAAAATATCCATCCGAAAACCATAGCGTAAAATATGATTGTAAATTCATTGTAATCGTCCGAGAGATACTTGCACATGATTGTGAAAATAGCAAAAGTCGCGCCTGCTCCCAGTCCGTTGAATATTCCTGGCAAGTTCAGCACAAGGTTGCCCAAGTCGCCTCCGGTGCTTACAAGAAGGCATCCCCCGAAACTCAAAATCAAGGCGATTGCCTTGCCCGAATCAAAAATCTCTCCAAAAATGAAATATGCCAATACGGCTATGAACGCAGGTGAAGTGTACAGAAATACGGTGATTGTCGAGACCGAGGTCAA
>CAZAFW010000091.1:0-4797 GCA_964484935.1 uncultured Peptostreptococcaceae bacterium
TATCTATTCTTTTCTTTTGAAATCTTGTCTTGACATACTACCAGATTGCTTTCTCCTTGGCGTCATGCCAAGAACAAATAATCGCCGTCTTTATCAGCCATGCCATTAAGCAAAAAATGACTGTTGTTACCCGATGTATACAATGCCTCTACCCGCTCTTTCCATCTTCGCCTCCCTTTATCATCAATAAAGAAAGCCTTCGGCAATCTGTAAACTGTCCCCTTGATACTTGGCTTATACTCATCATCAAACTCTTTCAAGGGTATATAATAATTCGTTTTAAGTCTTCTAGATGGTATTTGCTCCTTTTGCACTTCAACAATATCGACAGAATCGATTCTCAACAAATCTTCATGTCGTCCAAGAGATAAATAAGCCTGCGGTTTTTTTAATCCTTCGTAAACCTTGTTGAATTCATTTTGTTCTTTTACATGAATATGAATAACAAGTTGAATATCAATAATAGTTTGACACCGTCCCGGACCTCTTCCTATTCCATGGAACGTTCCGTCCATACCATCAACCTTTAACGCATGTCTTCCCTTTTCATATCTTTTAGAAGGGTAAAACTCGTATCTAGTAAACAAATCCTCCACAATCCCTGCACTATTCCCTTGAATACTTATCTCCATAGGAACATAGCTTGTAAAACCGCAAGCATAATGAATCATACCAATTACAGTCGAATAAGGTGGTAAAGGAAATGTCTCCTTCAATTGATGGCTTCCAGGCATTTTATAATTTGCAAAAGTCTGAAACATTCTAAGTTTAATTACTTTCATAGTAAGAAGTCACCCTCTCGTCCAAACCCTTGAAAAACTCTCCTATTGTCTGGTGATTTAAATTTCCCATTTCTTCATCATTTCCAAAAAAATTCCCCAAATACCCAACTTTAGTATTTACCTCTATTTCATCATCCATAGAAATAACATTTTTCAGCAATTCAATTTCCAAATTATTATTTTTTACTACTATGCGATTTTCGAAAAATGGCGATTTTGTTGAATAAACTCCGCCTATGACAAAAATGGGCGACAAGTTTTCACGTCTTCCTCTTATGTCTCTCGACAAAAGCTTGATTCCCTTTAATAATTTCTTAACCCTTTTAATTTTTTCATTTTTTGTCAAACTAATTTCGCCGTCTTCACCCACCTTGTCAAGATCAATTGTAATACTATAGGCATAAAGAGAATTATGGATTTCGCTTTGTGCTATTGCATTTTTTTCATTGATTCTTTTTGCCAATCCCATATTTGTGAGAAAATCGAGATCCGAACGATACGGTTCAAGCGAAACTGCATGAGAAATTCGGCAAACAGCAGACCTTGTCTTGGCACTTTCGCCAGAAGTAGTTTTCATATATCCAAAAAAGTCTATCTCGGGATACTTATCGATTGTAGCTTCGGGAGCATACTGCACAACGCTTTGGTCAACCGTAACATCCGTATCGTCCCACTCTAGATTATTCACTAAACTATATCGTATTGCCTGTCGCGAAACATATGTATACACATTTCCATCGCCCCTGTGCAACTTCTTGAGCGAACTGATATTCCCGAATCCTTCTCCATAATTGCCGCTATTGATTTGAGTCACCATCGTCATCGTTAAACCCATAGGTTTCATAATTATTCTTCCTCCCCATTTCTGCTAAAATTTTCTTTTCCCCTAAGCCCCATCACATACGCGTAACCATAATTCAGAAAATCATTTTCATCCTTAATCATATCCAAAATCAATCTTGGAACCGGTTTATTATATGAAGAGTAGAGCCTAATCAACCGATCCATGAACATCGATATGTTGCTTGCCTGAAGCGCATTTGTCAGTTGATAGATGAGCCCTCTGAGTTTATTGTTTATTTCGTCTTCTTTTCCGTTTAAAAACATTCTTGCTTCAAGCCCTTTGTTGTACATTACATCAATTTTTTTCAAATTTTTTTCTAGCATTTCGTTATCACCTCCATTATTCCTTATGTAACTGCTTTGAACTACTTGAATTTTAATCATATTGCAAACCCCATCAATAACATTTCTGGCCCTTGCGCCTTTTCTAGTCGATAATCTAACTATTTTTAAAATTTCCGGATATAAATTTTTACCGTTTGCCAAATTTTCCATAACGTTAGAATAAGGATAAATGTAAGATTTTGCTTCCGTATCATATATGTACATTGTTCTTAGACTTTTGATCAGATTAAAACTTCTACTAATTATATGCAATTCCCGCTTACCCAAATTTTCTATATGATACTTCATATCATCGTTTGAGGACCCAACTCTTTTTACAATTTGAATATTATTCAGGGCTGATTCAATACGCATTTCGTCAGTTCCCTCAATAACCTTTGAAACAATCTGCCCATAGCTCATATCCTCATAGTCTTCGAAATTTTTTGCTTCAAACGTGTTTGTATTAGGCTGGTTGAAAGCAATCAAATCCTCTATGGAACTTGAAACATTGACGAAGAATCCTTTCCTATAGAAATTAAAAAACCCTGCGGGAATGCATGAGTAAACAAGTTTACACATACCGCATATCTCTTGGTTGAGTTTAAAATTCCAATAGTGCGACGATTTCTTCTTGTAATCTGCTCCATAATCCTTAAGCCAGGTAGAAATTCCATCGATAACTTTTATACCGTCAATTGTCTTTTTTCTAAATCTGTTGTAACACTCATCACATTCGTAAGCACCTTCTTCATAATGATTCTCCAAGGCAATTGCAGCGGTATCTACAAAAGCCTTCTTTAATTCCCCATCCATTTCTTTCTTTACATTTGCAGTACCAAAAAATGAAATTCCGCTCCAATAATTATTTATAATATTATAAATAATGTTCTTATACATAAATACATCTTTGTGTTTCTTCAAATAGACCATGATTTGCGATGCTTTTTCTTTTTTACCTTCAGAATCACTTTCTCTTATGAAATCTTTCAATGCATCAAGAACCGAAAATTTATCGTCGCGAAAATCTTCAATAATCTTATAGGCCGACTTATAGCTTGCAGATTTCAGTTTTTTAGTTATATACTCTGCCCATTCTTTAACATTTTTTTCACCATCGGGATTGTCAAAATCCAAATTTTCATAATCATTAATAATTTTTTGAATTACCATCTGATGCCCGTATTTTGCTTCAAAGAATTTATAATAATCCTTCTCGAAATCATCTAAAGCCTCTTTTTTTATAATGATTTTATTGTCTCCGCGAACATGTTGATAAGTTTCTTCCTTTCCAGCAAAATCCAAAATTTTAATCAATCCTAATATTCCTGCATTGTATAGGCTATGGCTTAGTCGCAGTTCTATAGTTTCCATTGGCAATAACTTCACCTCCTTAAATAAGATTAAACATGCCAAAGCCATGACTTCTTCTGCTTCCGACGCCACTTTTATACAAGTAGTTGAGAATTTCAGGATTAGACTTTAAGCAATATATCCCACCATATCCGTCAATAAATTGTCCATAATGTTTTATAACGGTTTTTTTTGTATTGATTGGTTCTATTGATATTTTCCCTTTCAGCCCCAATCCAGATTTTAGTTCTTTTATTTGAACAGCAACAATCTCGTTCAATCTTTTCTCGAAACGCTCGTCATCAGGACCTATGTATAATTCAGAGTCTCCTTTTTCTAAAAAATCTCTAACCAACAAAGGTGACATGAATTTTACATTGATTTCAGAATTTACAATCGTCTCTTCATAAATCATATTGATTTTTTTCAGCATGTAGCTCAAGCCTTTATTTTTGAGTTTTTTATTCAAGCAAGCGTTAAATGCATTATAGAAATTTACCCCTAATGATAAATCATCTGTCGAAAAATATATGTGTATTCTGGGATTCTTCAGAATGATTTTTTCATCTTCAATTTTTTTTATAGGCAAGTATAATGAAAAAACATAATCCTTCATAATTGACTTGCTTTTGCTAAACATATTCTTAAATAAAGCTTGATCATATTGCTCTAATGCTGCTTTAAAAAAACTCAAAGCTACTCTGCGTGATTCAATTGGAAACTCATTTGAATAAAGTTCAAAATCAAGTTTCAGCCTCATTTCCCCACCTCCTTCCTTTTGACTTAACGATGACATTAAATAATTATTATTACGTTGGAATCCACTATTTCTATAGTATCACAAATAGCAAATTATTACATTGATGGAAACTGATTCATCATTTTGGTCTGCTTTTAATTTCCAAGATCCCAAGTTTTTGAATTGATTTATCACTTATCCCGGGCATTTGCGGCGACAATAGGAATATATACAATGCTGCCAGCCTCAACAAGATGATCTGCTTGTTGGTTTCAGTACTTCCAGTAGTTTGTGCCGGTTATAGGGTGATGCCTTGTTGCTATGTCCTTCTCAAGCTTTTCCATCCGTTTTTCGTCGCCGAATGACTTTACCATCAGGATGCAAGAGGCATCGAGCTTTCTTTTCTGGTCGTCATCCTTTTCAAGGCTCATTATGAAGTCTTTCATCTTCTGAGCCTATTCCTTTTTTAAACGCACACGAGGCACCTGAAAGAGCCTGTTGAAATATCGGTATTAAAGTCTTATACAAGTTCTCTTGTGTATTCAAATTCTTTAAGAAATTCGTCGATTTTGTCGAGTTCCTTCTGGTCCTCATCGGTTTCCATGCTTATGCCCTGCACGGCAAGGCAACTAAGGCACTGGTGGTAGTCCATCTTGTCGACTATATGCACGCAAGAGCCAGCCCTAAGTGCATTTTCCTTTCCCATCAAACCTGTTATTTCAAAAAGTACTTACATTGCCTTTTGCTCCTCTTGTC
>CAZAFW010000092.1:0-4757 GCA_964484935.1 uncultured Peptostreptococcaceae bacterium
AGGTATCAATTACCTTTTGCGCTATTTCTTCATCAAGCCACTCAGTCCATATCTCCTGGTGCTCCTTCAGGAACCAAATCGCTGCCTCGTCCGAATTCGCTTCGTTCTGATTCATATATGCAAGCGCTTCCGCCGTGGTGGCGCTCGAAAGATTATAGTGGCTCAAAAATTCTGTTATTTCAGGCGCCTCTTCAGGCAAATTCTTTTGTACAGTGACTGTAATATACACAGGCTTAAAATTGCATTTCTTGTTTTCTTCCCAAATTTCTGGGGAATGCACGCCTTCGTCAAGAAGAGTCAGGTCGTAAACACCTGTTATCCAAGCAGGTTCCCAATAGTATCCTACCCAAGGCTCGCCCTTTTCGTAGCTGGAAACTATTGACGCCGCAAGGGACGCACCGGAACCAGGGCTGAACAAATTGTACGTTTCATTTAATTTGTAGGATTCGTATTTTTCATCCATTATCTTGGAAACTTCCCATCCTGGAGGAGAATTATATATCCTCCCCATATCGGGATCTTCTTCGTCCGAAAAGACATCTTTGTATTTCTTAAGGTCCTCGACAGTTCTCAGGTCCGGAGCCATAGGCTCTATGCCTCTTTCAGGATCGCCCTCTATTACATATGTCGGAACATAAAACCCCTGTGTGTTATCGTCCATATTTGTTCCGATTTCAAGAACTTCGCCCGCTTCAATATCTCCTTCATAAAATTCAAAACTGCTTGACCATGTTTCAATAAGCACATCGACATCGGATTCTTTCAAGCCAAGCCAAATTGCCGCCGACGAACCCGGCACAATCTCAGTCTCTATTCCAAATCCCTTGTCGAGTATATATCCTGCAACAGAATTATGGAACTTGTTGCTGTCCCAACCGGAATCTCCCATCCTGACTGGACCTTCAAAAACGGCAACCTCTGATTCTGTGTCCTCTTCAGACGCCCCTCTTCCGCAAGCTGCAAACGACAATGCCATTATAAATATCAGTGCTAAAACCAATAATCTTTTCAATAACTTTTCCCCCTTTTTTTTATCACAATTATTTTATAGATCACAAATAAATTTTTTCAAATCAAAACGCCTAAGGCAAAAAATGCTCAGGCGCAACCAATCAAGCTATGAATGTCCTTCGGACACTACTACTCGCAACCTGTTCTAATTATACAGATTGTCAGTTGGCTTGTCAAGACCGCCCCGCCTCAAGAGATATGCTCGCCTCATTCTTTTTTGCCTAATTTATATAAACGATTTCAATTCCTCCGCTGTCCATTTCGTAAAGCGATACTACGTTCATCAAATCACCGTTGTGCCCTGTGGATTCAAGATTATATGTGTCCACCATATTCATCGGGACAATCACCCGCGCATCTATATTCCGTTCCAAAAACCACGCCTTGAGCGTCATGGCAAACTGCTTCACGCATATATCCGTGCAATCGCCCACAACAAGGTATGCCGAAATGTCATATCTGTTTTCTTCAAGCCATTTGCCGAAACTCTCGCACACGAATCCATTCGTCGAATTCTTTTCTATCACCGTCCCCTTCTTTTTGTATTCCATTAATTCTTCAACTATCTCAGCCTCCCCTGTTCCCTTTATGCAGTGGCTGGGATACGATTCGAACTCCATTGAATTCTCTCCATGGGCGTCATTCATGAAGACGATATTTGATAAAGGCAAAACTTCAAGCAGTTCCGCAATTGGTTCTGCAAGCATTTCAATACGCCGGTCGGAAAGGGATCCGTGCCTGGCAAAACCTTCAAGCATGTCCATTACGAAAACAGCCGTATTTTCATCATTTAAGGATGAAGCTTCCAGCATCGGTTTTACAATAAGGCTGTTTTCCATTATTTCAAGAGCTTTCAATATCTCTGCATCTTCAATATTTCCCCCAAGCATCTTAGGCTCACCTCCCTAAAGCTTCAAAACATATTTTTTATTCAAAATTTTACGAATTGAGTCAAAATCAAAACCGGACGGGGAAAACCCCCGCCCGACTAATTATTAGCTGTTTTCCTACTCGTCATAAGCCTCGCTGACTTTCCATTCCTTCCATACGTTCCCCACAAGCTCGGGATTGGGTTTCAAAACTTTTTTGCCAGGCTTCCAGCCCGAAGGCGTAGCTTCCGTACCTTTTGAAGCCCTGACCAATTGGAAGGCCTGGACTTGGCGAATGGTCTCGCTTACGTTTCTTCCTACCGGGGGTGTAAGAACCTCGAAACCCTGCACTATTCCGTCGGGGTCGATAAGGAACCTTCCTCTTGTTTCCACACCGCCATCCTCGTCATATATTCCATACAAGCTGCCTATTTTGCCTCCGGCATCGGACAGCATCGGGAATGGTATGTCTTTTCCAACCATCTTGGATAATTCATTGTCATTCCACATTTTGTGCACAAATACGCTGTCCACACTAACGGATAGGACCTCTACTCCGAGCTTCTGGAACTCTTCGAATTTTTCGGCAACTGCCGAAACTTCGGTAGCTCAAACGAATGTAAAGTCTCCGGGGTAGAAACATAAGACAACCCATTTGCCCCTGTATTCAGATAAATCGACAGTCACGAATTTTCCTTGGTAGTATGCCGGTGCTGTAAAATCAGGTGCAGGTTTCCCAACTTTTATCATGCGCATCTCCTCCTCTTCCTTCTGTTTTTCAACGGCTGCAACTTCTTCTTTTGCTGCAGGCGTCTTCATTTCCGGTCTCTGACATCCGGCTTTGAATTCCTTGGGCATCTGTCCGCCTCCTTTTCCGCGGTAACTTCGATTTTTAATCCTCAATAGCCACTATGTCATAACTACCCTTTTTTTATAAAATGAAAACATTTATATGGTGTCCTTTGCTTGCTCAAGAAAAAATTACTTCCATTGACATGTCTGCCACAAATGAAATGGTACTGTAAATGGAGCAGTGTTTCGCAGCCAATTTTGCAGCTTTTTCCATTCCGGGCTTGTCCTTTTCATCAGCGCCAAGTATTGTCAGTTTGACCTTCACCCACTTGAGCGTAGTAGGAACCGCCGTCCTTTTTTCCCATTCAATATGGAACTCGGCTTTGTCAAAAGACCCTCTTTTCTTTTCGACGACATCAAGGAATGTGGAGTAGAGGCAGCCCGCAAGCGCCCCCATCAGCATGTCGTAAGGCGCAACCGTTCCAGGCTCAAGTCCAATTGCCAATTCCCCTTCGGGAAAGGCAAGTTTACCTTCGAACTTATTTTTAAAATATACATCCGTTGTATTCATAATTTCTTTCGTCCTCCTCTCGTTATCTGTTTTCGGCTTTCCAAGAACGCCATCCACAAAATCAAGCATCTTTTCGTAATGGCTTCCCTTCCAATATACATTTCCGCAGGCTCGGCAAATGTAAAGCTCCTTGCACCAAGTCTTTACCCTCTGCGGCAATTCGCCAAATGCCTGGTCAAATTCCGTCTCATCGGTTATTTGTTCAATGCTCCCATTGCATTTCGTGCACCTGCTGAAAGGTTCTGCCGCATCCTTTATGTCCAGCCTTTCCAAAACTTCAGCCAATTGTTCTTCCGGTTTTCGGCTGTTTATGAGCATTCCCCGCAAAACATCTGAGCGCTTGAGCATCTGCCTGTCGCAAGTAAGTATTATGCGGTCTTCCGCATTCGATACTCGCAAAATCTCGTCGTCATTCCTATCGTTGACATAATCCGCATCAAAGCCCAGCAATCTAAGATATTTGGCCAACTTGCCCAAATGGACATCGATCACAAATGATGCGACCCTGAGTGGAATTCCCCTGAGTTTGCTCAGACCCTTGACATTGAACCTTTCGAACATCGGGTACACGCCTATTCTGTCGCCGTCTTCCACAATACGGCCAAGTCCGACAGATTCACCGTTTACAAGTATAAGATCAACCTCTACGTGGGGAATCCCGAAGCTTTCGATCAAATCCTTTACGGACCTTCTCCCGAAATGGCGATATTTCATTTCACCCTTGGAATCTCCTCCCTTCAGAAATTCGTTGAGTTCGGCGTAAAACCTGATTGAGCCTTCAATTTTGCCTTCAGCTTTTCCTTCCTTTGATCCCATTTCAATTCCTCCATTAGGATATATACCAAAATGATATGAATAAAAACATTCTCGCCAAATTTTAATAGAAGAAAAGTCTAAAAATAAAATAACAGGGTATCCATATTATTAATATAGATAGGAGGGCCCGTCATGAAAAATATTCCTAATGCATTGACAATATTCCGTATAGCCCTTGCCCCTGTTTTCATATATGTCTATTTTTCAAAATTCGAAAACCATCACTTCATAGCTTTGTCGGTTTTTCTTCTAGCCTCGCTGACGGATATCCTTGACGGCTGCCTGGCAAGAAAATACAATGTGGTTTCCAAACTTGGAATTGCACTAGACCCTTTGGCCGACAAGATTATGCTTCTTTCTGTGCTGGGTTCATTCTATTCGGACAATCTTATCCCGGGAGTAATATTCCTTTTGATGCTCTTTATCGAGTCAACACTGATAGTTGCGGGCGCATTGGTATATTTCAAGGAGGATTTATCAGTCATGCCGTCAAACCGCCTTGGAAAGGGCGCGACCTTCGCATTCACATTCGCAATCGTGATTGTTTTCCTAATTCCGGAATCTGCACTCAGCCTTGCAGCGGTCATTCTTGCAGCCATGATGAAGACCGCAGCTTTTATTGGCTACTTGAAAAATATGCCGAATATACGCTGATCCGAAAATATTCATAAAAATCGCCACTTCAAGAGCTCTATTTA
>CAZAFW010000093.1:0-4627 GCA_964484935.1 uncultured Peptostreptococcaceae bacterium
CAAGTATTTTAACGTCTTCAAATCCCATTGCCTTGAGTTTAAGCGATGTCAGATAGGCTTCTTTTCCGACTTTGCAAACGACAACTGTTTCTTTTTTCTTGTCGAGCTTGTCCGCTTCCATTTCGATTTCGGCAGAATATATGTTTACAGAACCGGGGATCGACCTTATGAAGTGGGACGCTTCGTCCCTTACGTCCAAAACAAGGACCTCTCCGAGCCTTTCCTTCAGTATTCTGGGATTGATTGTTTTCAGTTTGCCCTTGTATACGTTCCTGAGTACGTTGGCAGATACGATTGTGGAAGCCATTGCGCTCGAGAAGGGCGGCGCATATGCCAGGTCCAGCTTTTCAAGGTCTTCTACCTTTGCTCCAAAGGTGATTGCCGTAGCCATTATGTCTATTGGCTTGTCTACAACTCCCTCTCCGACTATCTGGGCTCCTAGAAGCCTTCCGGTTTCCTTCTCCGCCACAAGTTTGGTCACTATGCTCCTGTATCCCGGGAAATAGTGGGCCCTGTCGTTTGCCGGAACGATAACGCTTTCGACTTGGTATCCCAGCTTAACCGCATCCCTCTCGGAGAGTCCGGTCCTGGCGGCATTTACACCGAAAAGCTTTACAACAGTTGTTCCAAGCACTCCGGCGAGATCATCCTTCTCATTTTCAGAGCCTATGTTTATTCCTGCTATTCTTCCCATCTTGTTTGCCGTGGAACCCATAGGGTACCAGGCCGTCTTTCCTGTTATGAGGTTTGTGGTCTCCGCGCAGTCTCCAACCGCATAAACGTCCTTGATGCTGGTTTCCATTCTTTCATTAACTTTTATAGCTCCTGTTTCGCCAATCTCCACTCCTATACTTTTTGCCAAAGCCACACTTGGCCTTACTCCTACGGAAACTATTACAAGATCGGCTTTCAATGTTCTTTTGTCGGTCTTGACTCCGGTGACTCTTGTCTCTCCTTCTATTTCCTGGGCCCGTTCCGCTCCGAATATGTCCACGCCTTTTTCAACCATGTGCCTTTGCGCCAAAAGGGCCATTTCTTCATCGAAGGGCGGCAGAATGTGGGGTATCAGTTCTATCAAGCTGACATCTATTCCTCTTTCCTTGAGGTTCTCGGCTACTTCGAGGCCTATGAAACCTCCTCCTATGACAACCGCGTCATGGATTTGGCCTTCATCGACCAGCTTCCTTATATTCAAGGCGTCTGTGACTCTTCTGAGAGAATATACGTTTTCAAGTTCCACGCCCTTTATAGGAGGAACAAAAGGAGCGGCTCCGGTAGCGAAAACAAGCTTATCGAAAGGAAAGACTTTTTCCTCTCCGGTTTCATTGTTGACAACGACTGCTTCCTTCTTTTCCATGTCCACAGTCTTAGCTTCATGCTTCACAAAAACGTCGACTCCGGTTGCCAAGGTGAATTCCTCGGGAGTCTTTACAACCAGCTCTCTTTCCTCTTCGATGACTCCGCCTATATAGTAGGGAAGTCCGCAGCCCGCATATGAAATGTGCTCGTCCCTTGTTACTATTACAGCTTCCGCCGCGGGGTTCTCCCTCATTATCTTTGCCGCTGTCTTGGTTCCCGCGGCAACGCCGCCTATTACAAGAATTTTTTCCTTTTTCATACAGCACCTCTCTCATTGAGTTCGTTTATAAGACTTTCTTCATCGACATTGTATCTGCTGCAAGCATCTCCGATGCTCTTGAAAAGAGCCCCTCCTCAGCCGTAGCATCTGATGCCGTGCTTCTTGAAGACTTTATCAAGAGCCTTGTCATGCGTCAAAACATCATATATTCTATCTTTTGCAGAAATCATGTTTTCCTCCATACCTATACCCCCTTGGGGTGTTTGTTAATATAATAACATCAGTGCCCCCGGGTGTCAACTTTTATTTACCCTTATTTTTTCACCGTAAAACAGGCACAAAAAAACGGACCCGAGGATTTGCCCCATGGGTCCGTTTTTATTGTCTTATCTATTGTTCATCAAGAATGAAAGAGTGAAAAGGCTTTCTATGAGATGCACGTTCTCGACAATTACGTCTTCGGGCACCTCAATGTCCGTGTTGGTGAAGTTCCAAATTGTCTTGACCCCGCATCCTGTGGCGTTACGCGTCACTTCTTGCGCAGCGTCTGCATTTGTGGCTATTATTGCTATGTCCACGTGGTTCTCCCTGAGAAAAGAACACAGCCTGTCGGAATCAATGACTTCGGCGTCCCTTATTTTCAAACCAATCATTTTTGGATTCTTGTCAAACATTGCAATGCATTTGAAACCGGCTTTCCCAAAATTATTGTAATTGGCCAGAGCCTGGCCTAAATTTCCTGCGCCTATTATTATCACGCTGTAGTCCTTGTCCAGTCCGAGTATTTTACCTATTGCATCATGAAGTTCGTTGACATTGTATCCGTACCCCTGCTGTCCGAAACCTCCGAAATTGTTGAGGTCCTGCCTTATCTGCGATGCAGTAAAGCCCATTATTGAGCCCAGTTCTTTTGATGATATCTTGCTTACATCCCTGTCCATGAGCTCCTCGAGGTATCTATAATACTTTGGCAGACGCCTTATAGACACCATAGATATATTGTTTGCTTTTTCCATTTTAATCCTCCTCTCCTATATGTATTTTACTACTTTCTCTATTCAAGTCAATGAAAAATAGAGCAGACCTTTCGGCCTGCTCTTTAATTTATTTGCCGCAATGGTTGTTTTTTATCAAATCCATTACTTTATTATGGGTCAGATTGGTGGCATCGATAAGAAGCATTCCCGTTTCTCCGGAAGAATTGATCATGCATTGTGTGTTTTCGATCCCCTCATAAGCTGAATCAATTCCTGATACAATGACAACTTCAGGCTCTAGTGCACACTCTCCTTCATAACAAACTTCATATCCTTCATTCACCAACGATTCCCTCAACTGGCTCAGTCCCTTTTGCAAAGATACTCTAAATTTGTTCATGAAACAATCCTCCTTTTGGTATTGTTGTGTCCGATTGCCGCAATTGACCCTTCGACTAACAAAATACTACTTTAAACATAACCTTGCCATGCCTGTTTTTGATAATTGCTTTTATGATGCAGCTCCATGTTTTCCAATGCCGGCAACCGGAGCATGCATGTTTATGAATGGTGTTGCCTAATTGCTATATCTCAATGTCCTCATTCAAATGCTCGCATTTCTTCGAGCACATGTCCATTGCCGCCGCATTTATTGGGTAAGCTACGGGTGATGCGGTAAGAAGCGGGTGGGTCGCGACCTGGAATGCATTGAGCTCTGTAGATGTTGCGGCCTTTTGAATTGCCAGCGACAATACATTGACCATTTCACCCACGCTGTCTCCTCCTGATATCTGTCCGCCCATTATTACTCCCGAGCATTTTGAGAATACGAGCTTGATGTTTATTTTCTGGCTTCCCGGAAGCGATCCCGGATGCTTGTCCATTGTAGAGAACTTGCCTGTCATTATTTCAAAACCTTCCGCTTTTGCTTGGCGCTCTGTCAGTCCTGCGGCCCCGAAGGACCTTCCTTCGATTTTTGTTGCGAAAGCGCTTATGGTTCCCTTGTTTGACTTGATCAGTCTGAGATGGAAGGCGTTGCTTCCTGCAATCTTGGCTTCGGCTGCAGCTGTCGATGCCAAAAGTATTGGAACGGAATTTCTTGTGAAGAAGCATTTCTTCTCGGCACAGTCTCCTACGGCAAAAGTGTTTTTGTCCGATGTCCTCATGTACTCGTCAACAACAATAGCTTTTCTCTTGTTGAGCTCTATTCCCATGCTTTCAGCCAAATCGGTGTTTGGCCTTGCGCCCATTCCAAGAATTACAAGGTCGGCCGGAATTTTTTCGCCATTGTCCAGAAGCAGAGCCTCGACTTTTCCGTCTCCGACAAATTCTGTGACCTTCCTTCCGGTTCTGAGCACTATTCCCATATCGGTCATCAAATCCTCGACCTCTGATGAAAATTCCTCGTCAAATGCTGTCCAAAGGCACTTTTTGGCAACCTCGACAAGCACAACTTCCTTGCCGCTTAATTTTATCTGCTCGGCGATTTCAACACCGATGAATCCTCCGCCTACAACCGCAATCCTTTCGGCCTTTTCAACCTTTTCATGCAGGGCCGTCAGATATTCCTGATTTTTTTGTATGGGATATATGTTTTCCATTTCGTAGCCTTTTATGAAAGTAGGAACCACCGGTTTTGAACCTGTGCTCAAAATCAGCTTCTTGTACTCTATTACTTGACCAGATGCCAGAGTCGCCTTTTGAGCTTCCTTGTCCACACTTAAAACTTCTTCGATTATTAGTTTGATGCCTTTTCCTGTGAGCATTGCGTCCGGAATAACATTCTTGTTTGTGTCAAAAAGCGTTCCGAATATGTAGGGTATCCCACATGGAACCATTACTTTTTCAGTTTTTCTTACAACTGTGATATCGATATCCCCATATGCGCTTCTTGCTGCGAGAGCACTCAGCAATCCGCCTGCGCTTCCTCCGATTACAAGTAAATCCGTCTTTTTCATGATATTTGTTCCTCCTTGGTTTTGTATTTCCGTATGGGCTGCCCCCCGGGGTGGGGGGTAGGTTATTGATATGATAATATCATGACGATATATAAGGTGTCAAGGGGGAAATA
>CAZAFW010000094.1:0-4618 GCA_964484935.1 uncultured Peptostreptococcaceae bacterium
ATAATTTTACCATTTCCGGGAACTAATCTAACCCTGGCAATGGACTTTTTCCTTCTTCCTGTTCCATAATACTGAACGCCAGCCATTTAACCATCCTCCTCTATTATACTTGTATGTCCAAATCTTCAGGCATTTGAGCCTGATGGTTATGTTCCGCACCTTTGCATACCTTGAGCTTTTTAATTACCTGCCTGCCAAGCTTGTTGTGGGGAATCATCCCCTTCACAGCTTCGTAAACAATCCTGTCGGACTTGGTGGCCATCATTTCACGGTAAGTCCTCTCTTTGAGGCCTCCCGGATAGCCTGTGTGCCATCTGTACATCTTTTGATCGAGCTTCTTGCCTGTCAATTTGACTTTATCGGTATTTATGATGATTACAAAATCACCGGTGTCCACATGCGGCGTGAAGATAGGTTTGTGTTTTCCTCTAAGAATGCCGGCAACTTGCGATGCCAGTCTTCCAAGCGGTTTGTCGGTTGCGTCTACCACATACCATTTCTTTTCAACCTCATGAGGCTTAGCTACAAAACTTTTCATTACTTTACCTCCCAATATGAATCTTCTTCATATGATTATTCTATTAAAAAAGTGAAATCTCAAAACCCGGGGCATTGGGTCTGCTTGAATATTTCGCTTTTCACACTCTTGACATTATAATACACCGACCCGGCTGTGTCAAGCCAAATAGCGCCTAATCCTCATATTCCACATTTTTCAGATACAGACCCTGGGGGGGCGCCAAACGTCTGGTTCGGCAATTGTCTTTTTCTTTGAGTATCTCTGGTATTTCTCCTGCGTCAAGCCTTCCACTTCCAACGTCCAGAACGACTCCAACAATCCTTCTGACCATGTTGTAGAGAAATCCGTTCCCCTCCACTTCAATGACAAAGAGATCCTTTTCCCGGGAAATTTCAGCCTTGTAAATCGTCCTTAAGGTCTTTTTTACAGGCGATCCGGATGACATGAAAGCTTTGAAATCATGCTCGCCTATAAACATGCCAATAGCATTCCTCATTTTCCTTTCATCGAGGCTGCGGTAATAATGATATGTGTAATTTCTGTAGACAGGCCTGCAAACACTCCCGTTTTGAACCTTGTACATGTATGTTTTTCTTTTGGGGTCATATCTGGCATGGAAATCCATGGGGACTTCCTCGGCTGAAATAATTGCCACATCCGGCGGAAGGTATGAATTTACAGCCCTCGGAAATCTATCTAGGGATATGGGCGTATCAGACTTGAAATTCGCAACCTGTCCAAAGGCATGAACCTTTGAGTCGGTTCTTCCCGAACCTATGACTTCAACTTCCTCGTTCAAAACCCTGGTCAGTGTTTCGTTGAGAACCCCTTCTACAGTTCTTAGCCCTATCTGTTTCTGCCAACCACAAAATTCCGTCCCGTCATATTCTATGGTAAGTTTTATGTTTTTCACTATTTCACCTGCTGTCAATGTCTAGTCTTTCCTCTGAAAACTCCGCCTTTGTTAATCCTTCCGTCACTCGTGCAAATAAAGCTGCTTACCCTGTTTTTATCGATGATTCTATAAATTTTCTCCATATCCCTGCGCTTTATGCTTATGAAGAGAAGGTATCTTTCACCGTCCCTGCCCTCGCCTTTTATTACTGTAACGCCGAATCCGTTGTCTCTGAGCTCTTCCACCAGTTTGTCTTCATTTTTGTCAACAATTATTCTAAGCACCAGCTCGCCTATCGCCATTTTTTCCTCTATTATTATACCGGCATAATTGCCAACCGAAAATCCAATAGCATAAGCCCCTATGAACCATATGTTGTCAAGGTCTTTCATAACCGTGCCCAATACCGCTATGAATAAAATCGATTCAAAAAATGCTATCGTTGACGACAAAAGTTTTCTATTTTTCATCATCAGAATTGTTCTCACCGATACAAGCGATGCAATTATCACCCGAGCAGTAAAAATATACAAGCCTTTCAATATTAATATTTCCATAAAATTACCTCTTTTCAACTAAAATAAAACTCTTAATTAGGCAATACTCAAAAAAACTAGATAACCATAGAATGAAACAGTCAAAATCGACCCGGCAATATCCCCCTTGTTGAATTTAAGTTGTTTCATGCGGGTTCTGCTCTTTCCTCCCCTGTAGCATCTTGCCTCCATGGCCGTTGCCAAATCGTCAGCACGCCTGAATGCCCCGATAAAAAGAGGCACAAGCAAGGGAATCAGGCTTTTTGCCCTTTTTACTATGTTGCCGCTTTCGAAGTCCGCTCCCCTGGCCATTTGAGCCTTCATTATCTTATCTGTCTCCTCAAGAATTGTCGGTATGAATCTTAAGGCTATTGTCATCATCATAGCTAACTCATGAGCAGGAACTCCAATTTTCCTGAATGGATTGAGAAGCCTCTCTATGCCGTCTGTGAGTTCTATTGGAGAAGTCGTCAATGTCAAAATGGATGTTCCAATTATTAGGAAAACTAGTCTAAGACTCATAAAAACCGCCTGATGCAAACCTTCACTTGTAATTTCAAAAATTCCCATTTTGTAAATAATCTCTCCGCGAGTCAGAAACATGTTGATTGTAAACGTGAAGAATATTATAAAAAATATGGGTTTAAGCCCTTTGAGTATATATTTCAATGGAACTTTTGATGCAACTATCATCAAGCCTAAAAAACTTGCCGCATATGCATAGTTTGCCAGTGAATCTATCATAAACAGCACTATTACGAATCCGAAAACAGCCATTATCTTAAGCCTTGGGTCCCTTCGATGAATCAATGATTCAACGGGATAGTATTGTCCTATGGTAATATCTCTAAGCATTGCTAACGCTCCTTGCCAACCTTAAAAGCTCTTCTTTGGCCTCTTCCACAGTCAAGGCCCCCTTTTTCACATCTTGCCGCTGCCTGCTCAATTTGTCCATTAAGGCCGTCATCTGAGGAACTCCCAGTCCTATGCTTTCAAGCGCATCAACTTGTGAAAAAACTTCTTTTGGAGTCCCTGAAAAAGCTATTTCCCCTTTGTTTATCACAAGCACTTTCCCGCAAAGGCTGGCTATATCCTCCATGCTGTGTGATATCAAAAGCACAGTCGTATTGTACTTTTTGTGGAGCAGGCTTATTTTCTCAAGAATCTCTCTTCTTCCCCTTGGGTCAAGTCCTGCTGTCGGCTCGTCCAAAATCAACACTTCGGGTTTCATCGCTATTATGCCTGCGATTGCGACCCTCCTGCGCTGTCCCCCGCTCAATTCAAAAGGCGACCTGTCCTTTATTTCTTCGTAATCAAGTCCCACCGTTTCAATTGCTTCCCTCGCCCTTTCGTGCACTTCTTTTTCTGAAAGGCCCAGATTGCCGGGCCCAAAGGCTACATCCTTCTCAACGGTTTCTTCAAAAAGCTGATATTCGGGGTATTGGAACACAAGGCCTACTTTTTTTCTGACGTCATTCATTTTAACTTCTTTTCCAGTAATGTCAAGCCCATTAACCAGTATCGTCCCAGACTCCGCTTTAAGCAAACCATTGAGATGCTGTATCAGAGTTGATTTTCCCGAACCGGTATGTCCTATCAATCCCGTGAATTCACCTGCCTCAATTTCAAAACTGATGTTTTTAAGGGCTATAGTTTCAAAAGGACTTTTTGCATTGTATATGTGCGTCAAGTTTTTTACAATAATCGACATAGTTCATCCACCATTTCTTCCATTGTCAATACGCCTTCTCTAACTGGAAGACCTTCTTTTTTTAGAGAATTTGCCAAAAGAGTCACTTGAGGCAAAGAAAGCCCGCATCCCAATATGGTTTCAGTTTGGGAAAAGACCTCTTTCGGTGTCCCATTAAGAATAATTTTTCCATCGTCCATTACCATAACCCTGTCCGCATGAACAGCTTCTTCCATGAAATGGGTTATATGTATTATGGTTATTCCCTCTCTCTTGTTTAAACCTGTGATTGTTTCAATTACTTCCTTCCTGCCGGCAGGGTCAAGCATTGCGGTAGGCTCGTCAAGTATTATGCATTTCGGCTTCATGGCAAGTATTCCTGCAATTGCTATCCTTTGTTTCTGCCCCCCGGACAAAAGATGTGGAGGTTTCCTTTTATAATCGCTCATTCCTACAATTTCTATTGCCTTATCGACTCTCCTTCTTATTTCGTCCGGCTCAACACCCAAATTTTCAGGGCCAAAAGCCACGTCTTCCTCTACAATTGTTGCCACTATCTGATTATCTGGATTTTGGAAAACCATTCCGGCGCTTCGCCTGATTTCCCAAAGATTATTTTCATCTTTTGTGTCCATCCCATTGACCAGCACTTGACCGTCGCATGGGACAAGTATTGCATTGAGCATTTTTGCCAATGTGGATTTTCCCGAACCATTGTGGCCTATCACAACCACGAATTCACCTCGCCCGACTTCAAATCCAACATTGTCAAGTGCTAGAAATTCCTCTTCTTCAGTTTTATATTTGTATGAAGCTTTTTTTACTTCGATTATATTTTCCATATGTTTATGCCTCTGTTTCGATTTTATTCCATAGGATAATCAATTTCTTTCCAATAATAATGAAAAAGGGATTAAGTATAACTTAACCCCTTGGTTTCTCATCAGACGACTATACCAGTTCCAAAAGAACCATGG
>CAZAFW010000095.1:0-4545 GCA_964484935.1 uncultured Peptostreptococcaceae bacterium
CGATTACCCTGGAGTTATAAAATTCATCTTCATGAAGTGCTGGTTCAAATACCACAACCTCGATACCTTTAGCTTTGATACGTTTCATGACACCCTGAATAGCAGACTGACGGAAGTTGTCAGAGTCCATCTTCATTGTAAGCCTGTAAATACCAACAATCTTAGGCTGTCTCTTGATAATCATCTCTGCTATATGGTCTTTTCTTGTGCGGTTAGCGTCGACTATGGCAGACATGACGTTTTGGGGCACGTCCTGGTAATTGGCTAGCAGCTGCTTTGTATCCTTAGGCAGGCAGTATCCCCCGTAACCAAAGGATGGGTTATTATAATGACTTCCTATTCTTGGGTCGAGTCCAACCCCTTCAATAATCTGCTTTGTATTTAAGCCTCTCACTTCCGCATATGAATCAAGCTCATTGAAATAGGCTACTCTCATGGCAAGATAAGTATTTGCAAAAAGCTTAATTGCCTCAGCCTCTGTTGCCCCTGTAAACAGCATGTCAATATCTTCCTTGATGGCTCCTTCAGCTAAAAGATTGCCAAATACCTTGGCTCTCTCAGACTGCTCTCCAACAACAATTCTTGATGGATAAAGATTGTCATAAAGAGCCTTTCCCTCTCTTAAAAACTCTGGCGAAAAGATTATATTCTCAGTATCAAACATTTTTCTTACCTTTTCAGTATATCCAACTGGCACAGTTGACTTAATAACCATCACAGCATCAGGGTTAATTGCCAGCACATTTGCAATAACTGCTTCTACCGTTCTTGTATTGAAATAGTTCTTCTCCGCATCGTAATTTGTTGGTGTTGAAATGATGACATAGTCCGCATCCTTAAAAGCCAAAAAGTTATCTGTTGTCGCTTTAAGGTTTAAATCCTTGTTGGCAAGATAGTCTTCTATTTCTGCATCAATAATCGGCGACTTACGATTATTGATTAGATCCACCTTCTCCTGGATAATATCCAAGGCTGTGACCTCATTGTGTTGCGCTAATAGAACAGCGTTTGATAGCCCGACATATCCTGTTCCTGCTATTGTTATTTTCATCCGGTGTATCCCCCTTAACTTTGTCCTCTAAGTTCTTTGAATTATAGTTTATCCGCCTTTACATGTTGTCCATGGCCTTGCTAAGAAGTTCCTTTCTTCTTTCGCTCTTTCTGGCCTTGTACTCCGTCTCGGCCTCGTCTGCAGCCGAATCGTCTATTCCGGCGTCTAGCAATTCCTTGCGGAAAGATTCCAAGGCCGTATAGAAAACATCGTCAACATTCTCTTCAAGCTCATTTCCCGCTTTAAGATATTTTTGAGCGAGCGACAGCTTAAACGTTATATCCCTGTCATCCTCATCCATTGAAAAGTATTCACTCTTGGCTTCCTCTATGAGTCCATCTATTTCTTCTGACGCCTCCGCCTCAATCTTCTCAAATGCATCAAGGTAGCGGGCTTCTATCTCGAGCCTCATATTCTCACGCTCGGCCTCTTGGTCATATTCCTCGCGAGCATCCCCTTCACGGCCTTCCTCGGCAGAGACCTCCTGCGGAACATCTGCTTCCAAATTCGTGTTTGCAATGGGTTCGCAAGGACTTACGGAAGCACCCGCCTCTTGCTTTTCACCAATCTCATCCACAACAAGGTCGGTTTCATCTGCTTCATAAGGCGGAGCTTTCATTTCCGCGGCAGCCACGCTTTCCATGGGCTTGGCATCTTCATCCGCCGGATCTGTCTTTTCAGCCATTTCAAGCGGCCACAAAGAAATGGCGGCCACCGCAATTCCGGCAACTATAATCAATATCAGCTTTCTTCCCATAAAATTCTCCCTAAAGTTTTATCAAAAATCCGGCAAGAACACTCCCACCTCTAAGCGTAGCATAGGTGGGGAAGGATTAAGTATTTTCTTTCTAAAGTGCCCTCATTATTAAGCCCCATAAATTGTTGCATTTCTTCCCTTGTTCGTTGAGTCTTGCAAAACTCTAACAACCCTTTAATATCCTCATTATCTTGGACGGTATCTTGGTTGGTATCTTGGTTGGTATCTTTGACGGTCAATGGAATAATTGTCTTAAACACATCTCCCTCGATTGTTTTTTGCAAGTTGAAATTCCCCACTGGGGGTGCGGATGTTTTTTAGGACATTAAACAATCAACCACAAATGATATCTTCGCATTCACACTATATTTGACAACCTTGTTGTCTTCAACAATAGCCTGCAGATTTTCGATGTTTACAGGGTAGTTCAAATGCTGTATCTTCATTTTTTTCGATTATGCTCGAACAATTATTGATAATGGAATGTTTTTCAGTTATACCTGCTATCCCTGCTTTAGAAAGAAGCACTTCCTATAACAACCATACAGGAACCAACCAGTTGTCTTTATCCAAGGGTACCAAATCTCTAGCCATGCATATGACTGCACCTGTCCCAACATTGACCCCGGATTTATCTAAAACCTTGAAATTTTTTATAGCATCTTTTTTGGGAGAAGCACTTTTCTTTATTTCAATTGGATACAAGGTATTGTTCTGCTCAATTATCAAATCTATTTCATGCTTATCTTTATCTCTGTAATAAGATATAGGCGCTTGCAAGCCAAGGTTTTGATAACTCTTAATCACTTCACCAACAACAAATGTTTCAAAGAATGCGCCACTCATACTACCAGTTTCTAAGCTTTCTGGATTGTTCCACTTGGTTAAATATGCACACAAGCCAGTATCCATAAAATACAAGTTGGGAGATTTAATGATTCTCTTCATTCGATTATTAAAGTACGGTTCAAGCAAAATAACAATTCCTGAAGTTATCAGGATTGAAAGCCACTGCTTCGCTGTTGGAGCTGAAATACCAATGTCCCTGGCAATATCAGCCAGGTTAAGCATTTGGCTTGTTCTTGCTGCACATGCTGTTAAAAACTGTAGAAACAGCATCTCATCAGCAACTTGGGTAAGCGCCTTAATATCTCTTTGAATATATGTGTTGATGTATGCGCCATAAAAAATATCAGGTGATATATCTCTGCTATACACCCCTGGCATCTGCCCCATATAGATCCTTTTATAAACTTCCTTCAACGATTTAGGTGTGCGTTCCTTTACCTTTGCAATCAATTTCCCTGAATCCATAAGAAATGCTTCATTATCATATCCATCCAACTCTGCTCCTGAAAATCCTTGCATTTTTATAATACCAACACGTCCTGCCAGACTCTCACTAACATTTTTCATTAAATGGAACATCTGGGAGCCCGTCATCCATATATCTCCCATTTTCTTGTTTTCATCAACATAAAGTTTTATATGCTGCATAAGATTTGGTGCATATTGTATTTCATCAATAATGATAGGAGGCTCATATCTTTGCAAGAACAATCCAGGTTCGTTAATCGCCATATTTCTTGCATTTGGATCATCCAGGGTTACATAGCCGCGTCCTTTTTCCGCTATTTTCATTAGCATTGTTGTCTTTCCCACTTGTCTGGGCCCCGTAACAAGTACTACCGGGAATCTCTCACTCATATATTCAACGGTTTTTTCACAATTTCGTACTATATACATAATAAGCCTCCTTTTCTACTATAGTAAACTACAATTTTATTATAGTTGAAAAGGAGGCTTGCAGCAAGTATATATCCACCTTTATTTCCTTGCAAGCAAGAGACTTGAAAGGATTTATGCTCTGCTGCCAGAACACCCGTGACTTTAGTCGTGGGATGAATGGCGCTTCTCATAAATAATCCGCATCAACCGTAGGTCTTGTTGTAAAGTCGCTGATTGAATACAGGAGAAACCCGCCCTTAAGAATGAGCTGTTCTCTATAATGACTCTGAGCCAATCTTCAAATAATTCTTCTTGGAAAAATAAGTTCAGCAGCTGCTGGAAGGCAATCCCTTCTGCTTTTGCTTTATTTTTGATATTTCTCCTTCTTCAAGAAGCTTTTTAATTTGACGACTACTCAGTCCCAGTTCATTCAGCTCTCTTGTTTTTAGGACCCCTCCATGTTTTACAAATTTATCAAAAATCCGGCAAGAAAACTCCCACCTCTAATCGTAGCGTAGGTGGTGGGATGAATTGCCCAAAAGAACACGTGTTCGACTTCTGCACCTAATCATGGTATAATATGGATATACCGAGGTGATAGAATTGTTGAAACATAAAGCATATAAATTCAGAATATATCCAAATAAAGCCCAGCAGATCTTAATTGCCAAAACAATTGGGTGCAGCCGCCAAAGAAACCGGCAAGGGTTTGTCCTATAGCGCTTGTTCTTCAGAATTGCCCGGTTTAAAAAGACAATTTCCATGGCTTAAGGAAGTAGACTCCACAGCGCTTCAGTCATCCGTAAGAAATCTTGCCGATGGATACAAGCGGTTTTTCAAAGGGCAAAACGAAAAACCTCGTTTCAAGTCCAAGAAAAATAGAGCTCAGTCCTATACAAGCAAATTCGTCAACAACAACATCGCTGTTGTTGACAACCAAATCAAACTCCCCAAACTGGGGCTTGTCCGATTTGCCTCATCCCGTGAAATTGACGGCAGAATCATAAAC
>CAZAFW010000096.1:0-4272 GCA_964484935.1 uncultured Peptostreptococcaceae bacterium
AAATGATAGGAGCGGATTCTCTGGGATACATCAGCGTGGAGGGTCTATACGAATCTATAGGAATGCCTCCAAAAACTCTCTGCAAAGCGTGCTTCGACGGAAACTACCCCATGGAAGTGCCCAAGAAAGCCGACAAGTTTTTGTTTGAGAAAGCATAAAGTACAGTAGAAAGTAGAAAGTGGAAAGTAGAAAGAGGAAAGAGGAAAGTGGAAAGATAAAGAATAGAAAGATAAAAAAGTCGAAAGAGTAAGAGCAGTAAAAAGCAGAAAGAAAAATGCATAGAGAATAAGTATTGTAAAAAGCAAAAATGAAAAAAAGAAAACAAAGATAGAGAAATAAAGGCAGGAAGCAGTGCGAAAGATATGGCAGGGATGCAATGTAAAACCGGTCAAGAAGTGAAAGTGTCTGGTTTTGGTTTTTCCTTTCCACTTTCCACTTCCTACTTTCAACTATATGCCGAAGGCATATCAAAGGAGCAGAACAATATGGAAAAGATGACTTACAAGGAAGCAGGGGTCGACACTCTTGAGGGACAGCGCGCTGTTAAACTAATGAAGGATTCCGTAAAGAGCACCTTCAATAAGAATGTATTGACGGACTTGGGCGGGTTCGGAGGTTTGTTCGCGCTCGACCTTGAAAATATTGAAGAGCCTGTTTTGGTATCGGGCACCGACGGGGTCGGAACCAAACTGAAAATCGCATTTTTGACTGATGTGCACGACACTGTTGGAATAGACCTTGTTGCCATGTGTGTAAACGACATACTCTGCCAGGGGGCTAACCCTCTGTTTTTTCTCGACTACATGGCTACCGGAAGCTTGAAAGCTGAAAAGGCGGCTTCAATCGTCGCTGGAATAGCCGAGGGCTGCAGACAGGCCGGATGCGCGCTCATAGGCGGAGAGACGGCCGAAATGCCGGGCTTCTACGGAGAAGGTGAATACGACCTTGCCGGTTTTGCCGTAGGCATTGTAGACAAGAAAAGGATTATCGACGGGAGTCGCCTCGAAAACGGAAACGTATTGATCGGCTTGGCTTCAAGCGGAATCCATTCGAACGGTTATTCATTGGTCAGAAAGGTAATATTCGACAAGAGCAATTATAAGGTTGGCGATGTTCCAAAAGGCCATGAAAAAACGATTGGCGAGCTTTTGATTGAACCCACCAAAATTTATGTAAAGCCCATCATGGAGCTAATGAAAGTTTGCGACATAAGGGGAATGGTGCATATCACCGGCGGTGGATTCTACGAAAACATACCGAGAATAATCCCCGAGGGACTTGGGGTGGACATAGATGCGGGCTCCTGGCCCCTTCCTCCGGTTTTTAAACTGCTCAAGGAAAAAGGCGGGCTTGACGAAACCGAGATGTTTAGGACATTCAACATGGGCATTGGCCTTATGGCCGCCGTCCCGGAGCCGGAGTCGGATAAGGCGATCGAAGCCCTTAAGGCTTTGGGAGAGGAAGCGTATATAGTCGGCAGAATAACAAACAAGCACGAAGGAGTTGCAATAAGATGAAGAAGAAGCGCATAGCCGTACTGGCATCAGGCAGCGGCACCAACTTGCAGAGAGTTATAGACCACACCTGCTGCGGTCACATAAACGGTACAGTGGAACTCGTCATTTCAGACAGGAAAGAGGCTTTCGCCATGAAAAGGGCCCTGAACTACGGTGTCAAGAGCCTTTACATAGGCAAGGGCAATTTCCCCGATCCGGCGCTTAGAAGGGATGAAATAATAAACGAGCTTAAAACGCATGAAATAGACCTCATAGTGCTCGCGGGATACCTGAGCATTCTTGACGATGAATTCATAAAGACGTATGAAAACAGAATAATCAACACTCACCCTTCCCTGATACCGAGCTTTTGTGGTATGGGTTTTTACGGCATGAAGGTCCACAAGGCTGTTTACGACTACGGAGTCAAGGTTACAGGGGCGACCGTTCATTTTGTAAATGAAATTACGGACGGAGGGCCTGTAATACTCCAGGAATCGGTTGAAGTTTCCTGCAAGGACACGCCCGAGACCATACAGGAGAAGGTTCTTGAAATCGAGCACCGTTTGCTACCCAAGGCGATCGAGCTTTTCTGCGACGACAGGCTTAAGATAGACGGACGAAGGGTCGAAATAATCTGACAGCCATTTCGAATTCAAAAGTGATTTATAAACATGGAGGGGGAGAAATATGAAAAGAGCACTTATAAGCGTTTCAGACAAAACAGGCATAGAGGATTTCGCAAAGCAATTGTCGGAAATGGGGATAGAGATTGTGTCAACCGGAGGCACTGCCAAAAAAATAGAAGAGGCGGGAATCCCGGTTGTGAGGGTTTCGGAATTGACAGGTTTTCCGGAGTGCCTGGACGGCCGCGTAAAGACTCTCCATCCGGTCATCCATGCAGGACTATTGGCTGTGCGATCGAGCGATGACCACATGGAGCAATTGAAAAAGCTTGAAATCGACCCCATAGACTATGTGGTCATAAACCTTTACCCTTTCAAAGAGACCATATCTAAAAATGATGTCACGTTCGAGGACGCAATCGAGAATATAGACATAGGCGGACCCACAATGCTCAGGTCTGCTGCAAAGAACTTCAAGTCGGTAACAGTGGTCACGGATCCGAGGGACTATGAAAAGGTTGCATCCGAAATAAAATCGTTCGGAGACACTACATACGGAACCAAATACGATTTGGCCTTAAAGGTGTTTGAGCATACTTCCGCCTACGACACCTTAATTGCCGGATATCTCAAGAAGGAAGCCGGAAAGGACGCGTATCCTGAAACACTGACCATGACTTTTGAAAAAGTGCAAGATCTAAGGTACGGGGAAAATCCTCATCAGAAGGCCGCATTCTACAAGGTCTTCGGAATGGAGAAAGGAAGCCTTGTCGACGGCGTGCAGCTTCACGGAAAGGAACTTTCCTTCAACAACATTAACGATACAAATGGGGCTCTCGAGCTTCTTAAGGAATACGACGAGCCTACCGTGATAGGAGTCAAGCACACAAATGCATGCGGCGCGGGAAGCGGATACGACATATACGACGCCTATCTAAAGGCCTACAAGAGCGATCCCAAATCAATTTTCGGCGGAATAATAGCCGCAAACAGGAAAATAGACTATCGCGTAGCGGAGGAAATAAACAAGATATTCATCGAGATAGTCGTGGCACCCGACTTTGACGACGATGCACTCGAAATACTGGGGCAAAAGAAAAACATAAGGCTGATAAAGCTTCCGTCAATAATGGAAAAGCAGCCTGGCGGCGCATACAACCTAAAGAAAGTCGCGGGAGGCCTTTTGATACAGGAGCTCGACAGGCCGCTTATGGACGAATTCGAAACAGTAACGGAGAGAATACCGACCGACAAGGAAAAGGAGGATCTGCTTTTCGCGTGGAAGGTCGTCAAACACATAAAGTCCAACGGAATAGTAATTGCAAAGGACAAGCAGACAATAGGCGTGGGTCCCGGGCAGGTAAACAGAATCTGGGCGGTTGAAAATTGCGTCAAGCAGGCCCTTGTGGACACCAAGGGAAGCGTAATGGCTTCCGACGCCTTCTTCCCCTTCCCGGACAGCGTGGAGGAGGCGGCCAAGGCGGGAGTGACAGCCATAATACAGCCCGGAGGCTCCATGAACGATGCGGCATCCATCGAGAAAGCCAACCAGTACGGAATAGCCATGATATTTACAGGCATGAGGCATTTTAAACATTAAGAACAGTAGAAAGTGGAAAGTAGGAAGTGGAAAGCAAGTACGGAAAACAAGAGATGAAAGCAAAAGATGGAAGAGCAGATGTCAGGTATCAGATAGCAGATGACAGTAAAAAATTAAGAGCAAGTACAGTAAAAAGAGGAAAGAAAGTACGAAAAGCAAAAGATGAAAGCAAAAGACTGTGCAGATGCAGAAATGCAACTTTAAAGCGAAAACGAATGAATTGACGAAGTTTGTTTTTGTTTTTAGTCGTTTCCTTTCCACTTTCCACTTGCTACTTACTGCTTTTAACGGAGGGAATATATGAAGATACTTATAGTAGGAAACGGCGGCAGGGAGCACACACTGGGCTGGAAACTCAGTCAGAGCGAAAAGGTTGAAAACATCTTTTTCGCGCCGGGAAATGCCGGTACTGCGTCAATCGGAAAAAACATTGCGCTTAATGCGGACGATATTGAAGGACTTCTTGATTTTGCGAAAAAAGAATCGATTGACCTCACGGTTGCAGGTCCCGAGGTTCCCCTTTGCTCAGGCATAGCCGACCGTTTCGAGG
>CAZAFW010000097.1:0-4269 GCA_964484935.1 uncultured Peptostreptococcaceae bacterium
TTCCTACTGGACATCCAGCGGACGCATGATCGGAAGAAATTCCGGCTGTGTCCGCTTTTATTATGCATAGATATGCAAGATTTCAGGGTTTAAATATGGGCTCAGAAAAAGGGTATCAAAACTATTTATTTGAATTGGCGGGCTGAAAGTATTGAAATTACTAAGGCGAGGACATGATGACAGTGGCGGACTTCAAACGCTTGGTCCGGTTGGCGGAGCGGGCAGATGATCCTCGGGCAGTCGCCGTTTTCTACACATTGTTCATGACAGGGATGAGAGTTTCGGAGATGCTACAGCTGCGTCTCGAGGATGTCAAAGAGAACATCGTCTCGGTCAAAGGCAAGGGCACCAAGTACCGGGATGTGTTTATCCCGATCAAGCTCAAGAAATACTGGGCGCGGTATTTGCGGATCAGGGAGGGCACGGATCCCGTGGCCATGTTCACCGGTCCGTGCGGGCCAATGAATCGGCAGACCGTTCACCGGATAATAAAGAAGTATGCCGGCAGGGCAAGAGTGAAGCTCAAGAAGGCCCACGCTCACAACTTCCGACATCTATGCGCGTTGGAGATGATTCGTAACGGACTTTCCATCAGCGAGGTGGCGGATATCTTGGGGCATAGCGATATCAATGTAACTAGGATTTATACGAGAAAGACAAAGAAGCAGCTGCTTAAAGCAATAAATAAAATGTAGGAGGGATAACGATGAATATATACTTAGCAGGAAAAATGGCAGGGCTGTCATATGAGGAAATGAACGAGTGGAGAATAAAAGCGAAGACGTGGCTCCAGGATGCAGGCTTCGGGATACTCAATCCGGTTGAGTCTGGAATCAGTGAAGAATCGAGCACGAAGGAAATAGTTATGAACAACAAGGCGATGATTCGGAAGAGCGACATCATACTGGCGGAGTTCGATAATGAAGACCCAAGCTTCGGAACAATTGGGGAGGTCGTTTTTTCAAGTGAGCATCAGATACCGGTTATAAGCTGGGGAAGTCATCCGATAGAAAATCCGTGGATCAAGGAGCATGTGGTCAAGCATTTCGATGAACTGGAGGAAGCAGTGGCATACTTGATAAGTTGCTATTGTTTCTGAAAAGGAGGGGCGGGAATGAATTGTATAAAAGAGGCAGAAGAGCTGCTATTGAATTACAGAGATATGAAGTACAGCATCAAGCGAATGGAAAGGGAGATAGAGCGCCTGGCTAATGGGCCTAAGGACATAGAGGCCATCCAGTATGATAAGCCGGGTAGCAAGAAGTATTATGATCAGGATGATACACTTAATTGTCTTTATAAGATCAAGAAATTATCCGATATGAAAAAGCAGACAGAAGAAAGGATTCAAGAGATCGACCAAGTGCTCAATGACATGGACAAGAATCCAGACTGTGATTTTTTCAAGGAAGTTTTGTTAATGTGGTATGTAGAGAAGTTGCCGAAAGATATGATTGCTATTGAGATAGGGTATTCTAGCAGGAAGAGCGTTTACTTGTTGAGGAATAAGGCTATAAGAAAGTTTTCAACAATGGTATTTGGAATATTTAAAAGTTGAATTATACAAATATATAATCAATGTTGCATTTATGGTAAAAAGGGTATAATATTATTGTAATGACATATTTGATATTATATATGATACTAAAAGGCGGAGCTCATGGGTAGAAAAGAAAAATTGTTAGAAAAAATCAAGAACAACCCAAGAGATGTTAGGTTTGAGGAAATAGATAAATTGCTATCTTATTATGGATTTGTTAAAAGGAATACTGGAGGTTCTCACAATGTTTATAAGCATGAAGAACTACCTTTAAGGTTGAGTATACCGTTCAATAGGCCAATTAGGCGTCCATATATTGAAGAGGCTTTAAAAGCGATTGAATCGCTTAATATAGATTGATTTAGAGTAATGCTACAGGAGGCGTAACAAAAAAAAGGAGGAGAAACTATGGTCGAAACAAAAATAACTGACTACAAAATTACCATAGTTAAACTAAGCAATGAAGATGGAGGAGGATATTTAGCAACAATTCCAGCTATTGGAGCAATGGGGGACGGAGAAACACAAGAAGAGGCAATAATTGATGTTAGAGAAGTAGGTAAAGCACATCTGGAAATTATGAGAGAAGATAATGAGATTATTCCCAAGCCAGATGTTTATCAGAAGGAAGAATCATACAGTGGAAAAATATTGGCTAGAATTCCAAAATCACTTCATAAAAAATTGGCAATTCAATCAAAAATTGAGAAGTGTAGTATTAATCAATTGTTGAATTATTTTATTTCTATTGGAATAGGAGATATGATTGGAAAGCAACAAAAAGAAAATTTTGAAAACCAGAAAAATAATATGAGTTATCATTTTGTGGAAGCAAACAAAGTAATGTGGAAGAACAAAACAAGAGTAGGCATGGCAAGTGGAGTAGAATGTCCAGTAATATATAGGAATTGGCGGTGAGCTTTTGAAAACAAACAAATTTGAAAAAAAGATAAAAGATATTGAAGCAACATTAACCTCATTTAAATATGATAGTTTTGTTGATGAAACAGAAAAAACTCCGGATAGTTTTGAACCGGCTTTTGAAATTGATTATGACATACAGTTGGTTGAAAAAGATCGAGCAGAAATTGATGTGAATATTGATGTGAAATTCAAGCCATACTCTCCTTTTAGTATAGTATCTTCATATAAAGTAGAGTGTGAGTTTAATGGAGATATTCAGATAGAAGAGATTGAAAAGAATATTGAAAGATTAACGATGCAGGCAGGAAACAAAAATAGTTTGATGGTAGCATTTATAACTGGACAAGTATTTAATAATCCATTTATTATGCCTCCATTCCTTGAATTTAAAAAACAAAAGAATAAGAAATGATTAGTTGTCTATTTGATGTTTTCAGAAAAAGCTGGAGAAATAGTCATCGAAAATAGCAAGTATTAAATAGATTCTTGCTATTTTTTTTTGCATCGCATAGGAAAAAATAGTCAATAATAGAATAGTTATACACACGCATAGGGGGAGGGATTTTATGACAAGAAAAACGCATCATGTAGTACCAAATTCAGGTGGCGGATGGAAGGTAAAAAAAGGAGGGAGTACAAAGTCTTCTAGAAATTTTGAACGGAAAGAAGATGCTGTTGAGTATGCAAAGAGTGTTGCAAAAAATCAAGGTTCAGAATTGGTAATACATAAAAAGAATGGTAAAATTCAAAATCCTAATAGTTATGGGAATGATCCGTGCCCACCGGTGGATAAAAAATAACGGGAGGATTATTATGAAATGGGATATAGTTTTTATGGATGAGCATGGGAATATATTAAATAGTGATTTGTTGGAATTTGAAGGCGAGTTTATTCCAATACCATGTCCTGGCGATGATGTAACGTTTGATGGAACATTTTTGCAAATTTAAAGAAGGGAATTTATGTATTTGATGAATTCTGTTAAGGTAATAGTACATTGTAAAGAATATAGTGAATAGTAGGCTCATTATCTAAATCTGATTGATTTTATTTAAGGTGGTATGTTTTGTAAAAGTTCAATTACATAAACAGGGTACACTTATTATAATTATATCATGTTACCATGTCATTGAGAGCAGTGTCTCAGCAGACAAATCTTAGTTCGGGAGCAAGCATCCAATAGGGTGCTTGTTTTATTTTATCCAGAACATCTCGTTTCGAGGAAGTGATCATATGGCAAAAAGTAAGTGGTCACAAGTTAAAGAAAAATTGAAGACTGTCGGAAAGTGGTACCGTTATGGTTTGAATGTTCTGGCTAAAGCGTTGTTTAATCTGCAGAGCTGAAAAATTTCAGGACTGTTGGCGGGCGCAGCAGAAAAAGAAAAAACAGCGATGTTTAAATGTGGAAACAAGGCACTTTACAAGGGAACCGACATGTGTTAGGATATATAAGTACCGATTGAGGGAATTGATACCTGCAATGGTTGGAATTTCAACGTTTAAGGGGTTTTGGCCGACTTGGTTTTTGTCGTTGGATTTGTATTTGTTTTACTGACAACCGACAACTGCTTTTTCACATGCGAAAGTGGCTCAGTGGTAGAGCATCGCCTTGCCAAGGCGAGGGTCGCGGGTTCAAATCCCGTCTTTCGCTCCATATTTTGTGCCCATAGCTCAGTAGGATAGAGCAACGGCCTTCTAAGCCGTGTGTCCGGGGTTCGAATCCCTGTGGGCACGCCAAAATATTTAATCTGGAGAGGTATCGAAGTGGTCATAACGGGGCGGTCTCGAAAACCGTTTGGGCGCA
>CAZAFW010000098.1:0-4203 GCA_964484935.1 uncultured Peptostreptococcaceae bacterium
TGGTATAAACCCACGGGAGGGATACCATGAAGCGGTTCGAAAGCTACATAAAGGAGCACATGTGCCATTACAAGAGGGACTTTTTAAGAGTGAAGGAAAAGGGAGTATACCGTTATGACGGACGCGTATACAGCTACTGTTTCATATTGCCCGATGCGGACAAGCGAAAGAATATTATTCAGAAGCACAGGCAGCGTTTTTGGGACTCGTCCTATGCGCTCGAGGACAACGACGAACAGTTTTGCCATCTCGACTCCGCCCAGGCCCTATGCATAAATTTTTTCTATCCCTTGATTGAAGCAGGCCAGCTTGAGGACTTCATACAGATAATCGGGATGGGAAACAGGAAAATAGAATACAAGAATTGCTTCAGGCGCGGAGAACACTACGAGCTTGATCTTGAGACGGATACGGGGCATTTGTTTTTCAATGTAAAATACACCGGAAAGTCATACGGAAGCCTCGAAGACACCGAGGAAAACAGAAAAGCCTACGAAGAAAGATATAAGCCCATGCTTGAAAAGTCGGAGGCAATACGCGACGTATACAAGGAAAGGAAAATATTCTTCAAGCATTTCGAGATAATAGTCTCCTTGCTAAGAATACAAGGTGACGACTCGGTCGTATTCTTGCTCCCATATGAAAATGAAATGCTTAAGAGCTATATGCATATAATAGAGGACATTTTAAAACCCAGCTATCTTGAAAGGCTCAAGATAGTGTATTGGGAGGATATTTTCACAGCTCTGCCCGATTCGATGATGTCGATGTACAGCGAGTTCATACTCAAGTACTTTCCTTACCTGACATACAAGGTAAAGCGGCAGATTCTTAAATAGGGACAGACATTTCTGTATCCAAAAACAATCAAATCAGAAACAATCAAGAGACGCCAACGATAGGCGTCTTTTCTTTTGGATAAATTGCGGGGATTGGCCAAAGGGGCGGGGATGTTCTAAAAATTTGGTTATTTGAATGATTCTAATGGTATAATTTGAATACGGAGAAATATTAAAAATCGGCATGAAGAATAGATTGGAGACAGAAATGTCTGTCCCTTTTGAGGAGGAGAATTATGGGGAAATTGGGGCTGGTTCTTGAGGGCGGAGGAGCCAAGGGAGCCTATCAGGCAGGAGCCTACAAGGCTCTTTTGGAGCTTGGAATAGAGGTCGACGGAGTCTCGGGGACTTCAATAGGTGCCATAAACGGCGCCATGATTGTTCAAGGCGCCTTCCCGGAGTGTTATGAAATGTGGAGGGAGATAAGGCCTTCGAAGCTTTTCAATGTGGACGAGGGGCACCTCAAGCGCATAATTGGATTCGACATGGATGAAAAAAGCTTGGCCTATGCTGTCAAGATGCTGAAGGAAATAATGGAAAACAATGGAATGGACACCACTCTGATGAAGCAGATGATAAGGGATAATATTGACGAGAAGAGGGTTAGGGATTCTAAAATGGATTTCGGTTTTGTGACAGTTTCGCTCACGGACATGAAACCCCTGGAGCTTTACAAGGAAGACATTCCGGAGGGCAAGCTGCACGATTATATAATGGCCTCGGCTTCTGTCCCGGTCTTCAAGCTTGAGAAGATTGAGAACAAGGTGTATGTAGACGGAGGTTTCCACGACAACATGCCGGTCAATCTTCTTGCCAGGAAGGGCTATGAAGACATAATAGTGATACGGTCCTTCGGGATGGGCAGGGTGCAAAAGGTTGACCACGAAAAGCTGAACATTAAATATATAACGCCGTCTGAGCCGCTTGGGCGGATACTGGACTTTGACAATGAAAAGGCCCGCAAAAACATGAAAATGGGCTATTATGACACGCTTAGAATCTACAAAAAGTACAGGGGAAGAAAGTATTGTCTTGATGTCGACGAGGGAGAGGACTTTTTCATGGACTTTTTCTTGAATTTCGATGAGGAGACAATCCTTAGGATGGGGAAGGTCTTCGGTATTTCGGGCATACCTTGGAGAAGGATGCTTTTCGAGCATATATTGCCGCGCATGGCTGCGGTTCTCGGCCTCAATGACGAAGCGACCTACGAAGACATATTGATAGGCTTCCTTGAGCATCAGGCCAAGGTTTCCGGTGTTGACCGTTTTGCAGTCTATAAGATGAGGGAATTGTTCGAATTGGCAAAGGAAAACCATAGGCCGATGGAAAAAAGAATGTTTAACAAGTTGCCCGATTTTGTAAAACAAAACGAGCTCCTTATGCTTTCAAGGGGCGTGAAGGATGAAATATTGGCTGAATTCATGGACATATTGACGAATGGGAATGAAAGCCATGCGGCATTTTTTAGTATTGAAAATGCAAATTGAACCGGTCGATAGAAATGACAATAATTAAGGGAGGCGGAAGAATGAATTCCAGAGAAAGCTACAGGGCCTGGCTTGATGATCCTGAAATAGACGAGGAAACAAAGGCGGAACTTATAGGAATACAAGGTGACAATGAAGAAATAGAGGATCGCTTCTACAAGGACCTTGAATTCGGAACGGGCGGAATGAGAGGCATACGCGGCGCAGGCCGAAACAGGATCAACAAGTACAACATACAAAAGGTTACTCAGGGTCTGGCCAGGTATTTAAAAAAGAATGTTGAGAGCGCCGGAGAAAAAGGTGTTGCAATAGCATACGACAGCAGAATCGATTCGGACGAGTTCGCATGGGTTGCATCCGAAGTTCTTGCAGGAAACGGAATAAGGGTTTACCTTTACGAGGGCATACGGTCTACGCCCCAGCTTTCATTCACGGTGCGCCAAGTGGGCTGCGCCGGAGGGCTAGTGCTTACCGCCAGCCACAATCCGCCTGAGTACAACGGATACAAGGTATACGGTGAAAATGGGGGTCAGATAGTTCCGGCCATAGGCGAGCCGATCATTGCAGAAATAAACAAAATAGTTGGGTTTTCCGGCATAAAGAGCATGCCAAGGGAGGACGCGCTTGAGAAAAAAATGATCACTCTCATAGGCAAGGATTTGGATGAAGAGTATTATGAAGCGGTTTTGGGACTTTCCACTGTGGATGGAGACATGCGCCATGCGGTAAAAGAGCTTAAAATCGTCTACACTCCCCTTCACGGGGTGGGGCTTGTGCCTGTCACCGAAGTGCTTTCGAGGGACGGGTTTGAATCGGTATCGGTTGTGCCTGAGCAGGAAAAGCCCGACGGCACTTTTCCGACTGTCAAGAAGCCCAACCCCGAGGAGGCCGCGGCTCTTGAATTGGCTCTGGACTTGGCCGACAAGACAAATGCCGACCTTGTCATAGCGACAGACCCGGATTCGGACAGGGTGGGGATTGCGGCAAGAAACGGCGAAGGAGAGATGGAGCCTTTGCTTGGAAATCAGGTGGGGCCGCTTCTCATAGACTATGTTCTTTCGCATGAAAAGATCTGCCAAGGGGACTTTATTGTAAAGACGGTGGTTACTTCCGACATGGGAGCTGCTGTTGCCAAATCATACGGTGTCGACACCTATGAAACTCTTACGGGATTCAAGTGGATATGCGACAAGGCGATGGAGCTTGAGAAGGAAGACGGAAAGCGCTTTCTTTTCGGATACGAGGAAAGCATAGGATACCTAGCTGGGGATTTTACCAAGGACAAGGATGCAGTAATATCGGCTATGATTGCTGCGGAGATGGCGGCATTTTATAAGGCAAAGGGAATGACTCTCCATGACGCACTCCGGGCATTGTGGGAAAAGCACGGCTTCTACAAGGACCACCTCATTGCCATGTGGCTCGATGGAAGGGACGGCAAGGACCGAATAAGCAGGATAATGAAAAGCTTCAGGAACGATCCGCCGAGAATGGTTAACGGCTTTAAAGTTACAGAGATTGTGGACTTCCTTTCATCGACAAGAACCAATCTGGAAAAGAAGGAATCCGAGATTCTCAAGTTCCACAAGTCCAATGTTTTAAAGTTCCACTTCGGGGATTCATGCTGGTTTGCGGTGAGGCCCAGCGGAACTGAACCTAAGATAAAGATCTATTTTTCGGTAATGGAGAGGGAAGAGGAAAAGGCTGCCAAGAAGATTGAGGAAATGATAAGCGAGGTAAAAGGGCTTATTGAAGCAATAAAGTAGAAAGGGTAAAAGCAGAAGAGCAGATATCAGATGTCAGATATCAGGAAAAACAAGGGCAAAGTAAAAGATTGAAGAGCAGCTTGCAGCGGGCAGCAACAAGTGGAAAGT
>CAZAFW010000099.1:0-3993 GCA_964484935.1 uncultured Peptostreptococcaceae bacterium
CTGAAAAAGTTTTTGAATTGTTCAAGAGGGATGTCGAAAAGGGAATCTATGAAGGTTGCAGGCTGGACGGAGGAATAAGGAACAACCTTTTCATGGAACCCTTTATTGAAAATCCTGTGGACAAATTGTATTTGATTGTTTTCAAAAGAGCTTTCGAAGTTCCCGGTGAAATAGAAAGGACATATGGAGAAAGACTCTCTGTCATATGTCCGCCAAAAGATTTCAAGGAGGGAGACACCCTGCGTTTTGAAAGGGACTTTTGCAGGGGATGGTTCTCGCTCGGCGAAGATGTGGCAAGGAGGATGGGGTTGTAATGGCAAGCAAAAGGATAAAAGGCATTGTTTCCGCATGTCTTGTAACGGCTCTGCTTTGTGTGGCGGCATTTGGATCATACATGCAGAATGAAAGAAAAAACATAATTGAAATGGAGAATGTGGGCCTTTCAAACATTCTATTCGGCTACGTGGACGCTATGGATGTTTATGGAAGCAACCTGCAGATCTTGGCCTTTGAGAAGGACAATCCAGTATACATATACAAGCTTCACGAATCACTCGGAATGATGAAGGCTGGCTCTGACGCGCTCAGCCGTGAAACCTATGGAGAGACGTTTCCGGAGGGCCTCGGCCAAAGCATGAGGGATCTGACAAGGCAGCTTTCCAACTTCACTTACCGTTTTGCGGGAATATACCCTAAGCAGTCACCGGAAATGGATGACTCTGTGTCGGAAATGGCCAAACAAATACACCAGGCATCCAGAATTCTCGACAATGCCCTTAAGGCCGCATCGGGTGAGCCGTGGATTAGGAATCCGGCAAACAGAGACGAATGGATGCTCGACAGGGGCTACAGGCTAAATGATTCCTCATCGGATATCGCCGAACTTGAAATAAACAGGCTGATTGAAGAGAACGAAAGAATAATGAAGGAATTAAAATGGAGATAATGCCTGGCGTTTCCTGCCGGGGATTGCCGGCGCGATGCAGGAGGAGAAACGCATGAAAAAATGGATATTGTTCGACTGCATGGAAACCTTGATTGACATGACTGAACTGCCGCTTCCCGCAGATTATGCCAGATGGGCCTATGAGGGTTCGGAGGCTCAGAGATTGTGGACTGGCTTCGATGAATTCTACACCGACTACATGGCGGCATGCGCAGAGATTGAAAAAGAATTGCCGCTTTTTCGGGAATATGAAATGAAGGAAAGATACGCAAGGGTTTTAAGTGCGAAAACTAAGGACGATCAGCTTGACGAACTCGTAAAGAATATGGACGATGTTTTTTGGAAAAAATATTCCGGAAAGTGTTACGCAAACGATTCCGTTTTGGAAGCCGTTGACGCTTTGTCAAAAAACCATCCCATGGGTGTCGTTTCAAATTTCAAGATAAGGAGCGGGGTTCGCTCAATACTTGAAAACGCGGGTTTGCTCGGCTACTTCGAGTTTACGGTCAATTCTTGTGAAATAGGATGGAAAAAGCCCCACGTCAACATATACAGAGCAGCAAAAGAATTGGCGGGGGTCGACTACGGAAGTATTGTTTTCATTGGCGACGACTACGGCAATGATTATGTAAAACCAAAGGCTTTGGGTTGCAAAACGGTTCTATACGACCCTTCAGGAGCACATCCCGAGGCTTTGCCAAGGATAAGCGACTTTAGAGAATTGCTTAAATTCGACATTTGGGAGGAGGGAAAGGATAGCCATGAGCAAGAAAAAAGACAAAGGAAATAAAAACAAAAAACAGAATCAAAAGCCTCAGGCTGACTTCAGGTTGCTGTACTATGGAATCGGATTCTTGGCTTTGGGACTGGGAATGCAGTTTTTCGGTTATGATCAAAGCCGCACGGGCAATTACCTGAGGATGATATTTCTTTGGATTGCCGTTGTTCTCAATATAATGCATATTTTGAGATACAGGGCGAGCATGAAAAAATGATTGCCCTTGCGGGCGGAGGATTTAAATGGATAGGAACAAGCATATAAAAATTGCTTCCTGGATTGGGATAACAGGAAACTTGGCGCTTTCGGCGGCAAAAATTATAATAGGCGTACTTGCGGGAAGCATGGCAGTAATAGGAGATGGAATCGATTCCGCCACCGACATAGTCATGTCCCTAATAACCTTGTTTGCTGCCGTGATAATGGCAAGGCCGCCAGATCCCGAGCATCCTTATGGATACGGAAGGGCCGAGACCGTAGCCACAAAGCTCTTGTCTTTCATGATATTTTTTGCAGGGGCCCAGTTCATGATAAGCACTGTTTCACGCTTGCAGAGGATTGATACACTTCAAAAGCCCGATGTTTCGGCCGTTTACGTTATACTGGCATCCGTTGCCGGGAAACTCGTATTGTCGAGGACCCAGCACCACATGGCGAAGAAATCCGGAAGCGCAATGATAGAGGCAATAGCCAAGAACATGCAGAACGACATATTGATTTCCTTGGCTGTGCTGTTGGGGCTGGCGTTCACATTTTTAATGGACATGCCCATAATGGACCTTTTGACGGCTTTTGGAATAAGTATATGGGTAATGAAGTCGGCGCTTTCCATATTCCTTGAAACCAGCTCCGAAGTCATGGAAGAGACCAAGGATTTGTCAATATACGACACCTTGTTTGAAATAGTCTCCAGCGTAGAGGGGGCCCACCATCCCCACAGGACCAGGGTGAGAAAATTCGGCGACCTTCTCTACATAGACATGGACATAGAGGTGGACGGTGAATTGAAGGTGAATGAAGCGCACCTTATAGCCCATGAGCTTGAAAGGAAGATTCATGACGCAATCGAGGAAGTATACGATATAATGGTTCATATAGAACCGTTGGGATGCACCATGAAGGATGAGAAGTTCGGGCTCTCAGAGGAGATAATAAACAGTGCAAAAGCTGAAAAGGGGGAAGATGAATGTTTGTGATGAATGAAGAGGGCAAAAAATTCGACTTGAAAGAGGGCATACACTCCACCATAAAGGGCTTCGGAGGAGGACTCATGGCGGTGGAAAACAAATTTGAAGAGGGCGCCTTTGCGCCGGACCACAAGCACATGCACGAGCAAATTGCCTACATAGTCAGCGGAGAGTTCGAGTTCTCGCTCAATGGTGAAAAAAGGCTGCTTAAAGCAGGGGACAGCCTCTACGCCGCGCCTGAGGAGGAGCATGGCTGCGTATGCATCAAGGCCGGAACGGTACTCGATGTTTTTTCTCCTCAAAGGGAAGACTTTTTACAAAGATAAAGATTGAAAAAAAGAGATATGGAAAGGGAGATAAAAATGCTGGAAGAAAGAAAACAAAAAGTATATGAAAAACTTGAAGAGCTTGGAATCACTTATGAAAAACACGAGCATCCCGCCGTTTTTACAAGCGAGGAAGCTGCAAAATATTCTGAAGGAATGGAAGGCGCCCAGTGCAAGAATCTATTTTTAAGGAATGCAAAAGGAAACAGGCAGTACCTTGTAGTACTTGAGCACACCAAAAGGGCCGACCTTGCAACCCTCAAGACAAAACTTGGAGAAAAAGGCCTGAGTTTCGGGTCGGACAAGAGGCTCATGAAGTATATGGGTGTAGAAAGTGGGGCTGTTTCACCTTTCAACCTGATAAACGACACGGACAACAAGGTAGAGGTAGTCGTCGACAACACACTAAAAAGAAGTGAAAAAGTAAATTTCCATCCCAACGCCAATACGGAAACTCTGACAGTGACCTACAAGGACTTCCTAAAGTTCTTGAAGGAAATGGACAAGGACCCACTTTTCATAAACATAGGCTAAAGGTGGAATTGCAAAGAGGATTGCCGCGAAATCTGTCGAATATCTTATGAAGGTCAGAAAAAAAGTGGTGATACGGATGGTTTTTGAAAAAAGAGAATTGCTGGAGAATGTTTTTACCGAGCATTCGGAGCTTCAGCTTTGGAAGTGCGAGAATGGCGAATCGGAAGACTATGAAATAATAATCAACGGAGTCTTCATAATGGCCACATACAACAGCGGCTC
>CAZAFW010000100.1:0-3713 GCA_964484935.1 uncultured Peptostreptococcaceae bacterium
AACCTTTTCAATCTGACATTCAACACTTTTGTGGTTCTGGGACTCATAGTGGCGCTTGGTCTTCTTGTGGACAATTCAATCATTGTGATGGAAAACATCGATCGCCTGCACAGGAAAGAGTATTCAATTTTTGAAGCCGCGTTCTACGGAACCAACCAAGTCGCTTTTCCAGTCGCGTCCGCAACGATGACGACTTTAGCGGCCTTTTTCCCATTGGCCATTTTACCGGGCGTTCTTGGCAACTTTGTGTCGCCAATCGCCGTAACGATCATGATAACGGTTTCTGTATCACTCTTTGTTTCCCTGGCCATAACACCGAGTCTTTCAGCCAAGATACTCGCGGGGAGGCAATTCAAATTAAACAAAAGGGTGCGTGTAGTCGGAGGGACCATTGCAGTTGCATTCCTCAGCTATATAGCCTTCAGGGGGGTCGGCAGCATTTGGATTACAATAATAATGGTGTCCCTATTTACCGTAATGATGTTTCTCAGAACGATGTATGTTTCGGAAAAGGGTTTGGAAGAGACTCGCTTGACAGAAAGATACAGTCGCTTCATATGGTGGATTGTAATTAAAAAGCGACGCGGGACTTTGGTTCTGGCGATAGGGTTTCTGGCTCTGTTGATAAGCTTGGGCACATTTTTCACCGGAATTCTCAAGGTTGCATTCTTTCCGGTGAATGAGCCTACATCTCTTGCTTTAAGCGTAGACACGGCAGGGGGCAGGACTCTTGAAGAAACGGACGAGGTGGTCAGGGATATTGAAGACAAGCTGTATGAAATAGATACCATAACCCAGTTCAATTCGACAGTAGGCGGAAACGAGATAGACTTTGCGACCATTTCAATCGAACTCGACACAGAAGCATTGAGCGGTTTCGAAAACCGGAACCTTGTAGAATCGGCACTTGAAAATGTGCCTGGCGCGGTTATAAACATTCAGGGGATTGCTTCGGGGCCGCCTGTAGGAAAACCCATTGAGATAGGCATATACGGAGAAGACCTTGCCGTTTCAAATGAATTTGCTTCGGAGGTCTACAGCAGAATAAACTCAATAGATGGAGTGTATAATGTCGAGTCCAGCGTAACTCAAGGTGTTCCCCAGCTGGTTGTAGACATAGACGAAGGGAAGGCGCTGACTTACGGCTTGACTCCAATTCAAATGACAAACCAGCTCAGAGGCGAACTCAACGGGATTAAAGCGGCTACGTTGAAAAGGGCGGATGAAGAGGTCGACATTGTTTTAAGAAAGGACTTGACGGCTGTAGACACTGTTGAAAAGGTCGAGAATTTCTTTATTGCGGGACCTACTGGCAATATGTTCACACTCAGCAGCTTTGCCGACATTGAGGAAGTCAGCGGCATATCGGGCATTTCAAGGAAAGAGGGAGAGAGGGTCATAACCATTTCGGCGGATTTGCGCGAAGGATACAATGTGAATGATGTGGTAAATCAAATCAAATCGATTTATCCTGAAAACACACTGCCGCAAGGAATCGAAATCAAATTTGCCGGCGACGTGGAAGGCATTGAACAGAATTTCGGCAATCTTTTGCAGAGCATGATTCTTGCCGTTTTCCTTGTGTTCATAATATTGACACTGCAGTTCAAGTCGATCGGGCAGCCATTCATAATACTCACCACATTGCCGATGGGCTTCATAGGGGTCATATGGGGACTTGTATTGACCGGCAATGAATTTGGGTTTTACGCCTTTATGGGATTGGTGGCTCTTATCGGAATTGCCGTAAATGATGCCATTGTGCTGATTGAATATATAAACTATTTGAGAAAACAAGGCAAGGATGTCGCAGAGGCCATCAAAGAAGCCGGCAGGACAAGGCTGAATCCGGTGCTGGCAACAACACTCACTACAATAAGCGGAGTGCTTCCCCTTGCGTTTAAGGAAGCGTATTATGCGCAATTCTCTTTTGCCCTGATTTTTGGACTGATGGTAACAACCTTGCTTACGCTGGTTTATATACCGACAATTTATGGATTGTTCAACAGAAAGGACATGAAGCCATGAAAAAAAACATTATGATATTTTTGGGTTTGTCTCTTGCGGCAATTATGATAAGCGGATGCGCCGCGGAGGTCGACACAATTGAGGAAGAGGCAAAAAAAACTCCAATAGAACTGATGCCGATGAAGAGGGATGTGGTCGAGCACACATATGTGGCTGTGGGAGAAGTTGTGCCCAACAAGCAAGTTGACATTTACGTTTCGGGCGACGGATATATTGAGACAATAAATACAAATACAGGGGCCCGTGTGGAAAAGGACAAGCTGTTGATTGAATTGGACGACAGTGAAGTGGATATGGCAAATTACAATGCGATTGAAAGCCAGCTCAGGACCGCAAGGGACAATCTCGGTTCTCAGCTTGCGTCGCTTGAAGACGATTACGAAAAGCAGAAAATATTGTTTGAGGAAGGCGCTGTTTCAAAATCGGAATTCGACAGTATAAGTGATCAGGTAGCAAGTCTTGAGCGCGAGTATGCAAACGCCGATGTGGCCTACAGGAATCAATTGACCATACTTCGAAACGGATTGAAGCAAGGGATAATAGCCAGTCCCATAAGCGGTATGGTTGCGGCGGTATATGCAAAAGAAGGACAACCGGTCAACAACCAGCTTGCATTGACCATAATTGACGACAGCCGTATTTTTGTAAGGACATTTGTTTCCGGCGACTTAAAAAAGGCTCTTTCCATAGGCGATTGCGTAAGGCTTAAAATCGACGGTCAATCCGAAGAATTTCAGAAGGGGCAAATATTTGAAATCAAAAAAATACCTGATCCCGCCACCAAGCTTTTTGAAGTGTTGCTTGAGATACCCCAGCAGGATGATTACATTATTGGAGACTATGCCGAAGTCGAATTCGTAATCGAGAGCTATGAAGCCGTTTTGGTTCCCATGCAGGCGGTAGTGAGAAAAGGAAGTTTTCAATATGTCTACATTCATGATGAATCGGAACTCAAACAGATTCAAATTGAGCCGGGCAGAACAAGCGGAAAATGGCTTGAAGTAAAGAATATTGACGAATTGGCGATGGTTGTTGTAAAAGGGCAGAACCAAATCACATCTGCGAAAGACTTTGTTGTAATTGAATGAATCGGCCTTTGAATTTTTGAAAGTCAAATCAGGAGATAAATCCTGAGATCTTTTCACACCTGCAAATAATGAATACATGCTTTTTGGCACAAGAAGTTTCGAATTTACAGTTTTTCTACAAGCCCCATTCCGCACTGGTTGCTTGAAGACGAATATATCACATTGCCCGACTTGTCGGTCAGCTCGATAGAGACTTTTCCGGACAAGACCTCTTTTAAGGTCTTGTCCATCGATCTGTTTTTGGCAGCGATCAGGTATTATGAAACAATTCCGGAGACATGCGTTTGTTCATATGAGAATCCTCCATATGCGGCGCATGGGAAATATGGCATCATAACTGCAATTGCAACAGGGGTGTTCGAAAACGATGGAAATGCAAGGCCGGATAGTGGATTCAAAATAAAGATTGGGCATGGTATAATTAGTCATCGATATTTGAAAGTGAAATGAGGGGATCAATATGAAAAAAGCAATAGCGACACGAAGGTCTGAAAGAAGCTATGATGGAAAACCATTGACGGCAGAAGATGAAAAGAAGCTTTTGGCTTATATAGAAGAAGATGAAAATCTGACGGGCATAATGGGCAGCAAAATCAA
>CAZAFW010000101.1:0-3683 GCA_964484935.1 uncultured Peptostreptococcaceae bacterium
GTCATACGCAATCTCTTTAACTCATTTGTTTCATCCAATCGTCAAATGGGTAAATTTTAATGGCAGGGCGGAAGGGTAACAACGAAATGGGGACGGGGGCTATATCGTTGATTGTCATACGCAATCTCTTTAACTCATTTGTTTCATACGGCGCCCCCTTCCATTGACTTCTTTACGGCGGAAGGGTAAAATAAAGAAAGTGAATCATGGGTATTTGGAATGATTGGGAGGGAATACTATGAAAAAGAAATTAACGGTCGCGCTAGCAGTTTTGCTTTTTTCAACTGCGATATTTGCATACGGTCAGGAAAAATACGGATTTGTTTTTGAATCCAAGGGTGAAACATTGACCCTTGAGCAGGCTTTTGAAAAGGCCTCGAGTCAAAATGCCACCTTGTCCTCTGCCCTATTGGACTACGAGCAGGCGGAATTGGACTACGACAAGGGCAAACGGGATTTAAAAAAACTGACGGCAGTCTACGACAAAGACCAGGACCAATATATAATGGTTGAAATCGCCAACGAGTACGCCTGGGAAAGCGCTCAAAAGGAGCTTGAAGCCACAAAGAACGGCGTGGATGCCAACATAGAGCAGCTTTACCACGGAAGCCGCCAGCTGAATGAGAATTATGACATACAAAAGGAAAATCTGGCAATCGCCGCGCAAATACACAAGCAGACTCAAAAGAAATTCGAGCTTGGGCTTGTGAGCAAGCAGGTGGTTCTTCAGTCCGAACTGGCAATGATACAGGCAGACAACGCTCTGCTTTCAGCCAAGCACCTTTATGACAAGAATCGAATGCTTTTTAACAGCAAGCTTGGATACCAACTTATGGAAGATGTCTTGCTTACTGATTCTGTTTCCTTTGAAGGCGGAACTTTGCCCGGGATTGACGAAGCAATTGAAATGGCCACAAAAAACCGAAAGGAAATACTCGGCGCCGCATTCCAGCTCAGGTACAATGAATTGAACAGAGCAATAAAGCAACGCCAGTACACGGACAATACAGACCAGTACAAGAACGCCCAAATCGACTATGAAAAAGCGATGGAAGCATATGAAAGCGCTTTGGATGCTGTTGAAATGGAAGTGCGCGGCAATTACCTCGATGTCATCGAGGCTGAAAGAAAGGTTTCAACAGGAGAAAAATCCGTGGAGCTTACAAAGGAATCACTCAGGATAGCTCAGCTTTCTTATGATGCCGGACTCAGCATACTGACCGATGTTTCCCAGGCGCAAAACGCATATATACAGGCTCGGCTCGGTTTGTCGCAAACAATTCTCGACTACAGGATGGCTTTTTCAAAATTTGAGGATTCCATCTCGGTGGGCAGAAATGCAGTTGCTTTTTAGTAAAGCTTTAATTGGCTGTTGAAATAAGTCGCATCGTATTATATAATAGGATTGTCGCAAAAATCACTGAGAGGAAGTCGTTATGGAAAAAAGATACTTAATAATATCCCTTTTGATACTGGTGATGGTTGCCGTTGCATTCGGGTTTTCGAGATACTATTTCAAAATAATGCCTCAGGTTTCAACAGCAGAGGCGACAGGACACTTTGAGGAATACGGCAATAGCCTTGTGGATATTTATAAAGAGCTTGAAGAAAAACACAATTCGGTATCTCTACTTAGCAAAGAGGAATGGAAGGAATTCAGCGCCTCTTGGATTGCAAAGCTTAGCGAATCCAGACCCGAAGAACTTTCCAAGCGTCTTCCGGAGGCTTTAAAGGGAGAGACTTATCGCTTCAGCAAGGTTTATGAAGACCTGCTCAGATTGTGGCAGGAATACAACGATGAAGCATTGGAAGGCAAAACCCGAATCGAAAAACAGACGGATCTTAAGAATCAGATAGAAGAATTCTTGGAGTTGAAATAAACAGGCGATTATTCGCCTGTTTTGTTTTTATTACAAGATTGTAATCGCTATAAAGGAAGGATTAAGAGCTTTGGGGTAGAATTATGAACAAGAGGGATTTTAAAACATAAGAAAGGGGAATGATATAATTGATAAAAAACAAAAAATTGATTGTGATGGTTGTAGCTTTTGCGGTGATGCTGATGCCTATTGGCGCATTTGCAGATTTTTCGGACATTGGCGATGCCCCGTGGGCTGAGACCTACATAGAAAACATGGTGGACGAGGGAATAGTAACCGGCTACGAGGACGGAAGCTTCAGACCAAACGATAACATAAGCAAGTACGCGTCCATCCTTATGATTTACAGGACAGTAAAGGCCGCGGACCTAGTGACGACTTCTGAGCAGACTGTAAACATAAGCAGGCACATGACCACCATAGTGTCAAAGGGGGTGCCCAACTGGCCCGACATGTACGGGGCTGTTGCCTATTGCCTCGAAAACGATATAATAACAGCTGCCGACCTTGACAATTTCCACATAGGCGACACATACACAAATGCAAGGCGCTTCGAGGTGGCTGTTTTTCTTGGAAAGACAATGAACATATACCTGGAGGAAGACTTAAATGTACTTTATTCGCTGAACTTCAAGGATGCTTCTTCAATAGTGGCTGCGGCAAGGCCTTATGTGTACCTTCTAAGCGGGCATGACATAATAAGCGGGGACGACCTTGGTTATTTTAACCCGTCTTCTCCAATAACGCGCGCGGCCATGGCCAAGATGCTTTCGGTTTCGCTTGATCTACTAAGGGACGAGGCTGACGTGGCTATAGATGCCGAGGGCGTAACTGGAACCATAACCAACATAATAGGGGACACAAACCGCATTGTCGTTCAGAAAGGCGACGACGAAGACGACTTGTCCATCTACAACCTCACCGATGTAGACATAACAATCGACGGTGACGAGGGCGACATAGACGACCTTGAGCTAGAAATGGTTGTAAGATTAGGCTTTGTAAGGGAAGAATTGGTTGAGTTGACCGTAATAGACGAGGATATTGCGGAAAGCTCTTTTGATGAATATGACGCGACATTCTACACATATACTCCGATAGAGGACTACTATCTGGTGACGATTAAGGATATGGACGGGGAAAAATTCACATACGCCACCAAGCCCGCAGCTACTATACTTAAAGAAGATAAACCCGCAGTCCTATCGGCGTTTGAGAGAGGAGATTTCTTGAATTACACGCTTGTCGGGGACGAAATGACAAAAATAGAGGGCTTCGGCATGAGCCGCGAATACGAAGGCGTCTTTAGGGAATACAAGGAAGGCGAAGACGAGGACACCATAGTCATAGAGGAGCTTGACGGAGACTCTGTGGAGCTTACCCTCGACGATTCCTACGATGTGGAGAAGAACGGAAGCGACCGGTCCATTTCCAATCTATACGACGGCGACTTCGTCGTTGTGACCACGGAGTACGAAAAGGTGGTTCTTATAGTTGCAAGCAGCAACGAGACGGATGAAAGCGGAATAATAAGGTCCATACTCATTGCGTCAAGGCCCCAGATAACAATAATGACCGACGACAACGAGGAAATGACATACGATGTGGCGGACGAGGCGGACATAGAAATAGGGGGCAGTGACGAAAGCATATACGACCTCAGGCTCAACTATAGCGTGGACCTGATTATCGAGGGCGGAATGGTTACGGAAGTTCAGGCCGACAGCTACGAGGTTCTTGAAAAAATAGACGGTTCCGTCTACAACATCTATTCCAGCTCGGAAAAACTGAAAATCAGGTACA
>CAZAFW010000102.1:0-3584 GCA_964484935.1 uncultured Peptostreptococcaceae bacterium
ATAAACCACTTTTCCGTCTATCATTGTCCAAATAACTTCGCTGTGTGCGTCGAAGGGATCCCTGTCCCAAAGCACCAGGTCGGCGTCCTTGCCTTCCTCTATGCTTCCTATCCTGTCCCCCACGCCGATTATTTCAGCTGCGTTGATCGTTATCGCTTTCATAGCGTCAATCCTCTTCATTCCTGCCTTTACCGCAAGCGATGCGCAAAGAGGAAGGTATTGTATGGGAATCACCGGATGATCCGTCATTATTGCGATTTTAATGCCCGCATTCGAAAGAATCCCAGGTGTCTTGAATGTCAGGTTCTTAAGCTCGAACTTGGACCTTTCTGAAAGGCTCGGTCCTATGATAGGAGCAAAATTCTCCTTTTTCAAACGGTCGACTATGAGGTGGCCCTCTGTGCAGTGCTCAATTGTCATGTCCAAATCGAATTCCTTGGCTATTCTTATTGCGGTCATTATGTCATCCGCCCTGTGGGCGTGAACCTTGATGGGAAGCTTCTTTTCAATAACTTCTGAGAGAGCCTCCATCTTGAAATCGAAATCGGGCTTATCGGCATCTTCGTCCGTTTCCGCAAGTTTTTTCTTTTCAAAATATTCTTTCGCCTTTATGAAGTTTTCCCTCAAAAGGGCAGCCGTCCCCATCCTTGTGACCGGAGACTCCTCCCTGTCGTTGTAAGTCCTTTTGGGATTCTCGCCAAATGCGCACTTTATTGCGCAGGGAGCCTTCACAATCATGTCATCTATGCAGATTCCCCATGTCTTTATAACCGCGAACTGTCCGCCAATCACGTTTGCGCTTCCCGGTCCGGTAGCGGTTGCCGTTATTCCTCCGGCCCTGGCTTCCTCGAAAGTCCTGTCCATGGGGTTGATGGCATCAATGGCCCTCATTTGGGGCGTGACTGGATCGACACTCTCGTTTCCGTCCGACCCCTCAAATCCTACCCCGTCCTCCCACATTCCCAGATGAGAATGCGCATCTATAAATCCCGGGTAAAGCTGCATGCCTTCTGCGTCCAAAAGCTCCGCACCCTTTAAAAGCTCATCCGGAACAGGCACGCCGCCTGTCTTCAGTATCTTTCCATCATTTATCGCGACGAATCCGTTCTCTATTGCGCCGCCGGAAATGGTGTTCACAATTGCATTCCTTATAATAAGCATAAATGCCTCCCGTTATTTCTTGAGTCCCTTCATTGAAAGCGACACCCTTTTTCTCTCCAAATCGACAGAAAGAACCCTAACCTGAACCTCGTCCCCCACCGACACGGCATCCATGGCCTTCTTGATGAACTTGTCGCTGAGCTCGGATATGTGGACAAGTCCGTCGTTCTTGAGGCCTACATCCACAAAAGCCCCAAAGTCAGTGACATTCCTTACCGTTCCCGGCAGCACCATGTCCACCTTTAGGTCCTCTATCTTCAAGACGTCGCTTCTGAAAAGCGGCTTGACCATTTCATCCCTGGGGTCCCTGCCCGGCTTCTTGAGCTCCTCGACAATGTCCTTGAGGGTCGGAAAACCCATTTCTAGGTCTTCGGCAATCTTTCTCAGGTGCTTGTCCACAAGCTTCCTTCTGTCCTTTGACGTCATCTGCTTGGGCTTTGCAATCTTGAAGGACTTGAGAGCTTCGAAACTCTTTAGCGTGGTTCCTTTTTCAGGCACTTTCAACGCATTTGCCTCTTCAGGTATTTCGTATGCCAGAATTTTTTCATCCAAATCGTGCAGTCGCCCCTTCTTGACGTCATCAAGCGAGTATCCCATTTTTTCAAGAAACTTGTTGGTCGCTTGGTACGACTCGGGATGCACAGCTGTGTTGTCAAGAGCGTTTTGCCCGCCTGCTATCCTCAGGAATCCGGCCGCCTGCTCGTATGCCGAAGGCCCCAGCCTCTTGACCTTGAGAAGCTGGCTCCTCTCGTCGAAGCGGCCGTTCTCTTCCCTTGTCTTGACGATGTTGCCCGCAACAGCCTTGCTCAGCCCCGCTATGTGCTGCAGAAGCGATGACGAAGCCGTGTTGAGGTCAACGCCTACCTTGTTGACAGAGTCCTCCACTACGCCGTCGAGAACGCCCTTTAGCCTGGTCTGGTTGACGTCGTGCTGATACTGGCCCACACCCACCGATTTTGGGTCTATCTTTACAAGTTCAGCTAGCGGGTCCTGAAGCCTTCTTCCTATCGAAATCGCTCCACGGATTGAAACATTTATGTCCGGGTACTCCTCGTTTGCAACCTTTGAGGCAGAGTAGACAGAAGCTCCCGCCTCGTTCACTATTGTATAATATACCTTCCTTTCAAGCTCCGAAATCATCTCAGATACAATCATCTCCGATTCCCTCGAGCCTGTCCCGTTTCCTATTGCTATTATGTTTACGCCATGCTTCTCTATCATTCCCTTGAGAATCTTCTTGGCCTCTTCAACCTTGTTCTGGGGCTTTGTAGGATAGACAGTCGTATAGTCCAGCAGCTTGCCCGTTCCGTCCGTTATGGCTATCTTGCAGCCCGTTCTGTAGGCAGGGTCAAAACCCATGACAACCATGTTCTTTATGGGGGCCACCAAAAGAAGATTCTTCAAATTCTCTCCGAACACCTTTATGGCTTGCTCCTCTGCGGCCTCAGTCAGTACGTTTCTAAGCTCCCTTTCAATGGACGGAGCTATAAGGCGCTTGTAGCTGTCCTCTATCGCCTCTTCGATGTACGGTTTGGAAAGGCTTTCAGGATTTGAAATCGTCCTGTCCTTGAGCCCTTGCACAATCATATCCGCAGGAGCCTCAATTTTGACCTTGATAAACTCTTCCTTCTCGGCACGGTTTATTGCTAGAATCCTGTGGGGAGGCATCTTGACCAGGGGTTCGCTGTACTCATAGTAAAGCTCGTATACAGACTTTAAGTCCTTGTCAACCGCCTCTGTGGCAAGAAGGCCCTTGTCAAAGCTCATCGACCGCACAAACTTCCTGTTCTCCGCATCGTCGGATATTCTTTCGGCTATAATGTCCATTGCGCCCTTAAGCGCATCTTCCGCGGACTTGACTTCATTTTCTTCATTTACATATTTCTCGGCCTCATTCTTCAAATCGCCGTCTGTTATTTCCTGGGCAATTACAAGGTCGGCCAATGGCTCGAGACCCTTTGCAACAGCTATTGTTGCTCTAGTCCTACGCTTTGGCCGGTAGGGCCTGTAGAGGTCCTCAACCTCGTTTAGTATCTGGGCCGCCTCTATTTTTTCCTTAAGCTCATCTGTCAGCTTGCCCTGATCGTCTATGAGCCGCAGAACCTCTTCCTTCTTCTTGTGGAGGTTCCTTAGATATGTCAGGCGGTCGTCCAGGTCTCTGAGGACCACGTCGTCGAGATTCCCCGTGGCTTCCTTCCTGTATCTTGCTATGAAAGGTATAGTGTTCCCTTCGTCGATGAGATCCACCGTACTTTTTACTTGGGAAAACTTTATTCCAAGTTCTTTCGCCAATTGTTTCATAATTCTTTCCATTTTATGCACCTCTAAACTTTCTTTATTATTTTCACGGAAAAATCCGCAAACCTCAAATGGTCACACCTTTTATTTTATCATAAAAAAAGAAGCCTATGTTAGGCTTCTTC
>CAZAFW010000103.1:0-3451 GCA_964484935.1 uncultured Peptostreptococcaceae bacterium
AGCATGGGCGTGGCCCTTTACGCTATGTTCATAGCCCTTATCACCCCGGTTGCCAAGAAGTCCCACAAGGTGGCGGCGCTGGCAATATTGTCCGGCTTGGTCAACACCCTTGTCGCCAAATATACTCCGCTGCCTCAGGGCTGGAGCATAATAATCGCGATACTTTCAGTTTCCATATTCGGTCTTTTTGTTTTCGATGAAACAGAGGTGGAATCCCTATGAACAATGTATTTCTGCTGATAGTGGGGATGGCTCTTGTAACCTATATCCCAAGGCTCCTTCCTTTTACTCTAATGAAAAACAGAACCCCCTCGAAGTATCTGGGCAGATTCCTGAAGCTCATTCCTTATACTGCGCTGGGAGCCCTTATTCTTCCAGGCATACTTACCGCGACTCCAAGTATGCCATTGGCTGGACTTGTAGGCGGCGCAATTGCATTTGCCATATGCCTTGCCAGAGGCGGAATAATACTCCCCATATTCGCTGCCATTGCAACCACATACGCGATTCTCATATTCTAAATTATTGACAATAGATTGCGGCACTCGGAAATATTTGAAACAATAAGCAATGCGGATTCCAATATATATTGAAAAACGGACAGCGATGTCTGTTTTTTTTTTATTAAAATGGAAAGTTAACTTTACATTTATCAAGAAGCGTGTTATATTGTCAATGTAAAGTTAGCTTTACATCAATATCTAAAGGAGCAAAACCATGAAGAACAGACTTGAAGAAATTAGAAAGTCGAGGGGGATAAGTCAGGAAACTCTCGCTGCAGATTTGGAAGTTTCAAGGCAAACAATCGGTTCGCTCGAAAAAGGGCGCTATAATCCATCTATAATTTTGGCGTTCAAAATCGCCCGTCATTTCAGCATGTCCATTGAGGAAATTTTCATTTACGAGGAGGAAAAATAATGCTTAGGAAAAAGTCTTTTTATATGACAACTATGATTGTAGGAGCATTTCTGATAGCGGCAGGTTTTTTGCTTAAGGAAATGATTGACAAGTCAATTGCAGGGGTGCTTTTCGGCATCGGATCGGGTTTGTTCGGCATGAGCGCCGCCAACTTGTACATGAAGGCTTTGGAAGATAAAAATCCCGACATAAGGAAGAAAAACGAAATAGAGCAGTCGGATGAAAGAAATACCGCGATAAGATACAGGGCCAAAGCAAAATCTGCCGATATAATCCAGTGGTTTATAATAGGTATAGGATACATAACAATTCTAATTGACGCAACCCTGTGGGTAACCTTGACCGCTGTTCTGGTTTTTGCACTATACCATGTTCTCAATGCATATTTTGTGAATAAATTTCAGAAAGAAATGTGATTGTTTAAAAATTATATGCTTGACCTTGCCGTGAAATGGAAATGAATAATACAAAACGGGAAGGTGATTTGAAAATGGACAGGAAAATACATGAAGATTTCAAGAAAAAGATGGGCTTCACCCCTCCTGGCATAATGGTTGCCGAGAATTTCGGCGAGGAATTCAGCCGGCGCCTGGCTGACTTTCATGGCGATGTATGGTCGGAGGAAGGAGCCATACCTCTCAAGTACAGGCACCTCATGGCACTTGCTACCGCGGTTTTCGAAGGAAACGACAAGCGGTCCCGGCTCGAGATCGTGAAATCAATGAATGAAGGCGCGACCAGAGAGGAATTGATGGAGGTTTTCAAGCAGCAGGTATGGATGAAGGGCTCTCCGGTGCTTGTTCAGATAGCTCCCTTGATTGAAATGATCGACCAAAAACTCGGCACAAAGCAAACAGACCTGTAATGGTCTGTTTGCTTTATTTCAATATATTCAAAAACTCTATTCCAAGCTTCATTCCGAAGAATACCAGCATAGACCCGCAAAGCACATTTATAATCCTTAGCACTTTTGGCGTCATGAAGCGTTTGAGATAATATACTCCGTATGCAAGCCCAAAGAACCAAGAGACGGATGCAAGGGCAACCCCTCCTATGAAAAATGGCGACTCCGCAGCTGAAAGAAGGGCTTTGAAGCCTCCCAGGAGAAAGGTCCCGTCGATTAGGGCCTGGGGATTTAGCCATGTCACGGCGAAAAGCATGGCCGCCAATTTGCCGATTCCGTATTCATCTTCAATTTCTTCTAAGACTTCGACTTTCGAAAAAATGAGTTTCAAGCCTATCAGCAAAACAACTATGCCTCCAATTCCAAGCATGGCTGTTTTAAAAATTGCCACTCTCTCCAGAATGAGACCGATGCCATAAAAACATGCCATTGCAAGAAGTATATCGAGTATTGAAGCTATTAGTGCAATTTGAAAGACACGACGTCCCGTGCTTTTGCTTGCCGTATTTATAACATACATGTTCTGCATTCCTATAGGGACCAAGTAAGCAAGTCCAAGCATGTATCCCTGAAATATTACTGCTGTCATTTTACACTTCCATTTCTATTTTCAATGAGTTTCCTTATCGGCTCGTCTGCAGGAGCCATGGTGTATTCATGCAGTTCTTCAGGAGACACCCATTCACATCTGTCGTGGTCGGAAAGCCTCATGTCTCCGTCTATTATCCGTGAGTAATGGGCAATCAGGCGAACGGTCAAGGCTTGGTAGGCGTATACGCTCTCGCCCAGGTATGAGCCCACCGCAACCTTTAGATTCATTTCTTCCATTAGCTCCCTCTCGATGGCCTCGGGTGCCGTCTCGCCCTGCTCTATCTTTCCGCCGGGAAATTCCCATAGCCCTTCCAGAGAAAGACCCTGCCTCTTGCGGGCAATGAACACTTTGTTGTTTTCATCCACTATTACTGCCGCGGCCACATCTATCATTTCGATCATCCCCTGAGTGTTGCAATCAACCCTTTTGGTTCTTTAATAAGCATGAAAAAATCCTCTATGCTTTTAAGCAGGACATCACTTGCCATAATGGCTTTTGTCGATGCCCCTTCCGGCCCTGCTATGCAAAATCCCAATGCCGCCGCCTTGAGCATAAGCCTGTCGTTATATCCATTTCCGATTGCTATTGTTTCCTCTCTTCCCAGTTCTTCGACAAGGCTTTCTTTGTCCTTGGAACCGTTTTCCCGGGAAATAATATTCACTTTTACAGGCGTTCCCTCAAACATCTTTTCGACAGTTCCGTAGGTGTCGGCAGTAATTACATAGACATTAAAATCTTTTGTCATTTCTTTTAGCTTTGCAAAATTTTCAGCTTCTACTTTCCCGCCTTCGGCAAGGGTTCCGTTATAGTCGAATACCAGGTTCTTTATCTTGTATTGCCCGTATTCGGGTATATTAAGTTCCATCTTTATCTCCCCCTTATTTGTCTATTATATCAAAAAACGCCGCAAGAAAAAGCGGTCCTCCGTGAAGAGGACCGCTTTTGTTGATAGCTTTCTGTTATTTCATTTCAGCCAAACGCTTGTAGCTGTTGTATCTGCTCTTGGCATCCTTCTCTGCCTTGACGAACAATTCTTT
>CAZAFW010000104.1:0-3357 GCA_964484935.1 uncultured Peptostreptococcaceae bacterium
ATCAGATTCATTAAAAAATCTGAATTCTGTGTCTTGAAAATTAGACCACTATAATTAGCATTACCAAATCCATCAACAAAAATTTGCCAAATCCATCAATAAAAATTTGCCAAATCCATCAACGAGCGATATAATGTGGATTATGGGGGGATGAATTATGTTTGAGTACATTTCAAGAATAATTGAAGATGAGTTGGATTTAGCACTTCGATCCTCTGGAGCGGTTTTGATTGTAGGTCCAAAGTGGTGTGGAAAGACAAGTACAGCAGAGATTAAATCAAACAGTAAAATATATATGCAAAATCCAGATCAATTTGCAAGCAACATAAAAATAGCTAACATTAAACCTTCATTATTGCTTGAAGGGGAAACGCCTAGATTGATTGACGAGTGGCAAGTTGCACCTAATTTATGGGATTCTGTTCGATATACAGTTGATCGTCGTGGTGGAGTCGGACATTTTATTTTAACAGGATCTGCTGTTCCTACTGACAATAAAACGATGCACACTGGAACAGGTAGAATTTCAAGAATAGTAATGCGACCTATGAGTCTGTATGAATCAAAAAACTCAAATGGTTCAGTATCGCTTGGAAAAGTGTTTGAAGAAAAAAGTCTTGAAGCAAGTGTATCTGAATTGGATATTGAAGATTATGCATACTTGATATGCAGAGGTGGCTGGCCAGCATCTGTTGGTACTAATGAGGAGATTGCTATAAGAAGGACAAGCGATTATATTAATGCGGTTGTTAATTATGATGTAGCAGCAGTAGATGGAGTTGAGAAAAATCCAAATAAAGTTGAACAACTTCTCAAATCTCTATCTAGGAATATCTGCACTAGTGCATCAATTCCTACAATCATAAAAGATGTTTTGGGTAGCGAAGAAACTATTTCTGAAAACACAGTAAAATCGTATATGAATGCACTTCAAAGGATTTTTGTAATTGAAAATTTGCCAGCTTGGAGTCCTTCATTAAGATCCAAAACGGCTATTCGAAATTCACCAAAAAGATTGTTTGTAGATCCTTCATTGGCAACAGCTTCGTTAGGGATGACTAAAGATGCAGTTATGAAAGATTTTAATTTCTTTGGATTTTTATTTGAGGCATTATGTATCAGAGATTTACGTATCTACGCTCAATCAATGGGAGGAAAAGTTTTTCATTATAGAGATAAGAATGATTTTGAGATTGATGCTATAGTTAGTCTTAAAGATGGAACATGGGGAGCGATAGAAATTAAACTGGGCGACTATGAAGTCGATGATGCTGCTCGGAATTTATTGAAACTACGAGAAATAATTGATAGTACTAAGATGAAAAATCCTTCATTTCTAATGGTTCTAACAGGAACAAGGTATTCATATAAAAGGGAAGATGGTGTACTAGTAGTTCCAGTTGGTTGTTTAAAGAATTGAATTTCAAGGAATATGAATTTTAATCATTAGGGACGGTTTGGTCTGAACCCCAAAAGTGCAAGGGTATGGGGACGGTTAAATCTATCGAATTTTTATGTCCCTAACGCTGAAGCATATATGATGAAGGGGACATTCCACCAAGTTTTCTTTGAGGACGAATATTGATGTAATAATCCATGTAGTTTTCAACTATTCTTTTGACATCATGGATGTTAGCAAGCTTTTTTTTCATGAGTTTTATAGTTTCACACTTGAAATGGCTGAAAAACGATTCGGCTTTTGCATTATCCCAACAGTTGCCTCTTCTTGACATGCTCTGAGTTATGCCTAGATCATTAAGCAAGTTTACGTAGTCATTGCTCCTGTAATGCACCCCTTGGTCACTATGAATGAGGCTTCCTTTGAGATTGTGTTTGTCTGATAGCTGCTTTACCGTATCGATGGTGAGGCTTTTATCTTGGCAGTCTTTTACGGTCCAGGCAACCGGTTCATTATTGAATAAATCAATCACCGTGCATAGATAGATCATTTTTTCTCTGCATGGTATATATGTGATATCGGTGACCAGTTTTTTCATAGGCTCATTGGATTCAAAATTTCTGTCAAGAAAATTTTCTTTGATGTTTTCTTTTCCTCTGTTGATTTTGTATTTTTTCCTAATTATAGATGCAATGCCTAGTTCCTGCATGATCCTTAAAACTTTCTTGTGATTCACAATTAGGCCGTATTGCTCTTTTAGCATATACTTGATCATCCGATATCCGGCGCGCCTACCAGATTTGCCATATAGATCAAACACCTTATCTTTTAAAGGGCTTTCATTCTTTAATGGTGTTCTCTTGTATCTATAGTAACTTGATTCGCTGATTCCAGCAATCTGACAAAGGAGCCAAATGGGATGTTTGTATTCAAGTGATAGTATCGCCTTATATTTTATGAGTCGGATTCCTCTTTTTTTTTACTGACAAAGGGCTTTAAGTTTTCCAATGATTCGAGGTAGTCGACCCGGGCTTTTAATCTATTTATCTCTTTTTCATAGTAGATTTCTCGTTTGGTGCGGCTATCTTTACGGGCGATGGCCTCCTTGCTCCTGCCGACAGCTTTAACCGGTTTTGTGGATCCTTCAGGTAGCAAGCCTTTGGCTATCAATTGCTTTTCCCAATTGTTTATATAATTCTTACTGGGCAGGTTATACTTCAAGGCAATTGCTCTGACACCCAATGGGCTATTGTAGTAGTCTTCTACAACAAGTAATTTGAAATCGTCTGGATACTTAGTCATCATTTAGGACCTCCGTTTTTTACATTATAGTTACCGTCCCTAATTAATGCAACTTTTGGGGTCCTATCCAGTTCCTTTTTGATTCAACAGATTTTCCCGTGCAATATTTAGGTCTCTTTCCTTGCACATGTCTTTCGTATTAGTCGCCCTTTGGGGATAGATATTTAACATAATCCAGCTGTCGTAACCGTTGGCCTTGCTTATGCGGCCAACCGATTTAATTGTGTTGTCAAGGCTTCCTGGCTCTGCAGTGCTGGGATTTGTGCCGAAGCAAATCAGAGGCTTTTCAACTTTTTTACCTTTTCATGCCATTTTCACCCGCATTTTTGTAACCATTTGATTTCTCATTCGTCTATAGGGTGTGCCGGAACAATCAAATACACGGCCTGAATGGAAAGGGGACCTTATGAAAATCAAAATCGACGGAAAGGAAATCTTCGTATCGGACGCTAGCAAAAACATAGTGGAGATTTCGGAGGAAAACGGAATTGCAATGACTGCACCGTGCTTCAGGAACGGAAGGAAAGGCGGTTGCTGCAAGGCATGCGTCATCGAAGTCGACGGCGTTCAAAAATATGCATGCTGCACAAAGCCGCAGGAGGGGATGGTTGTAGAATATGACCGCGATGACCTTGCCGCATTGAGGAAAGAGAGAC
>CAZAFW010000105.1:0-3165 GCA_964484935.1 uncultured Peptostreptococcaceae bacterium
GAAAAAAGAAAATTGCTCGACCAAATAACCGTGTACTGCCAAAGCAAGGGATACACAAGAGATTCGATATGGACATTTTCGAAGGACCCCGATGCGGGATATTCATCCATGACGCGGGACAATTTTCTTGGATTCGGATGCTCCGCCACATCACTTTTGAGAGGCCAGTTCAAGATAAACACATTCTCAGTTGACGAGTACATCAAAAGAATTGACGGAGGCTTGATGCCGACATCTTTGACAATACGGTTTTCCAAGAGGCAAAGGATGATATATTACCTATTTTGGACCGCATACAGCATGAGAATAGATTCTGCTGCATTCGAGAGCTTCTTCGGTGAAAAGCTCAAAGGCAAATATGGACTTGAGCTTTGGCTTGCCAAAAAACTGGGCTTTTTGAAAGAAGAAAAAGGCACATTCCAAATGACAATGAAAGGCGCCTTTTACTACCATTACTATGAAAATTACTACACACTTTCGTACATAGACAAGATGTGGGGAATAATGAGGCAAGAAGCATTTCCGGATGGGATAAGCCTTTAACCGGTGGGCTGCTCATCTTCCTTTTCAATAACCACGGGAGTACCGCACCATTTGTCGTAGTCCGAGGCCACAACGCCGATTACCGCGTTTGCTCCAAGGCGCGCGGCCTTGTGCTTGAGGTTTGTAAGGCTCGATTCGAAAATGGCGTCAAAGTAGCGGGTTATGGAAGCACCTTTTATCTCGGGAAGCGTCACAGAAAGCATTTCAGGAGTTTCCTTCTGCTTATCGAACTGCATTTCAGTGTAGCACTTTGGGCAAAGGACTTGATTGTCTTCCACATACGCAGTTTCAGAAAATTTTATTTTTATTCCGCATCGTTCGCATTGTTTTGCCATTTTGTTCCTCCAGTTCAATGATTTATTTTAATTATAACAATAAACTGGAGTATTTGGTATAATGGGACATATAAACAATAACAACGGGGGAGAAACAGCCGTGTATAATTATGTCAAACGCATATTAAAAGATATTCCGGGACAAACGGGTTTTTATTACAAGCGTCTCGACGGCAGCGAAATAGTCGCTTTCAACGAGGACAGGATTTTTTATGCGGCAAGCCTCATAAAGATACCTATATTGATTGAAGCATTCAACCGGGTCCGCTTGGGAGAAATGGACTTCGACAAAAAGTACGAAGTGAGAAATTCGGACAAAGTGCCCTCCTGCGGTGCCCTGGCCTACATGCATGACGGGCTTGAGGTCACACTGCGGGATCTTTGCGTGCTAATGATAATACACAGCGACAACACGGCGGCCAACATGCTCATACGCATTTTGGGCATGGGCAGAATAAACCAGACACTGATAGATCGCGAAATGTACATGACGCGCCTCAACAGACTGCTGTTCGATGAAGAGGCTTCGGCTCAAGGACTTGAAAACACGGTCGTACTAAACGAGCTTGCAAGCCTGTTTGAGGAAATGCATAATGGAAGGTTGATTTCAAGGAAAGCATCCATCGAAATGCTTGATATTTTCAAATTGCAGCATCTCAACAGCAAGATACCACGGCTTTTGCCGAAAGGAATTTCCATAGCCCACAAGACTGGCGAGGACCAAGGAATTACTCACGACATAGGCATTGTATATGCAAGAAAACCATTTCTGATTGGATTCCTGTCAAACAATACAGATGTTGTCGCCATGGAAAATGCGATAAGTGAAATATCGAGATTTGCATACAAAAGAAATTGCTTTTAAAATACAGCAGAATCATCATAGGCCATAATTTGGCGGTATTATTTTTCAAAAAAATGTTTAAAAAACATAAACGGAGGTATATATGAAGTAAGAGGGACAGTTTCCCTCTTACAGAATAGGATGATTGCCTCTTGTAAAGCAAGAGAAAGATTCGGATACCGTGCATCCATTCCAACATGGTTGGAAAGTGCAACGGAAAGCCGGATAAAAACCTTTACCTTATGTAAAGAGTGAACGATTAAAAAGTGAACATCCGTTTAGAACCGGATGTGATGAACACTAGGATTCAAGCCGATGGAAGAACGGATGTCTTCATCGGTGAATGAGCTTAGCGTGCTTTTGCAACAAAAGAAAGACTTTTCGAATCCTTAAAAAAGATCGGAAAATAAAAGTTTGAAGGGTAAGGTGAAGTATCATAGTAGAGATTCAACATGAAACAGCAAGAGGTATTGATTCTTATTCGGGATGAACCGGACAGCAATTGTTTTAATTGTGACAGTCCGGTTCATTTTATTTGCATTTTTTGCCAAGTTTGACGCCCTTTCCGGAAGTGGAGGATTGTGAGTGCATGTGATATGATAGTGGCATCGAAAAAAGGAGAATGCCATGAACAGCGAAACCGGACAGGGTATTTATGCAATAGGAAAAACCAATACAGCAACAGAGCGTAATGATATTTTGAAGTTGCTTGCGTGTGTCTTCATGCTTGTCGATCATGTCGGCTACATATTTTTCCCCGGTCTTATATTCATGAGGGCCATAGGCCGCTTGGCTTTTCCCATTTTCGCATGGCAGGCAGCCAAAGGCTACGAAAAAACCTCGAATCTCAAAAAATACATGGGACGACTTTTTGTATTCGCGATAGTATCGCAAATACCCTACATATGGTTTTCTCCCGGAAAGCTTAACATCATGCCGACTATCCTTGTAGGGCTATGGGTAATATGGCTTCATGAAAACGGAGGCCGCTACGGGTTTCTGCTCGCCGCCATTTTGGCGTCCACCGGAGACATTTTCAATTTGCAGTATGGCTCATATGGGCTTGTCATGATATGGATTTTCCATATTTTCATGAGCGACAAGGGACTTGCATCGCTCGCCTATGCCGCTATGTCGGTTTTCTTTGCATGGTCGGCTGGGTGGTCTTTCTCCATGGTTTTTCAGTCCCTTAGCATATTCGCATTGTTTTTAATATTCAAAGACTGGAAAATACATATGCGTTTGAACCGATACTTCTTCTATTTTTTCTATCCCGGTCACATAATTGCGATTCTTCTGATACAAGCCCTGATTTAAAAACCAAAAAGGGACAGACATTTTTGTGTCCATTTTTGGCATATTTACAGACTTCGAATCTAAGATGAAGTGTTTTGGTTTTTTGTTTTTGCTTTGCTCTTTGTCTTTCCGTCTTTTCTTTCCACT
>CAZAFW010000106.1:0-3118 GCA_964484935.1 uncultured Peptostreptococcaceae bacterium
GCCAATTCCACCAGGCGGTCTATCAGGCTGCGGTATGGAAGGCCTGTCTTCTGCCACAGCATGGGATACATGCTGAATTTGGTGAATCCCGGCATTGTGTTTATTTCGTTTAGGTAGGCGTCCCCTGTGGTTTTGTCAAGCAAAAAGTCCACTCTTGAAAGGCCTGTGCATCCCATGGCCTTGTAGGCGTCGACTGCCATCTTCCTTATTCTGCCGGATTCTTCCTCAGGCAGGCCGGCTGGTATTACCAGTCCCGATTTGGCTTCCTCGGAGTACTTGGCGGCATAATCGTAGAATTCGTGGGAGGGAATTATCTCACCCAGAACGGAAGGCTCGGGGCTGTAGTTTCCCAGGACGGCGCACTCTATTTCGCGGGCGTCTATTCCCTTTTCGACGAGTATCTTCCTGTCGTGCCTTGCCGCTTCCAAGAGGCCGCCCATTAGGCCGGAGCGGTTGTGAACCTTTGTTATTCCGACGCTCGAGCCCAGGTTTGCAGGCTTTATGAAGAGAGGGTATCCGAGAGATGCCGCTTCCACTTTTTTTATGCATTCCTCCCCGCCGTCAAGCTCTTCCCTGCAGATTACCGCATAGGGAACCACGGGAAGCTTGTTGAATTCGAAGAGCTGCTTTGCGAATATCTTGTCCATGCAGGCAGCTGAGGCGAACACTCCGCAGCCCACATAGGGAAGACCCGAAAGCTCTAAAAGCCCCTGGATGGTTCCGTCCTCACCCATGGGTCCGTGAAGCACGGGAAAGACCACGTCTATTTTTTCACCGTTTATTTTGCCGGGCATTTTTACTGAAAAGATATTTTCCCCACGGCTGTTTATTTCCCGCGAGGCGGCTTTTATTTCCCATTCCCCGCTCTCTATGTCGGCATAGTCTCCGTCGAAATACATCCATCTTCCCGCCCTTGTTATACCTACCGGGAACAGGCGGTACTTGTCCGGGTCAGCCGCCCTGAGGACAGATGCGGCTGTCATGAGAGAAACTTCATGCTCTTCGCTCATCCCTCCGAAAACTACTGCAAGATTCATCTTTTTCATTTGGACCGCTCCTTTTCCTATAAATAAAAGTTTGCTGTTTTCAATATATGTCTTTCTTCTTTTTTCTGAATATCTTGATTGTCTCTTCCATGTCCCTTATGTGGCCCTCGGCCTTGGCCCTGGCGTCTTCGCCCTTGCCTTCCCGTATGGCTTCTAGTATTTCCATGTGTTCGGAAAGAAGCTGCTTGAAGTCGTCGGACTCGGAAAAGAATACCACCCGGAACCTTTGGACCTGCTCCTGCAGGCTTTGTGCTATCTGTATGAGCTTCTTGTTGTGGGTGGCTGCGAATATGGCTTCATGGAAGGCCTTGTCCTTTTCCATCATGCCTTCCCTGTCCGATGCGTCGACATAGCTTTCGAATTCGGAAAGGACCTTTTCAAGCACTTCAAGCTCCTCGTCCCCCCGTCGCTCCGCGGCAAGAAAGGATGCCAAACCCTCGAGCGCCTCCCTTACTTCCAAGACGTCAAGAACATCCTTTATGGACATGTCGGCAACATAGGCGCCTTTTCTGGGTATCATGGTAACTAGCCCCTCGAGCTCGAGTTTTCTTATTGCTTCCCTTATGGGGGTTCTGCTTACTCCAAGCTGCTCGCCCATTTGAAGCTCCATGAGCCTCTCTCCGGGTTTGAATTCACCGTTTAGAATTGCCGATCTCAAATATTCGAAGACAACCTCCCTGAGGGGTTTGTAGTTTTGCAGTTTAAGCTTTCCGGTGCCTGTATTCATTCCTTCTCCTCCTTGCTGTAAGCTGTAGATATATATGTCTGTCTGTAAGTTTTTTTAAGATTTTTGTAGGCTTTGCTTGCCCTGTCGTAGTCCTTGAAAATGCCGAAAACGGTTGGTCCGCTTCCGCTCATGAGGCTTCCCGAGGCCCCGAACTGCAGCATTTTCTTCTTTATTTGGCCCACTATGGGGTGCATGTCCAGCGTTACATGCTCGAGGCGGTTGTATAAGTTGCTCGAAAGCGCTTTGATGTCGTCCTCGGCCATGGCTTTAATGACCGCTTGGGCTTCCGGGCTCGCAGGTCTTTGGCTGAGGTCGAGCTTTCCGTAGACCCTTGCGGTGGAAACGGCAATGTTTGGCTTGGAAAGGAGTATGAACCCCCTCTTGAGACCCTCGACCGGGGTAAGGATTTCTCCTATGCCTTCTGCCAGGGCCGCCTTGCCCATTAGGCAAAAGGGCACATCCGCCCCTATTTTTTTAGCTTCTTCCATGAGTGTTTCTTGTGAAAGGCCCAGCCCCAGGCCTTGGTTTAAGAGTCCGAGCACAGCTGCCGCATCGGCGCTGCCTCCTGCAAGCCCTGCTGAAACCGGGATTTCCTTGTTTATCGAAATCTCGATCATCTTGTCTATTTTGCCGAGTTCCTTTAGCGCGAGCGCCGCCTTAAATGCCGTGTTTGTCTTTCCTGTCGGTATGTAGGGAAGATTGGTGGCAATCTTTATGCCGTTTCCCCTTGAAATTCTTATCTCTATCGAGTCCCAGAGATCTATCTGCTGCATTACTGTCCTTATTTCGTGATAGCCGTCGGGGCGCTTGCCCTCAACGTCGAGAAAAAAATTTATTTTTGCTCTCGCTTTTCCTTTTAGGATAATAAAACTCACCTCTTCGGCGTTATTATAATTTTTGATACTTAATACTGCATACAAAGTCCCGTATGTCTTATTATATCAAAAAAAAGAAAGAAAGCAGGAAAGATTTCCCGCTTTCTTTTCATTTTGGCTATTTTTTGTCTAAAATTTCTTTTATGCTTGCCAGTCTTTTTTCGAGATAGCTTTTTTCTTCTTCAAGATATTCTTTCTCATCTATGGGCTCTGTTTCGTAGTAAGCCCCGGCTCCACGTCCTAAAAAACCTCTTTCTGCGCCGTAGAACCCGCGGCCCCTGGCCCCGCGTCCAAAAAAACCTCTTCCGCCTCGACCAAAAAAGCCTCTTCCGCCTCCGGCCGTATAGCCGGGTTCGTCGTAGCCTGCGCAGTATCCCAGGCCTCTGCCTGTCAAGGGTCCTCTTCCATCGGGTCCCCTTCTGTCTCCTCTAGCCATGATTTCGCCTCCTTCTTATAGGGCATATGCCCTT
>CAZAFW010000107.1:0-1075 GCA_964484935.1 uncultured Peptostreptococcaceae bacterium
TGATTGATATTCTGAGCCCCACACCTAAAACTGTGGATTCACTCATGAGATTGGATCTTCCGGCTGGTGTGGACATCGAAATCAAACTATAATTGCAACGACTAAGATACAGGTTTTTTTAACCCAATGTTTTAGTACGATTGCCGCGGCAATCCGCTGTAAGATTAATGGGAGGTGCAAGAATGAAAGGAATTTTAGGAAAGAAAATTGGAATGACCCAAGTATTCAAGGAAGACGGAAGTTTGGTTCCGGTATCAGTTATCGAAGCGACACCGATGGTAGTTGTTCAAGTAAAGACAATTGACACTGACGGATACGAAGCCATTCAAATCGGATTTGGCGATGTCAAGGAATCAAAGGTGAAAAAACCTATAAGAGGCCATTATGACAAAGCCGGCGTTGAGGCTAAAAGAAACCTTGTTGAATTCAGAGTGGACAATGCTTCTGAATACAAGGTGGGACAAGTCATAAGCGTGGATACATTCAAAGAGGGAGACTTCATTAATGTAACCGGAATCTCAAAAGGCAAGGGAACACAAGGTACCATTAAAAGGTACAATCAAAGCAGAGGACCCAAAACACACGGTTCCAAGTTTCACAGGGCGGCCGGTTCGCTGGGATCTTCAGCTTCGCCATCAAGAGTATTCAAGGGAATGCACATGGCCGGAAGAATGGGCAACGAGCAAGTTACTGTAAAGAACCTGCAGGTTGTGAAAGTGGACATGGACAGGAACCTTTTGCTTGTAAAGGGTGCGGTACCCGGACCTAAGAAAGGCATCATAACAATCAAAGAAAGTGTAAAGAATGGCAGGTAATGCCTGTTCTTGAAGAAAGGAGGGTTTAAAGTGCCTAAATTGGATATATTGAATGTTTCGGGACAAAAAGTCGATGAAATAGAATTGAATGACAGCGTTTTCGGAGCTGAAATCAATGAACATGTACTTTATGAGGCTGTAAAAAACTATTTGGCAAACCAGAGACAGGGAACACAATCGGCTAAAACAAGAGCAGAGGTGAGAGGCGGAGGCCGCAAGCCTTGGAAACAAAAAGGAACCGGTAGAGCGAGAGCTGGAAG
>CAZAFW010000107.1:1175-2920 GCA_964484935.1 uncultured Peptostreptococcaceae bacterium
GAAAGCAAAGAAATCGAATTCTTTGAAGGCATATAAAAGGACTTAATAGCAAAAGGAGGTAAGAAGTTATGGGAATCAAGAGCTTCAGGCCCACTTCTCCTGGATTGAGACAAATGACAGTTTCAACCTTTGAGGATATAACTAAAAAGAAACCCGAAAAATCTTTGGTTGTAACCTTGAAAAAGCATTCCGGAAGAAACAATCAGGGTAAAATAACTGTTCGCCACAGAGGCGGCGGAGCGAAAATAAAATACAGAATCATCGACTTCAAGAGAAGCAAGGACGATGTAACGGCAAAAGTCGAGGCTATAGAGTATGATCCCAACCGATCTGCAAATATAGCGCTCCTTGCTTATGCCGACGGGGAAAAACGCTATATACTTGCTCCCAACAAGCTTAAAGTTGGCGACAAGGTCATGAGTGGAGGAAATGCGGACATAAAACCGGGTAACGCGATGGAATTGGGAAAAATACCTTTGGGTACAACCATCCACAACATCGAATTGAAACCAGGAAAAGGCGGACAAATGGTAAGATCCGCAGGAAACTCAGCCCAGCTTATGGCAAAGGAAGGCAAATATGCTTTGGTCAGGCTGCCGTCGGGAGAAGTGAGAAGAGTTCGAATAGAGTGCCGTGCTACAATAGGGCAGGTTGGAAACTTGGACCACGAAAACCTAAACGTAGGCAAGGCAGGCAAGAAAAGACATATGGGAATCCGCCCGACAGTAAGAGGATCGGTAATGAACCCGAACGATCACCCGCATGGTGGTGGAGAAGGACGTGCTCCGATTGGAAGACCGTCACCGATGACTCCTTGGGGCAAACCTGCAATAGGTTATAAAACCCGTAAAAAAGGAAAGGCTTCGGACAAGCAGATTGTCAATAAGAGAAAATAATAAACGGCAAGCATGAATAATCAAAGAAACAGCTGAAGGGAGGAACACCAAGAATGGGAAGATCTCTTAAAAAAGGACCTTTTATTGATCAGAAACTCCTCAGAAGAATTGAAGAGATGAATGATAAAAACGAAAAACGTGTAATCAAGACATGGTCGAGAGCTTCGACAATATTCCCGCAAATGATCGGACATACCGTTGCGGTATACGACGGCAGAAAGCATGTGCCAGTCTATGTTACAGAAGACATGATTGGACACAAGCTTGGAGAGTTTGCACCTACTAGAACTTTCAAGGGCCACGCGGGAGACAGAAGTAGCAAAGTCAAGTAATATCATTGAAAAGTATCGGAAGGAGGTATTGCTGTGGAAGCGAAAGCGATAGCTAAATACGTCAGAGTTTCATTTAGAAAGATTCAACCGATTGCCGCTATGGTGAGAGGTAAAAATGTGGATGAAGCCTTGGCGATACTGAAATATACGCCGAACAAAGGCGCGAGAGTATTTGAAAAAGTAATCAAATCAGCCAAAGCCAATGCTGAAAACAATCATGAAATGGATACTGAAAAACTCTATATCGCAGAGATATTTGCGAACAAGGGTCCGCACATGAAGAGGTGGAATGCTGGTTCCATGGGCAGGGCAAACCCGATTCTAAGAAGAACCAGCCATGTCGGTGTTGTATTGAAAGAGAAAGCGTAAAGGAGGGGAAATTCATGGGTCAAAAAGTTAGTCCGCACGGATTGAGAGTCGGAATTATAAAAGATTGGGACTCTAAATGGTACGCAAACAAGAAAAATTTCGCCGACCTTTTAGTTGAAGACTATAAGATCAGGGAGTTTGTAAAGAA
>CAZAFW010000108.1:0-2897 GCA_964484935.1 uncultured Peptostreptococcaceae bacterium
ATCACTATGCCGTTTATCTCGAAGTCTTCCGACTGAACATTGATTGGCTCATAATCAGGATTTTCAGGTATCAGCAGTATGCTTTCACCCATATGCATGAATTTCTTCAGTGTCGATTCCCCGTCCAATGTCGCCACCACAATCTGCATGTTTTCCGCTTTCTTCTGCTTGTTTACAACAACATAGTCCCCTATGTCTATTCCCGCATTTTTCATGCTGTCGCCGGCCACCTTCAAAATGAATGTGCTTTCCTTTGAAACAATCCATTCCTCCGGCAGTTGGAAGTCTCCATCTATGTCGAGCAATGGTTCCTCCGGAATTCCAGCCACAATATTGCCGTACACGTTGATTTTGTGAAATTTCTTGTAGTCATAGGCCAAATCAGATTCGGCGTTTCTTATCTCAAGATCGTTGGAAGACTCGTCGAAGCTGTATGAATAATTGTTGTTGTTTCTCAGATTCATATACCTGTATAAATGTTTGGTGCTGGGCATCATGGCCCTGTGAAATTTCGGAATGTCGTTTATCTGGTCGAACGACCTGTCGAATATCTCTATTTTTCTGCCGTTAGTAAGCACTCCGTACTTGACGGTTTTTTCAGACGCCATGTAGTCAAACAGCTGCTGTCTTGACGGTTGGAGGCAAACGGACTGCTTTTTTATTTCTACAAATATGAATGGAACCCTTTTGTTGTTGAAATGAAGGCTTACGGCAATATCGACAAAACCCTTCTTCGAATAGTTTGAAACACCGTATTCAATGTCAAGCATGGACCTGTCGTAGCCATAGCTGCCAAGCAGCTCCGAAATCACCCATTGCCTCACGCTTTCCTCTTTGGAATAAAGATCGACAATTTGCTTCTGGAATTCGTATTCCTCGATTTTCAACTGCCTGTAGGGCTTAATTCTGCACTCCCTTTTGAGCCTTAAAAAGTTACGGTCGATTTCACAAATGAATTTTGACGGTCTTTTAGAACTCGACATGAACAAAAGATTGTTCGCCCTTGTCATTCCCACATAGAACAGTTTTCTGTCTTCGGATTCCAGCAGCTCCTTGTCCTCTTCAGCGCAGTCGTACTTCATTGGAATGACTCCATCATTCAGGCCAATAATTATTACAACTTTGAATTCAAGTCCCTTTATCGAATGCATGGTCGTCATCTTGACATTGTCATCCGAAAAATTGGGCTCGCTTCTGCTCAATTCCGCAACATCTATGTTTTTCGACTCCAAACAAGCCTTGCAGAGATTGATGATGTTTGTTTCTTTTGCAATTATGCAGATATCCTTCAGTTCATAGTCGTTTTTCAATTCCATTATCAAGCTTGCCACGTGCTCATATTCCATCTGCGGAGTTTCAAAATGCCTGTAGATTGGATACTCTCCTTTTCTGTCAACCAATGAAGGCTTCACAAAATCCTCGTCGGACTGCACAAAGGGATTTTTTTCAAGAAGATCATAGGCGGCTTCAGCTATCTGGGTCGTAGTTCTGTAGTTTTTTGTGAGCGACCTGCTCTTGCCGCTCATGTCGTAGCCTATGGTTTTGTAGCTTCTGCCCTTGCCGAGCCACGAGTGCGGGTATATGCTCTGGGCATTGTCGGCGATGAACATTATTGAAGATTCGGGAGAATCCAAATAAAACAAGTTAATCATGTCCAGTTGAGACTTGGAAAGGTCCTGGCTTTCGTCTATGATTATATGCCTGTACTTTTTTACCGGAATCGTTTTTGCGAACTTAAGAGCCTCGAGCTGCATTATGCGAAAATCTATCAGGCCGTCCTGCTCCAGCAATTTTTCAAATACCAGCTTGAGCTCGAAAATTGCCTTTCTCGTCCTGGAATTCTTAAGCAGCTTCTGCGGGGAATTCTTGGAAACGTTCGTAGCCCTTCCAATCCTGTCAATCACCTGGTATTCCTCTTCAAACTCGATGACGCATGCGTTTATCCATTCGACCTCACCCATCAAAAATTTGATATTTGAAGGGTCGATAATATGCAGGTTCTCATATTTTTTAGACACAATGGATATGGCTTTGGAATAATACTGATATTTTTCGCTAATATCCAAAAGTTTCCTGGGCTTGTTCCTGCATGACATTCTATAGTAGTCGTATATGAGCTTGTCTATTGTTTTTATGGTCACCTTTCCCGAGCTGTGAAAGATTTCGTTCATGCTCAACTGGTCTTCTTCGTTTTCAACCTTGTCGTAAAGATACTCTATGTAATTCTTCAAAGTCTTGTTGAAGGTTATCATGAGCACTTCGTCGTTCTTGTCATAACAATAATGAGTGGCCAGATACGGTATCCTGTGAATACCAACAGTGGTCTTCCCGCTTCCTGCAACTCCCTTTACAAGCATATGGCCACTGGGTTTCAATTGAATGATTTTCTTTTGCTCAACATTCAGCCTCAACACTTTCACCCCGATCAATTATAGTACTATAGTCTTAAAAAATTGCCAACCACTTCCATATTTCTATAATCAATCCAATATTCCTTCAAAACAGGCAACAAATCACATAAAAATATCGTAGAAAAATCCCGCGGCGCACTGCCGCGAGATTTCTGCCGTCATTCAGCTTTCTTTTCAAGCATAATTTTGACAATTGATCGGTTCGGATTAGCCGGATCCGCCTCGATGACAATCTCCGCCTCCCAGCCGGTCTTTTTCCCTTTAAAGTAAAAACCGTTTTCCGTCTGGCCCATTTCCGTGTCTCTGGCCATGGACATGACCATCTTGTAGTAATTGTTGGCGGAATCGGGATCCTGGTCCACCGAAACCATGACGTCCATGTCTCCGTCTTCATACCTGTCGGATTCCGTCACCACGCCTCCCGCAACGATTGGGAAGGCCGCCGCGGGATAGCCTTCCGGCAAGCCCTGTTCCATCTCGGTGCCG
>CAZAFW010000109.1:0-2828 GCA_964484935.1 uncultured Peptostreptococcaceae bacterium
CTTTCAACTTTCAACTTTCAACTTTCAACTTTTTTTATGTCCGAATTGAGCGGACATAAAAAAAGAGCGGATGCTATTATTCGGCAAACGCTCTCTTTTTATGTAAAATCATATTGTCTTGTTGAAATTAAAATACTTTTACCAAGTTATTTACCGGGAAATAATGAATTTCACTTTTTTACTCAAGAACCATCTCTTCGAGAGGCTTCCCCGGTGGAACGAATGGAAACACCCCTGTTTCTTCCGGAATCCGGCAGTCAATTAAAAACGGCTTCATGCCTTCGAGAGCTTTGTCGACAGCGTCGCCCAAGCTTCTCATATCCGATGCAACGGATCCTCCTATCCCGAAACCTTTGGCAATTGCCACATAATCGGCCTCCTGGCTCAATTCGGTTTCCGACAATCTTCCATCGCAGAATTTTTCCTGCCACTGCCTTACCATCCCAAGAGACCGGTTGTTCATTAGGAGTATAAGTATCGGAAGATTGTACTTCGATACCGTCGCAAGCTCATTGAGGTTCATCCTGAAGCTTCCGTCCCCGGATACAAGCAAAACCCTTTCGCCCCTTTTACCGAATGTCGATCCAATGGCGGCGCCCATTCCATAACCCATGGTCCCCAATCCTCCGGATGTCAAAAAGGTTCTGGGATTTTCAAATTCCCAATACTGTGCGGTCCACATCTGGTGTTGTCCCACCTCTGTGGCAACGGTGATGTCGTTTCCAAGCCGGCAATTCAAATATTCAAGTATTTGACGGGGATGAAAATCAGCTTCCGCTCCGGGGCAATTCGCTTTCGGCAGATTTTCGATCCAGTCACTATGACTTCCTTGGCCGACAAATTCGGTAAGCAATTCAAGTATCCCTTTCATGTCTCCAAGAATCCAATGTGCCGTTTCGACATTTTTGCCTATCTCGGAAAAATCTATGTCTATATGCACGACTCTTGCCTTGGGTGCGAAAGAATCCGGCGGTCCTATAACCCTGTCGCTGAAACGCCCCCCAACAGCTATGATCAAATCGCTTTTGGAAATCGCCATGTTGGCCTCGTGCAGTCCATGCATTCCAACCATTCCGAGTGAAAGGCCATGCCCTCTTGGAAATCCTCCCAATCCCATCAAGGTGTTTACTACCGGAATGCCGGTTTTTTCGGCAAATTTTTTCAGCTGGCAGGATGCATTTGCCGAAACAACTCCTCCGCCCGCGTAGATTACAGGACGCTCGGAATCCATAATCCATTCAGCCGCCTTTACAACATCGCCCTGGACCGATGATTCCTCTGTTCTACCTTCCACTTCGTTTTTTTCATTAAAATTTGCTTCGGCCAGAAAGACATCCTTTGGCACATCCACGAGAACCGGACCTTTCCTTCCTTCTCCTGCAATCATAAAAGCGCTTTCCATCGCCTTCTGCAGATCCTCCACATTGCGAATGATAAAATTATGCTTTGTTATCGGCTGAGTCACTGCCGTTATGTCCACTTCCTGAAAAGAGTCCTTGCCCAGCAAATGGCTGGGCACCTGACCTGTTACATACACTACGGGAATGGAATCCATGTAGGCTGTTGCAATAGCCGTGACAATGTTGGTTGCGCCGGGTCCGGACGTTGCAAAACATACGCCGACCTTTCCCGTCGCCCTTGCATAACCATCGGCTCCATGCGCCGCAGCCTGTTCATGGCAGGTGAGCACATGCCTGAAACATTCACGGTCTTTATATAGGGCGTCATAAAGCGGTATCACTGCTCCGCCCGGATAGCCGAATATGGTATCCACTTTTTGTCGTTTCAAGCACTCCAATATTATTTGCGCACCTGTCATCATTTTTCCCCCGTCATTTATTACTTTTGGATCCAGGACATCATGTTTCTGAGTTCTTTTCCTGTTTCAACCATTGGATGCTCAAGTTCCTGCCTCTTCCTCGCATTGAAATACGGTCTGCCGGCAACATTCTCCAGAATCCAGTTTCTTGCGAATTCACCTGATTGGATTTCTCCCAGCACCTTCTTCATCTCTTCTCTAGTTTCTTCTGTCACCATTCTTCTTGAAGCCGTGTAATCTCCGTATTCCGCCGTATCGCTAACGCTGTATCTCATGTTCTCGAAGCCGCCCTCGTAAAGAAGGTCTACAATGAGTTTCATTTCATGGAGACATTCGAAATATGCGATTTCCTTTTGATATCCCGCTTCTGTCAATGTGTCGAAGCCTGCTTTTATCAGTTCGGTAATTCCTCCGCAGAGCACACACTGTTCTCCGAAAAGATCGGTTTCTGTTTCTTCCTCAAAAGAGGTCTCGATTACTCCCGCACGGGTTGCCCCGATTCCTTTTGCATATGCCAAAGCCAAGTCCCTCGCTTTGCCGGAAGAATCCTGATGAACAGCGTAAAGAGCCGGAACCCCTTTTCCGTCTTCATAAACGCGTCTCACAAGATGCCCAGGTCCCTTAGGGGCCACCATGAACACGTCTACACCTTCATCCGCCACAATCTGTCCAAAATGAACATTGAAGCCGTGAGCGAAAACTAGTGCATCGCCAGGATTTAAATTGGGCTTTACGGCTGTTTCGTATAAGTTTTTTTGCTTTTCATCAGGTACAAGCATAACCACCATGTCGCTTTCTGCCACGGCATCGGCTGCAGAGAGAACCTTGAATCCGTCTTTTTGGGCCTTTTCCCAAGACCTGCTTCCATCATACAATCCTACTACAACACTTGCTCCTGATTCCTTAAGGTTGAGTGCGTGGGCATGCCCCTGGCTTCCGTATCCCAATACAGCAACTTTTCTTTTTTTCATCAACTCAAAGTTCGCATCCTTCTCATAATACATTTTCG
>CAZAFW010000110.1:0-2788 GCA_964484935.1 uncultured Peptostreptococcaceae bacterium
GCTTTAGTCAGCTCATCATGTTGACTGCCATTATCACTGCAGCCAGCAGGTTTGTGGCTGCGAATATCTTCTTGAGGTTTTTCGGCTTGCTCCTTACTGCGCATTTGCTTCCTATTATTCCTCCAACAACTGCCGCTATGACAAGGGGAAAGGCGAAGGCCGGGTCGAAGCTTCCGTTTACCATGTGGCCGGCAAAGCCCATCATTGCAGTGGTGGCTACCATTGCAGTTGACGTGCCTACGGCAATCTCCATGGGAACTCCGCAAAGGAGTACCATGAGGGGCACCTTGAAGGCTCCTCCGGATATGCCGATTGCTCCTGCGAAGAATCCCACAGCAGCCGTTATTGGCAGTATCAGCCAGAGGTTTACCGTGTACTCATAGCCTCCGTATTTGCGGTGCCAGTAGCCGGGCGTTCCCTTTTTCTGTATGGGCTTGTCTTTTACGGGCAAGAGCATGAAGAGGGATATCAGCGCAAACAGTACGGAAAACATGAGCTTGAGCGTGAATGCCTCTGTGCCCCCCGCGTAGTATCCGCCTACAAATGCCATTATTGCGGTTGGGACCTCTATCATGACGGCGAGCTTCCAGTCCACCTTCTTGTGCTTGTTGAATATGATCATGGACGTTGCGGACGTGGCCATCATTATAAGCTGGGAGGTGGTTGCCGCCTGGTGCATTGAAATTCCGGCAAGAACCAGGGCTATTACATAAAAGTTGCCCCCGCCCTTTCCAACCATGGACATGGATATGGCTATTGCCAGTATGACTATCAGCATAATTATACTGGCATTCATTCAGAGTCATCCTCTGCATTGATTTTGTATTTCCTGACATATCCGGGCTTGAGCGTTCCCGCTATGTCCCTCAGGCCCTCTGTCATGACCCTGGCCTTGTCGTATCCGTTTAGAAGCAGGTAGGCGTATACTATCGACGCCCTTACGGAAGATGTGCAAAGTATGCCTATTGTAATGTCCCTGGGAAGCTCGCCCAGCCTGTCGGGTATTTCGTTGGCGGGAATCGATTTTGCGAAACCCAGGCTAAGAAGGCTGTTCTCCTTTTCGGACCTTATGTCGAGTATCATCGCCTCTCCGCGGCTGTGCATGTCGAGCGCCTTTTCTATGGATATTTTATGGCTTCCTGTGCCAAAAAACTCTAAGTCCATTCCTCTCAAAAGCTTGTCGAATTTTTCCATTGTTCCCTCTCCCTTCGTCTTCTCCGTTTTTTTGGTCTTCCTTAATATGTAGGGGACGCGGCAGGGCCTTCATCCCTTTCTTCGGTCTTCTGCGGCTTGCTCTATTTTACCGAAGTCGAAACCCGTATTTCTCAGGTCCTGGCAGCAGAATCCGCTGCTTTTGTAAATTTGAAGCCTTTGCATGTCCAAATTGAATACTTCTTCCTTGCCCAGCTCTTCAAAAAGAATCGCCTTCACGAAGGGATGTCTTTCCACAAGGCTCCCGCTTATGCTGTAGTAGATCCATTGTGCGTTTTTTCTTCCCTTTATGAAGCCGGCAGCCTTTAGTTTTTCCAGGTGCTTGGAAACATTGGGCCTGGAAAGCCCTAGAATGGTGCTTATTTCTCCAACGCAAAGCTCCCCTCCTTTTATGAGATTCAGCATCCTCAGCCGGTTTTCATCGGCAAGAATTTTTAAAACCGACGATACGTCCATGATCCGCCTCCTTCGCGCTACTATGTGAACGCACACTCACATAGTAGACCTGCGCAATCCTTTTGTCAATGCCCTTTTGCAAAAACAGAATTGGTCTTAATTCCGATTTGGAATATAATATAGTTGTCAATCATTTAAACGAGGGGGCTTTATTTGCAATGACCGTAAAAGAATCGACGCAGTATCTACGTAGCGCAAGGCTCGAAAGGGAAAGGGTTGAGTCCTTCTCCGACTACCCCTTCTGCCTTCCGGCGGTAAAGAACCTTGGAAGCCTGTGCTTCCATCCGTCTGTCACCTTCATAGTGGGCGAAAACGGCAGCGGAAAGTCCACACTTCTGGAGGCGATTGCCGTCGCCTGCGGTTTCAACCCAGAGGGCGGAACAAAGAACTTCAATTTCTCTACAATGGAGTCGCACTCGCCTCTGCACCGCTACATAAGGCTTGTAAAGGGGGCGCGCATGCCCAAGGACGGTTTCTTCATGAGGGCCGAGAGCTTCTACAACCTTGCCACGAACATTGAAAGGCTTGACGAAGACGCTGGTTGGCCCAGGGTCATCGATTCCTACGGAGGAGTTTCGCTGCATGCGCAGTCGCACGGAGAGTCCTTCTTCGCGGCTTTCATGAACCGTTTCGGCGGCAACGGGCTCTACATAATGGATGAGCCGGAGGCGGCTCTTTCTCCTTCCAGGCAGATGGCCATGATATCCCGCATCCACGATCTTGTGGGGCAAAACTCCCAGTTCATAATAGCCACCCACTCCCCAATAATAACAGCCTACCCCGACGCGGCCATATACCAGCTGACTGACAGGTTCGAGAAGGTGGCCTACGAGGATACGGACAACTACAATGTGACAAAGGCCTTTCTGAACAACACAAAGAAGATGCTCGATATACTCATGGAATAATATTACGCGAACAAAATAGGCAAGCCCATCACGGAATATATTGAAACCAAAATGGATAATTTTGCGGATTACTATAAGGAGCTGTACACATGGTATGTTTCCCGGGCGGAACGCCTGGTTCCCAGACCCGATTCTTCTATACAATATCCAATATGGATTTCAATGGATCCCGAATATCAGCTGTTGCTGGTTGAGGATTCTGTAATACTCGA
>CAZAFW010000111.1:0-2780 GCA_964484935.1 uncultured Peptostreptococcaceae bacterium
AAGCGGAAGACCTGTCTGGTTGTCAACCAGCAATTTTGCCCCTGGAATTTCTTCGCCTATCTCTTCGGACCTTACATATACATTGAGAAATACTTTGTCGTTTGACGGTTCGAATTCGGTGAAGGAATCCTTTTGAGACGGATAGCTTGACGCGCTGTTTTCATATCTATAGGAATAAGATGGACCGTCGTGTTTCAAAATTAGTTTTATTGTTTCCTTATCCGTCGAATTATTGTAAATGTTCATATAGTTATATGGTGTTTTACCCATTGTTGATGTCGGAAAAACATTTTCACTTGGGTCTAGGAAAAGATAGAAGTCCGAACGGTTAAACTCCGTCATGTCGGGCGTGTAACCATATACCCATGTGTTGTCGTCCGCTTTCTTGAAAAGGTCCGGCTTGCCATAGCTGTTGTTAATTTCCCATACTAGCTCGTTAAGGGAACCGTCCCCATAGAAAGGAAAACTTATGAGCATGCTTCCGCTTATATCTTCTTCATCGTTCATTACATTAAGTTCACGTATCCCTATGAGCCTGTCGTTGCTTTCCATTTCATCCATGAAATCTTTTATGTCCGAATATTCGCCTGAAAAATCAAGTGATGCTTCGAATTGCCTTATCGATATGGGCTCCTCATCAGCGTCGGCTTCTGGTATTTCATCGCCGACATTTTTCAATTCATCAAGAGTTTTGGGTTTTCTGCCTTCCTCATATTCATCAAGAAGGATTTCCACAGAATCATCCTTTTGGGTTTCATTAATTGAGTCGTCAATCAGAGAATCGGTTGAAAAGCTTATGTTTTGAGCGGCAATGCCGTAGTTGAACATCAAATCCTCCAAATAGAGAATAATTTCTTCCTGATAAATCCTCATGGGAAGAAGCCTGTTCATTTCCTTGACTTTTATCTTCATGCTGCTTATAGAGGCTTCAATGTCATTGCTGTCCAATATGTTTTTTTCAAGGCGCGTATGCACAGCTTTGTCTTCAGCTATTTCTGCGTTTAAAATTTCCAATGTGGCTGCTTTTTGCTGGTATACGAATTTGTAGAAAACAAAAAGCGTTAATGCCATTACAAGCACAGCCAGCAAGGTTTTTTCTCTTTTAGATAGAGACATCATCATCGCCTCCAATGCTTTTGAATTGGCACTGCATAGTGAAAGAATAATCGGATCCATTTTCAAGAGAATCTTTTGAAACAGTTTCTACCACAACATATTCAAACAAATCTTCGTCCTTGAGGTTGTGAAGGAGTTCTGCTATAGCTTCCTGGGAGGCTGCTTCTCCTTCTATCATAAGACCGGTTTCACTTTTGCTGAGGCTCGTGAAGCTAAGCCTGGCAGGCATATTGTTCTCAAGAGTATTCAATACAGGAATTATTTTCGGAGAAAGCAGTTCGAATTCCATGATTGCATCCGATTTTGCCTCCACCCTGGAATTGAGTAATAGAACCAGTCCCTGGTCCTTTTCTTTTTTTGTGAGCTCCATTATGCTGTTTTCGATTTGGGCCTTTTCTTCAATTCTATCTTTTGTTGCAATGTCGAGGTAAATGTAGCTCCCGACCATCGAACCTATGAATATTGCGAAAGCTAAAAAATAAAGGAAATTCCTAGTGTATTTTTTCTTGCGGTTTTCAAGGTCTTCCGGAAGAAGATTGATCTCCTTTTTAAAATATTCTCGTTTCGACGGCATTCTCTTTTCGAATTTAAATTTATTCATTTCCCGCCCTCCTCAACACTGCTCCAATTGCAGGCGCGATTTTTCCTATGTTTTGGTGTATTGTCTTGGCCTCGCTGGCGGAAAAATTCATTCTTTCCAGCTTGCTGAAGTATTCGACATCTACACCCAGCAGACCTTGTAGATATTTGTCCATTTCCTTTATTCTCGTTCCTCCGCCTATAAGGACAACCCTGTGTATTATTCCAGAAATTTTTCTGGTTCTGAAATAATTTATAACCCTTGAAATTTCAGCTCCCAGGGAATCGCAGTAATCGGTCATGAGGACGGATTCGTCGGAGACATATCCGTTTAGGCTGTCCTTGCTGTAAAGGTCCTTTGCCATTGCAAGCCCCATCGATACCTTCTTATGCTCCGCCTCCTTAATTCCCAGGCGCTGATCTCTCGCTAGCATTTTTGAAGCTTCGTCTCCGCCGAGCTTTGAGTTGAAGCTGGCAAAGTATTTGTTGTTTTTGAATATTATGAGCCTGGCAAGGCTTGCGCCAATATCCACAACCAATATGTTTTCGTCCGGGTAGGGCAGATAGTTTTCAATAAATTTTCCCAAACAGTCTGAATATATGTTTATGGATTTAATTGAAAAGCCGGATTTTTTTGAGGTTGCTATGTAGCTCTTGATTATGTCGCTTGGGACTGCGGCAACAAGAGCATTAAGAACGTCTTCGCCCTCTTCGGAGTCTATTGACATAATTTTGTAGTCTACAACGAAATCCTCGACTCCGTAAGGCAAGAACTGCTCTATTTCAAACTTTGATATGTTGCGCAGGTCAGCCAATTGGGCCTTGGGAAGAACCCTTTCTCGGATAATGGCCTTGTCTGTGTTTATGGCGATATGCACATTGTTCCTTTTAAGCTTGTTTGTCTTGAATATCTCCCTCATGTAGGGACCCGCAATTTCAGGATTCAGAGCGCCGTTTGCCAGGAAGGCGTTTTCGGGAGTATCCACAACATAATGTTTTTTGAGGACAAATTTTCCCATAGAAAAGCTTCCTGCGGCAATTTTGATGGTGCGTTTTCCGATTTCCATTCCAACCATTGAATTGCT
>CAZAFW010000112.1:0-2743 GCA_964484935.1 uncultured Peptostreptococcaceae bacterium
TCTGTCATAAAAACCCTCCTCTATAATCACATTAGAATATTCTAATATGATTATACATCCTGATTATATTTTGTCAATCCTTTTGATTATTTTTTTCTATCTTCACAATATCTTCATATGTGGAGGATATTCTATAAACAAAAGGAGGGGATAATTTTGATGAGATATTTCGGATACTATCCACATTATTTTAATGGAGGCGGTTTGATGATGATTTTTGGAGTATTGCTCGTTGCAATACTGGTTTATTGGGCAATCAAGAAGTCGTCTGGTTCTGCAGGCGCGGCAGGCTCGAGCAATGCAATTGATTTGTTGGACGAAAAATTCGCCTTGGGCGAAATTTCAGATGAGGAATACCTTAAAAAGAAAAAAATGCTAAAGAAATAAAATGGAGAGGGGATGTCAAAGCTGGAGGCATCCCTTTTTTAGTTACATTGTAAGCCGTCTGGGGTATAATTGTATAGATGTGCAGAAGGGGCGATCAACGATGGAAAAGGCAAATAATATAAATATACTTATGATAGAGGATGAAACCAAACTCCTGGAGGTCGTAAAGGTCTACGTTGAAGCGGAAGGCTATTCTTTTACGGGTGCAGGCAGTGGCGCAGAAGGAATGAAGCTGTTTAACAGTCGCCATTTTGATTTGCTGCTGCTTGATCTGATGCTGCCGGGAATGAGCGGAGAAGCGCTTGTAGAGGAAATTCGCAAAACTTCAAATATACCTATAATAATGCTGACAGCAAAAGCGGCAGTGGAATCCAGAATAGGTGGTTTAAAACTTGGTGCCGACGACTACGTTACAAAACCATTCAATCCCAGGGAGCTAATGGAGAGGATAGGAGCCGTTTTGAGGAGAACTTATCCTGAAAGTACTGGCGCCAAGGTTGTTGTCCCGTGGGCGAAGCTTGAAATGGACAAAAAAGCGAGAAGCGTTAAAATAAATGGCGGTAAAATCTCGCTTACGCCGAAGGAATTTGATTTGTTATATCTTATGTCGGCCAATCCAAATCGAATATTTACAAGAGAGCAATTGTTGGAATCGGTTTTCGGGTTTGATTATGAGGGATATGATAGAACAGTAGATGTGCATATAAAGAATCTGAGGAAAAAGATAGAAGAAGACCCATCCAAACCCCGAATCGTAAAAACTGTTTTTGGTGTCGGCTACAAGGTTTCAAGGGAGGACTAGCGATGAAGCTTTCGAGAAAACTGATGCTGTACTTCATGGCGGTTGCTGTTCTTTCGCTGATGCTTTCGGCGGCATTCACAATCTTTAGTGTTGACCGTCAATTCGACAATTTTCTGGAAGAGGAACACGAAAAAAGAGTGGAGAGCATAAAAGAATCGGTTGACCAAGCCATGTCATATGAGGACAACATCATCTATATTGAAGGAAGCGGGCTCGAAAGATATGCGGCAATCGAGGGCTATTACATCGAAATCCTAAGCAGTGATGGGAAGACTGTCTACCGTGCGGACGGTTTGAATTATATGAGAAGCCATATGCAGGGCATGATGCGGAGACAATTCATGGAAGAACAATACAACGAGGAAAATTATGTTCTTTCAGCCGACGGTTCGGTTGTCGGGACTCTTGTAATCGGGTATTTCGGCAACTCAAACATGTCGGCTGCGGCCGCAACTTTCAAAGCCGCCATATTGAGACTTGGAGGATTTTCAGTTCTTATTGCGCTTATAATCGGATTCCTTCTGAGCCGGAAACTTTCGAGGCAAATAGCAAAACCCGTAACTCAGACAACCGAAATGGCAAAGGAGTTGGCGGGTGGTTCAAATAAATTCAAAAGACTCCCCGAATCAAAGATTCTGGAAATCGAGCAATTGGTCAAAGCCGTTGACTGCCTGAAAGAAACCTTGCTCAGGCAGGAAACGATTCGCAGGCGCATGGCAGCGGACATGGCACACGAGATAAGAACACCGATTGCCAATCTTCAGGCGCAGATACAGGCAGTTGTAGACGGACTGGTCAAAGCGGACGATTCGCTTATGGAGAGCCTGTATGAAGAAACTGAGCGCCTTGGTTTTCTCGTGGCTGGAATCGAGGACATCAACAGGTTAAGAACGGATGAAATGACCTTGAACACCGAAGTTGCAGACATTGGAGATGAGACCCGAAAAGTCATTGAGGCGATAGGGCCTTCCTTTGAAAAGAAAGATTTGCATTCGGAATTGAATATCAAGGCTCCTGTCCTGGTTAGCTGCGACAGGCAGAGATACAAACAAGTGATGCATAATATTTATGCAAATTCCATTAAATATGCCTATGAAGGAACGGTTATAAAGACAGGCATTACAGAGTGCAAAGAAGAAGTGGTCATTGAAATTTTCGATGAAGGGATAGGCATAGAAAAAGATGAACTTGAAAAGGTATTCGATTACCTCTATAGATCAGACGACTCAAGAAGCCGAGAAACGGGTGGATATGGAATTGGGCTTTCTGTTGCAAGATTGATTGTAGAGGCGCACGGAGGGAAAATACGGGCGGAAAGCGAAAAAAACAAATGGACGAAAATTGTCATAAATCTGCCTTCAGGCAAGTAGTGGCGGGAAAAATGGCATCGCCTGAAAGGAAAGGAAAGGAAAGGAAAGGAAAGGAAAGGAAAGGAAAGGAAAGGAAAGGAAATGAAATCAATAAATGCGGAAATAAAAAAAATCATAAAAAAAGATAAAATGATATGGAAATTTTGCCTCTACGGATTTCTCAAGAACCTCAGGTTCTTCGAGC
>CAZAFW010000113.1:0-2730 GCA_964484935.1 uncultured Peptostreptococcaceae bacterium
ATTTTTCGCCATGCATTAAAATCAGTCATTCACATTTCTATCCCTCATGGACTCGCTTTCATCCGACATGTCTCTCCAAAACCAGTTGTAGTCTTCTTTTAAAAGCCTCAAAACATTTGATAGCCGCTCATTTTCCATTTTCATTGTCTCTTCCACATAGAAATCTATGAACCTGTCATTTTCTTCAAGCCCCAACTCCACCTTCATGTCCTTGAAGCTTATTCCATCAAGATTCATTCTGTCGAGCATCAAAAGCGTGTAGAATGTTTTAATGTCGCCCTCCGGCATTTTATGCATCCATTCCCATGCATCGATGTAGTCGCCTTCCGCTATCATTTGGTTGAATGTTTCATAGTCTTTTATTTCTTCAATTTCAAGCAGTTCCTTGGAATACTCGTCAGGAAGAAGTTCTGTTCTCATTCCTAAAATGAAATATGCAAAATATCTGTCCCCGTCAATTTCAGGGTCCCCAACTTCAAAATAACGGTCTGTTCCATCAATGTAACGCCCTCTCATTATCATGTTATTTGCAATGTTCATTTCAAGATATGCGTTTCCAGAATCGCCAGGCTCTGCCGCATCTCTTAATTTGAGTAGAACTTCCCCTTCTTTTTCATATTGAAAGCTCTTTTTATACTGCCTGGCAAGCTGATTCAGTCTGTCGTTTGTACTGCCGTCTTTTTCTATGAGCCGCTCCAAATATTCCGCCGCCTTGAAATGGTCGGCTCCGCCCAATTCCCATGCTGCTGAATTCTCTTCATTTATGATGTATCCACGGGTGTATAGGGCGGCAAGGACTTTCAGGCTATGAGCTGAACCATCCGTGTCATACCACTTCATTGCCTGCTCGACTTTGCCTTCTGAAAGCAAAGCATCCCCTTTGCTCATCTCGTCTCGGCCTTCCACATGCAGAGAAAATGCCAATGCATCGCTGAACAATCCGTTCCAGCTGAAGTTTGACCTGTCTTCATCAATAGGCCTGACTTCAAAGTAATACTCATCCGTCAGATAAAGAGGTTCAAGAAATCTTTTGATGTCAAGCTCTTCTTCAGACGAGCCATAAGAGAATGAAAAGCTCGATCGCTTTGCTATTTCATCAAGCGGTATTGTTCCAATCATATCGCTCGACTTTATTTCCCAATCTATCTCTGATCCGTTGATATCATAAGCCGGATTGGTCGACCTTATCTTCATGAAGTAACTGCGGTTTTCATTCCCTGCCTCATCCGATATTTCATAAAGCAATTGTCCATCCTCTATTGAAAGGCTTGTGAACCTGACGCCGTCTTTCAAATCGAAGTCGACCGTTTCTGTTTCCTCCTCCACTTTATTGTTTTTTTTCAATTGCTGATCATGTATGAGGTGCCATGGAATAGCCATTCCTATATGCCTCGTTTCGGGATTAAGCTCCTTTATTTGGTATCGTCCTTCTGCGTCCGTTACAAACACTTCCCTGTCAAAACCCTCTCTCGAACTCATGCCGCTGCTTATGTCCTCATACAAAAAGACGCCCTCAAGAGCTTTCCCGCCCCTGGTCACGTATCCATAAAGTATTCTGGTGGAATTGCTTTTATTTTCTTCGTTTCTTTTTTCCCTGTATTCTGAATTCCATAAATCTGTCAATGATATCATTTCGCTGTAGTAGCCGATGTATCTGTTGCCGTCTATTGTTTTTTGCCCTATTTCGACATCCTCGTACTCGAGACCGCCACCATAAAACGATGAAATGAATTCTTTGATTTTTTGCGCAAGTTTCCAGTAATCATCTCCTTTGATTTTTTCCAGAGAATTTTTCACTTTGTCCAGATCATGGTATGTAAGCCCTATTCCCGCCTGTATGATTTGATATTCGTCATGCGCGTCCCCTTCAAGTTCCGCAGGTTCGATCGATTCAATTATCGATATCGCTTTCTCCGATTCCCCTCCGAACCATTGCACAAGAGCGACATTCAAAACATAATCTATATTTTCACTTAAAAGGTCCTCCTCTTCCGAAAATTCAAGAAATTGTTCGTACACCTTTCTGCTGTCGATGCCCCTTATGTGTGTTCCTTGGAAAGTCGCCCCGTCTTCTATCCACACCAGATCGTATATATTATAATTATGGTTGGTCAATATCTGCTCAAGCCTCCTGTTTTCATTTTCGGGGCTGTCTGCCGATATGTTCATCAAATTCACTTCATGTCCATCCGGAGCCACTTTATTGTATGCGCTTATTCCCAGCCAAAATATGCTGTCGGCATAGATGACGGTCAAAATCAGAGCGACCGTCAGTATTACAAGTGTTTTTATCTTTATTCTAATATGTTTCATATTGCCCCCCTTCATCGACAACGGTAATCGAATATGAATACGCCATATCTCCCTTGATGTCGATTCCAGATGTACCCAGCATAAGCGCTATCATGCAAACCGATGCCGCCGCCGCAAGAGGAATTTCCAATTCCCTGTTCATAAATCTGCTTATTCTATTCCAAACCGAAAGCTTTTCGCTCTCCATCCTCATTATTTCTTCAATTACTCTTTCCCGGCCTTCAAACTTTATTTCATCCATCGAATCACTCCATTTTTTCAAACCGTGTCCCTCCCTTCCAGAAGATGCCTGCGAAGCTGTTCCCTCGCACGCTTCAGTCGCATCTTCACTGCACTGTTTCCAATATCCATAACTTCCGAGATTTCATCTATGCTCATCCCGTCAAAATAATGCAAAACTACAATCTGCCTGTATAT
>CAZAFW010000114.1:0-1292 GCA_964484935.1 uncultured Peptostreptococcaceae bacterium
TTTTAGTTTTTAAAGCGTGCCAGGATTGCCTCGAGTATTCTGCCTGAGGCTTTTCCGTCTCCGTATGGATTTACGGCGCGGGACATTTTTTTGTAGGCCTCTTGGTCCTGCAAAAGCTCCATTGCCATTTTGTAGATTGCCTCTTCTTCGACTCCGGCCATTTTCACGGTGCCTGCCGAAACTGCCTCGGGGCGCTCTGTCTCGGTTCGCAAAACGAGAACGGGCTTGCCCAGAGCCGGAGCCTCCTCCTGTATGCCGCCCGAATCGGTCAGGACCAGGCATGCCCTGCCAATGAGGTTTGCAAAGGGCTGGTAGTCGAGTGGCTCTATCAGGTGAATCCTCTCATGGCCTGCCAATATGGGAATGGCTATTTTCCTTACCTTGGGATTTAGATGCAATGGAAAGACAAGCTCGACCGACTCGTCGTCATCTGCTATCCGCCTTGCCGCCCGGAATATGTTTTCCATGGGCCCTCCCAGGTTTTCGCGCCTGTGGGATGTCAGGAGGACGAGTTTTCTGTCCCTGCCTATTGAATTAAGGACTTCCTGCTCGAATATGTATTCCTCATCGACTACGGACAAGAGGGCGTCTATTACCGTGTTTCCGGTCACTCTTATTATGCTCTCGTCTATCCCTTCCTCCAGAAGGTTTTTCCTGTTTCCCTCAGTAGGCGAAAAGTGAAGGTCTGCAAGCCTTCCGGTGAGCGACCTGTTCATTTCCTCGGGATAGGGGGACGCCTTGTTGCCGCTCCTAAGGCCCGCCTCGACGTGGCCTATGGCAGAGCCCGAATAAAAGGCCGCAAGGGAGGCCGAAAATGTGGTGGTGGTGTCCCCGTGAACCAGAATCATGTCTGGCTTCTCGACCTGGAGCATTTCCTCTATGCCCTTTAAGACCCTGCAGGTTATGTCCGAGAGGGTCTGTCCGCTTTTCATTATGTCCAGGTCGTAATCGGGTTTTATGGAAAACAGCTGGAGCACCTGGTCGAGCATTTCCCTGTGCTGGGCCGTTACGCACACCTTCGCGTCTATGTATGGGCAAGTCTCCAGTTTTTTTACGACCGGGGCCATTTTTATCGCTTCCGGCCTCGTGCCGAAAACCGATATTATTTTAATCATGTTGGGCTCCTTTTTAAGTGGTAAGTAGAAAGTGGAAAGTGGAAAGTAAAAGATTAAAAGCAAATACAAAAGATTAAATACTGGAATTTGCAAATGCTCGTTTCTTTAGTATTTGTCTTTTTATTTTTATCTTTATTTCTACTTACTACTTTCTACTTTCCACTGTTTTTAATCTTT
>CAZAFW010000114.1:1392-2709 GCA_964484935.1 uncultured Peptostreptococcaceae bacterium
CTATATATTATATTCCTATTCGTGCGGCTTTTGAAGGCAATGGGGCAAAGTGTCCAGTTTTTATGCCCGGGGTTTTTCTTCGATGCCAAAAATAAAAACCCGATCATTTTATATAATCAGGTTTTTTGCGCAAAGACACTTTGAAAGCTCGATTTCGTACCTCATGGCCTATTTTCTCCCCGCTCTTGCCTGTTCGGCGACGACAGGCACCATTACAAGGATTAGCGTAGCCGCTATCATTGCGAATCCGCTGATGTATTCGCTGTTCATAATAAAAACCACGCTCATGCCAAGCATGAGGCTTATGCCGTACATCAAAAGAACGGCTCGCTTCTGGCAAAGTCCTGCGGAAAGCAATTTATGGTGAAGATGCCCCTTGTCGGCCTCCATTATTGATTTTCCACCAATGACTCTTCTGCATATTGCAAGGGTTGTATCCATTATGGGAAGTCCCATCGCAAGTATGGGCAGAACCATTGTCAGCGCCGTAGCCCCTTTTATTACACCCTCTATTGAAATTGCCGCCAGCACAAAGCCCAGAAACAGGCTTCCCGTATCCCCCATGAAGATTCTTGCGGGATTGAAATTGAAGGGTAAAAATCCCAGGCATCCTCCTGCAAGTATCAAGGTTACAAGTGCTGTTTCATGCATTCCGTTTACATATGCGATGTACGAAAGAGTTATTGCGGATATTGTGGAAATTCCAGCAGCCAGTCCGTCCAGACCGTCTATGAGGTTGAACGTGTTGGTTATTCCGACTATCCAGAAAACCGTTATCGGAACGCTTAGGCTGCCCAGGTATATGAGGCCTTCAGATTCGAAGAAGTTTGTGAAGAAGTCTATCCTTATGCCGAAATGAACCAGTACAAGCGCCGCGCAAATTTGAACAAGCAACTTTACCTTGGCTGGGACTCCTCTTATGTCGTCCACTATTCCAATTGCAACGATCATGGTTGATCCAATTATTATGCCTGTTGTCTTGTCGTCCACTCCCGCAAAAACAACAAGGGTCGCAACAAAAGCCAAGTAAATGGCCAAGCCCCCCATTCTGGGAATGGGGCTCTTGTGGACCCTGCGGTCGTCCTCCGGCACGTCCATTGCACCGACTTTCCGGGCAAGCTTCTCGACGAAGGGCGTCATTATATAAGTTAGAATGGCCGAAACAAGAATCGGCAGTATGTATATTTCCATGGTTTGAACCCCTGTAAGTGGAACGTAGTAAGTAGAACGTGGAAAGTAAATACAAATACAAAAGACAAATGCATAAGTACAGATGTCAGATGTCAGATGTCAGATGTCAGTAAATACAAATACAAA
>CAZAFW010000115.1:0-2648 GCA_964484935.1 uncultured Peptostreptococcaceae bacterium
AAATGGACTAAAAAGGGACAGACATTTTTTAGTCCATTCAAAAGCTTCTCGCCAGTCTGAGACATTGATAAGGGAAATCATAATTTTTGCCTTGCCTGAAAGGCAGTGGAAAGTAGAAAGTTGGAAGTGGAAAGAAAAAGCCAAGAAAAGATATCAGGAAAAGCAGTAGAAAGTAGAAAGTAGAAAGAAAGAACAAAGGCAAAAATAGAAGAACGGTGATTAAAAGCAGAAAATCATTGAAATGCATTTATGTTTTGAATGTATTTAAGCTTTAACGCTTTTGTATCTACTGACAACTGACAACTGAACACTGTTTTTCAGCTTGCAACATGCATTTTGTACTAAGAACTCAAAAGCTTTTGATTATTTTTTCTTTTGCCTTTTATGTTTTTAAGTTTTTTCTTACTACTTTCTACTTTCCACTTTCCACTTTTAACTGTTTCTAAATGATTTGCGCAAATCATTGATATATAGAAAACCAAACCCAAAAACCAAACTAATAGAAGCAATGGAGGATATAAAAATGAAAAATCGTTTCATAAAACAAATTGCAATTGTCTTGGCTGTTGCCATGATTATAGGCCTTATGGCAGCATGCACTGAAAAGGCCGTGGAGGAAGCGCCGGCCGAGCAGGCGCAGCTGGAAGAGATCACAGTTCTGCTGGACTGGGTTCCCAATACAAACCACACGGGACTCTATGTTGCCCTTGAAAATGGATACTATGAAGAAGAAGGATTGAATGTGGAAATCATCCAACCGTCCGAAGGCGGAAGCGCCGACCTGGTGGCTGCAGGACAGGGTGAGTTTGGAGTGAGCTACCAGGAGCAGGTCACTTATGCAAGAACTGCTCAGACGCCTCTGCCGATAAAGGCCATAGCGGCAATAATTCAGCACAACACTTCCGGTTTTGCGTCTCCTGTTGACAGGGGCATCGAAACTGCGGCCGATTTCGAAGGCAAGAAATATGGCGGATGGGGATCACCCATGGAAATAGCCGTTCTCAAAGCTCTAATGGAGAAAGAGGGAGCCGACTACGAAAAGCTTGAAATAGTTGACATAGGAGCCGTGGATTTCTTTGGCGCCGTTGAAACTCTTGTGGACTTCACATGGATTTATGAAGGATGGGACGGAGTAGCTGCCGGCCTTAAGGACTATCCAATCAATTTCATCAAGCTGCAGGATGTGGATTCCAATCTCGACTTCTACACACCGGTACTGATAGCTGAAGAGTCATATCTTGAGGCTAATCCCCAAACAGCTAAGGCCTTCATGAGGGCTACTCGAAAGGGATACGAGTTTGCGATTGGAAATCCCGATGAAGCCGCAGACATTCTTGTAAAGCATGCCCAAGAGATTGACCCTGACTTGGCAAAGGCGAGCCAGGAGTATCTTGCAGGCGAGTACAGGGCTGAAGCGCCTGTATGGGGAGTAATGGAATCTGCGACATGGAAGAATTATGGAGACTGGATGTATGAACAAGGGCTTATTGAAAGCGAATTGGACGCAGAGAAGGCATTCACTAATGAATTCATCGAAGAGTAAAAAGCTTAAAGTTGAAACATCACATCTGAATATGAGATACGAGGGGAATCCAATCCTTTCAGACATTTCTATAAATCTTGGGGAAAAGGAATTCGTGTCAATCCTGGGACCGTCGGGCTGCGGCAAAAGCACCTTGTTCAACATAATTTCGGGATTGCTTGCGCCTGAGTCGGGAGATGTTTTAATCGACGGCGTTTCACACATGGGAAAATCGGGAAGAGTCAGCTACATGCATCAGAAGGATTTGCTTCTCCCCTGGAAGACGATTCTTGACAACGTATGCATACCGCTTGTTCTAAAGGGCGAAGACAAAACCGAATCCCATGAAAAGGCGCTCGGATACTTCGAGCTGTTCGGTTTGGATGGTTTCGAAACAAAGTACCCGCATCAGCTTTCAGGGGGAATGAGGCAGAGGGCGGCCCTTCTGAGGACATATTTGTTCTCGGACGACATAATACTGCTTGACGAACCGTTCGGGGGGCTTGACGCCATAACCAAAAGGAACATGCAGGCATGGCTGCTTGAAGTTCTTGAGGCTCTGAATGCTTCCGTTTTCTTCATAACCCACGACATAGAAGAGGCCATACTGCTTTCGGACAGGATATACGTACTGTCCGAAAGGCCGGCCCGGGTAAGCATGGAAATACCGGTGGACATGGAAAGACCCAGAAGTCCTGAAATTGTGACAAGTGCAAAATTCAACGAGATAAGAAAACAAATCCTCGAGCTTCTGAGGTAGAAAGGCAAAAGCATGAGTTTTTTCGATATCGAGGCGGAAAGCTACGATCAATGGTATGAAACCCCCATGGGCGGATTCGTAGACGAAACCGAAACCGCCTTGGCCTTTAGGCTGTTCAACCCGGTTCCGGGGAGCGCGCTGCTTGACGCGGGCTGCGGAACAGGAAATTTCAGCTTAAAATTGGCGGAAAAGGGAGTAAGGGTAACGGGCGTTGACATATCGGAAGAGATGATGTCGATCGCCAAAAGAAAAACAGCGGAAGCAGGTTTTCGTATTGACTACAAGTACGGAGACCTCTACGAACTTCCTTTCGGGGATGAAAGTTTCGATGCCGTTTTTTCAATGGCTGCATTTGAATTCATAAAG
>CAZAFW010000116.1:0-2539 GCA_964484935.1 uncultured Peptostreptococcaceae bacterium
AGGATAAAAGCGATGAAAATATATGAAATCACACTTGTTCCGGGTGACGGAATAGGTCCGGAAGTATCCAAAGCCGCTGTCGAAATAATCGAGGAGTCGGGAGTAAAGATAATATGGGAAGAGGTCAATGCCGGTAAAAAGGTTTTTGAAGAAACCGGAAGCCTCATACCGGATTCCGTATTCAGGAGCATAGAAAAAAACAGGGTTGTTTTGAAAGGCCCTATCACGACTCCCATAGGAAGCGGATTCAGAAGCGTAAATGTCGCGCTTCGCAAGAAGTATGATTTATACGCAAACATCAGGCCGATAAAGAGCATGAAAGGTATTGAAAGCAGATACGAAGACGTGGACATGACGATTTTTAGGGAAAACACTGAAGGTCTTTATATAGGGATAGAAAGGGTTGTAGATGAAGACTGCGTGGAGGCCGTCAAGAAAATAACACGAAGCGCATCAAAAAAATTGCTTAAAAAAGCGTTTGAATACGCAAAAGAAAACGGTTACGGCAAATTGACTGTTGCTCACAAGGCAAACATATTAAAGCTCGCAGACGGCCTCTTTCTCGAAGTGGCGAGAGAAATGGCCAAGGGATACGATTTGCGCCTTGAGGAAGTCATCATAGACAACATGTGCATGCAGATGGTCATGAATCCTGCTCAATTCGGAGTAATCGCAACCATGAATCTTTACGGCGACATACTTTCAGATTTGGGGTCCGGGCTTGTTGGGGGCCTTGGCATGATACCAGGAGCCAACATAGGCGACGAAACAGCCATTTTTGAGGCAGTACATGGAAGCGCGCCCGATATTGCAGGAAAAGGATTGGCCAATCCCATAGCACTTACGCTTTCGGGGGCAATGATGCTTAGGCACATAGGAGAGGCTAATGCCGCCGAAAAAATTAAAAAAGCCGTTTCAAAGGTGATAGAGGAAGGAAAGGTCAGAACTGCGGACCTTGGCGGAAATGCCTCGACCGAAGATATGAAGAATGAAATCATAAGCAAAATGAATCGGTAAAAGAAGGAGACAAAATGATGGATGTAAAAGGCTTTATAGACGACATGTCCGCCTTGCTGGAGGAGAACAACACAATAAATCCTGAATTCTATGACAAATATAAAATAAACAGCGGCCTAAGGAACAAGAACGGAACGGGAGTCGTTGTAGGACTAACCGAGGTCAGCAGCGTTGTAGGCTATGTCATGGAGGACGGGGTGAAGAAACCCACCGAAGGAAAAATCTATTACAGAGGAATAGCAATGAGGGACATTGTAAAGGGTTGCGTCAAGGAAAAAAGGAGAGGGTTTGAGGAAACGGCGTATCTGCTGTTGTTCGGAGAATTGCCTACAGCTGAAAAACTCAAGGACTTCAACGATGTCCTCGACGAATTTCGCGAGTTGCCCATGTCCTTCACGGAAAACATGATATTGAAGATTCCGTCAAAGGACATAATGAACAAGCTTCAAAGGAGCATACTCGTACTCTATTCACACGATGAAAATCCTGACGATACAAGGTCCCAAAATCTTCTGCTCCAAAGCATAATGCTTATTGCGAGATTCCCGACCATAATTTCTTACGGATATCAAGCGAAAGCCCACTATTTTGACAACAAGAGCCTTTTCATACATTCTCCCAAAAAGGGCGTGGGAACGGCAGAGAACATACTTCACATGATAAGGGCTGACAACGAATACACAGAGACCGAGGCATCGGTTCTCGACCTGTGTCTTCTATTACACGCGGACCATGGCGGCGGCAACAACTCGGCCTTTGCCACCCATGTAGTGTCGTCAACAGGAACAGACACATATTCCGCAATTGCCGCTGCGGTGGGTTGCCTGAAAGGCCCCAAACACGGAGGAGCCAACATAAAGGTCAGGGAAATGATCGACGACATAAAGGAAAATTGCGACTACAATGACAGAAACGCATTGAAAAAATATCTCGTTGGTATTTTGAAGAAAGAAGCGAACGACTGTTCCGGACTCATTTACGGCATGGGCCATGCGGTGTATACAATCTCTGACGCAAGGGCGGAAATACTAAAGAAGGAAGCCGCAAAACTGGCAATTGAAAAAGACAATTGCGAAACTTATCAATTGTACAAGAACATAGAGGAATTGACAAAAGAAATATTCAAGGAAATAAAAGGCGAGGATGCTATGATATGCGCAAATGTCGACCTTTATTCCGGACTCGTATACGAAATGCTTAACATACCCAAAGAACTGTACACTCCGCTGTTTGCGGCAGCAAGGGTTGCGGGATGGTGCTCTCACAGGATAGAGCAGGTGATGAGCGACAAGAAAATAATAAGACCTGCATATAAGTATGTGCGGGACTTCGAGGATTACGTTCCCATTGAATCCAGGACGGAAAAAGAAAGTTTTGAAATCAAACTTCCGAGCGTCATTTAGCTCGGAAGTTCTAATGCATGGTTTTCCTGAATCTACTTTGGGTAGAAATCAAATACTACAAAGGAGGGATTTCAAATGATGCAATTCTTTAAAACATATATTGTCGTATTTGTTGTCTT
>CAZAFW010000117.1:0-2447 GCA_964484935.1 uncultured Peptostreptococcaceae bacterium
GTTGAAATCAATGAAAGCCTTGAGGACGAGCCGGAACTTCTGAATGCGGACTGCTACGAAAACTGGATGGTCAAAGTGGAAATAAATGATTTGGCGGAGCTCAACGATCTCATGAACGCCAAAGAATACGAGGAATTCATAAGCGAGGAGGAATAGCATGTTCCCATATATTCCCAACACAAGAGAAGATGAAAGGGTCATGCTCGAAGCTATAGGCGTAGAGTCGATTGACGACCTTTTCGGAGACATACCCGAAGCCTTGCTCCTCAAAAGGCCCTTGGGCATTGGCGGGCCAATGTCGGAGCTTGAAGTTAGAAGGACCATGAAAGAGCTTGCCGGAATGAACTGCAGCGCCGAAACCCATGTGAATTTTTTGGGAGCCGGAGCATACGACCACTACATTCCGTCTGTGGTAACCCACATGGCGGGACGCTCTGAGTTCTATACGGCATACACTCCATACCAGCCGGAGATAAGCCAGGGAACACTGCAGGTCATATTCGAGTACCAGACAATGATAGCCGACCTTACAGGAATGGATGTTTCCAATGCATCGCTTTACGACGGGGCTTCAGCAGTGGCGGAGGCGGCCATGGTCGCCTGCGCAGTAAGCAAGAAAAACAGGATTCTTGTTTCGCAAACCGTAAACCCTCAAACAAGGGATGTTTTGGCAACCTACGCCAGGTTCAGAGGTTTCGATGTTGAGACAATCCCTGAAAAAAGCGGAGTCACCGACCTTTCCAAGCTTTCCGAAATGCTCGATGACGAAACAGCCGGGGTCGTTCTGCAAAACCCCAACTTCTTTGGGAACCTCGAGGAGCTCAAAGATGTAAAGGGAATGTTTACAAGCAAGAAAACCAACTTCATACTTTCGGTTGACGCCATCTCACTTGGCCTCTTCAAGAAGCCTTCCGAATACGGAGTGGACATAGTCGTAGGAGAGGGACAGTCGTTTGGAAACGCACTGAATTTCGGGGGACCCTATCTCGGATTCATGGCTACAAGCAAGAAGAACATGAGGAAAATGCCTGGAAGAGTCGTGGGACAGACAGTCGATGTGGACGGGAAAAGAGCGTTCGTACTGACCCTGCAGGCCAGGGAGCAGCACATAAGAAGAGAAAAGGCCACTTCCAACATTTGTTCCAACCAGGCGCTCAACGCAATGATAGCGACAGCATACCTGATTGCAATGGGCAGGGAAGGACTCAGGGAGGCCGCCGTTCAAAGCACCCAGAAGGCGCATTACGCTTACGAAAGAATATGCGGCCTGGACCGTTTTGAACCCGCTTTCGACAAACCTTTTTTCAAGGAATTCGCAGTCAAGACCGACATCGATCCCGAAACTGTGAGGAAAGCCCTTTTCCAAGCCGGAATAATGGGAGGATATGGCCTGGACAAGGCATATCCAAGCTACAGTGACACACTTCTTTTTGCAGTGACCGAAAAAAGGACCAAAGCGGAAATCGACAAGCTGGTCGAGGCATTGGAGGGGATCAAATGAAGAAATATGACAAATTGATATTCGAACAATCCGTCGAGGGACGGAAAGGATACAGACTGCCGGCCATGGATGTAGAGGAAAAGCCTCTGGTGGATTTCTTCCCTGAAGGCATGATTGAAGACGGGCCGGTGGCGCTTCCCCAAGTCAGCGAAGTGGATGTGGTAAGGCACTTCACGAATCTGTCAAACAAGAACTATGGAGTAGACACAGGATTCTACCCTTTGGGATCATGCACAATGAAATACAATCCCAAGATAAACGAGGACATGGCTTCGCTCCCCGGTTTCTCGGCCCTTCATCCTTGCCAGACGGAAGACACGGTGCAAGGAGCGCTTAGGCTTATGCACGAGCTCGACAAGCAGCTTGCTGAAGTTGCAGGGCTGGAGCGTATGACATTGCAGCCGGCGGCGGGCGCGCACGGAGAACTCACAGGCCTCATGATAATCAAGGCCTATCATGACGAAAGGGAGGACTTTGCGCGGACCAAAATCATCGTTCCCGATTCTGCCCACGGAACAAATCCTTCAAGCGCGCATGTATGCGGGTTCGATGTGATTGAAATCAAGTCCAACAAAGACGGTTCGGTGGATATCGATTCGCTCAAGGAAGCCCTAAGCGACGAGGTTGCCGGGCTGATGCTTACAAATCCAAGCACTCTCGGACTCTTCGAGACTCGGATAAAAGAGATAGCCGACCTGGTTCACGAGGCTGGAGGCCTTCTTTACTACGACGGGGCAAACATGAACGCGATAATGGGCCTTTCGCGTCCGGGAGACATGGGATTCGATGTGCTTCACTACAACGTGCACAAGACCTTTTCGACACCTCACGGAGGAGGCGGACCCGGCGGCGGGCCTGTTGGCGTCAGAAAGGACTTGGTCAAGTTCCTTCCCAAACCCCTTGTGGAAAAAGTGGGCGACAGATATGTCCTTGACTACGACAGGCC
>CAZAFW010000118.1:0-2442 GCA_964484935.1 uncultured Peptostreptococcaceae bacterium
AGCTCTGCCTTCAATAATCGCGTTTCCGCAAATATCGCAAATTTTAGCCATTTTTCTCCCTTTCCTAACTTATGTAGAATTAATTGTTTCTACCGGAACCACTCGTCTCCGATACACTCTTCAATGCTCATAATATAAGATATTTTTTCAAAAAAATCAATATGTTTTTCAATTAAGGGTATTTATATTCCAGGATTTAATCACAATCGCTCAGGCAATTGCATGCCACTACCACAAAGGAGATTGAAAATGGATTTGCAAAACAAGTATACTATAGCCTTGACATACAACCTGAAAAACGAAACCAATCTCAAGAATGAGGATGACCAGGCGGAATTCGACTCTATAGATACCGTCAAAGCGATTGCACGCGCAATAGAAAAAACCGGGTGCGGCGTTTTCCCGATGGAGGCAACGCGCTCAATAGTCAATGAAATACAAAACCGCCACATCGACATGGTATTTAATTTCGCGGAGGGACTCAAAGGGCGTGGAAGGGAGTCCCAGGTGCCGGCCATCCTTAACTTTCTTTCCATACCCTTTACCGGCTCCGATGAAACGACGCTCGCGATAGGCCTCGACAAAGCCCTTTCAAAACGGATAGCCATGACCGAAAACATAAAAACACCCAAGTTTCAGGTTTTTTTCGATTCGTCCGATGTTTTGAAAAAATCGCTACAGTTTCCCCTTATTGTAAAGCCGAATGCCGAAGGTTCCAGCAAGGGGATAATAGACTCGTCCATTGCACGCGACGAATACAGCCTGAAACTGCTGACAAACCGTATTATTGAATCCTACGAGGAGCCTGCAATTGTCGAGGAATATGTTCCTGGGCGCGAATTCACAGTCGGCCTCCTAGGAAACGGCAAGGATGTAGAAGTGCTGCCTCTGATGGAAATACTCTTCGAAAAAGACGAAAATCCTTTTTACAGCTACAATGTCAAAAAAAATTCAGAAAAATTCATACGCTATGAATGCCCTGCCCAAATCGACTCAAAGCTTGAGAAAAAAATCAAAAAGATGGCTTTAAGAATTTTCACATCTCTCCAATGCAGGGATGTGGCGCGAATAGACATACGGGTTTCTGAAAAGGACAACGAACCCTATTTCATCGAAATAAATCCCCTTCCCGGACTGATTGACGGTTTCAGCGACTTGACAATAATAGCCCGTTCCGCAAACATGGAATACGACCAGCTGATACGCAGGATATTGAATGAGGCCTTTAAGAGGTATGGAATGGACGAGGTTTAGATTTTCCCCATTTCGAAGTAATTGTATCTTTTCATGATATCCAAGACTTCTTCTATGTCTATTGCCTTTACCACCCCTTTGCGGCCCGCCATGTCGCCCGATGCAAAAAGAGCATTGGCTATGGCTTCCTCGACAGCCTCGACTACAGCTTCAAAAAGAGGATTAAGCGCCTCGTTTTTGAGCATCTGTATGTTTCTTACATGGTTTTCCCTTGCCGGCCGTGTTGGCGACGGCTTGTAGTCCTTTACCTTCTTGGCAGTGGAAAAGGCCAGCACAATTTCTCCGCTTCCGTTTTCCGCAAAGGAGCCGCACTTTCCTATACCGAAGGCGGCCCTCTTTGAAAGCCGGACCAGCTGATGCGGAAGCAAAGGCGCGTCAGTGGCGATCACAACAATTATGGATCCATCCATATGCTCCTTGGTGCCTCCTTGCCTGAGGAATTTACCCACCGGTATTCCGTCGATTACAAGGTCCTCTTTGTTGCCGAAATTGCTCATCACAAGCACTCCAAGGCAATAGTTCCACGGCAACCTCCTCGAAGATGTGCCTATCCCAGCCTTGTATGAACAGCAGACCATTCCCGTTCCTCCGCCGACTGAACCTTCATCGACACTTCCTCCCGCGGCCCTTTCTATCGCCGCTCTTACGTTTTCCTGCCGCACATGCCTGTAATAAGGGTCGTTGAGTATTCCGTCGTTGCATTCCGCAACAACGGGAAGGATTACATTCCTTGTATCCCTTATCTCCGGCAGTTTCCTGTAGAGGTAATCCACCAGCCCGTCATGAACTATGCCCACGTTCATCGAAGACGTAAGGGCAATGGGTGTCTCCATAATTCCCCACTCGTTGATTTGATTTATTCCCGACATTTCTCCGGCTCCGTTTATGGTGTATCCTCCCGCAAAAACCTTGTTGTTGTAAATGTCCCTGTTGGGCAGAACGACCGTTACTCCAGTCCTTGCCAGCCTGCCTCCCAGTTGTCCTTCAATTATTGTTTCATGCCCGACTTTCACACCCGAAACATCTGTAATGGCGTTGCTTTTGCCGGTTTTGTATTTGCCGAATCTGATTCCGTATTCCCTCGCTCTTTTCTTCACCTCAAACCCCCTCCTTCCTTGCAATTGATACCCAAAATGAATGAAAAGCCGCTTTTTGAATAAAAAAAAAGGCTTTCGCCTATTTTTTTCT
>CAZAFW010000119.1:0-2369 GCA_964484935.1 uncultured Peptostreptococcaceae bacterium
TGGAATGATACGGATGTGTCCTTGTAAAACCTTATGTCTACAAGGTTACCCAGTTCTTTCTTGAGAAGGTAAAGGGCGGACGGCTCGGTTATGCCGAGGTATGTGCCGGTTATTATAGTGACCGGCACTCCCTGTAGGGCTTTTTTCTTGAGATCGCGAGCTAAAAGCCTTACTCCCGATTCCATGAGAAAGGAGACGATGAATTTTATTTCAGTCGCCCTGGCTATTTCATTTTTCAGATGTTGGTAAAGGTTGCCTGTATTGCCGGTTATGGCATTGTGCATCGGTATCCCTTCTCCTCGTTTCTTTACATTATGTCTATATCTTCTTTCTCATTTTTTCACAAGTTTTAATTATGAATTCTTTTCTCACAATTGTTTCCAACCATTCTTCGGGTATGTTTTTGTATCCGTAGTGAATCCCCACAAGGCCTCCTGCTACGGCTGCCACTGTGTCTGTGTCATATCCAAGGTTTACTGCCCTAAGGATGCATTCCTTGTAGGAACCGGTATTTAGAAGGCACCAAATAGCGGCCTCCAGTGTATCCACAACATAGCCGGTGCTTCTTATTTCCTTCTCGGGAAGGTCTTTGAAGTCCGGATCTGAGATTCTTTTGAAGTGGGGGAGTTCGGCTTTGAAGCCGTCTTTTTCTTTGTAGTATTCTATTGCCTTTTCAAAGCCCTGCCTGACGGCTTTGTCCATGCTTTTTCCGTCGAGCAGGCTGGATGCTATGGAAAGGTAGATCCCGCAGGCTACCACGCTTCTTTTGTGGGCATGGGTAAGGGACGAGACATTGTCTATTATGGCCATCGCCTCGTCTTTGTTTGTGAATTCGCTTCCGTAGTTTTTTCTAAGGTGAAAGACAAGAGGAAGTATTCTCATGAGTGATCCGTTTCCGTTGTCGCCTTCTTCCTTGCCGCCGCAAAGCAGGGGATCCATGCCATTGCCGAAGCGCATTATGGCTTTGTAGGTTCCGTTTCCAATATCAAATGCTTCCCCATGCGGGGTGAATTCGCCTTCATAAATCCATTTTGAGAAGTTCTCCATTATGTTCTGATAATCGAGTCCTCTTGAAAGGCTGTCCGCAAGACAAAGCGTCAGGGACGAGTCATCGGACCAGGTGCCCGGAGGAAGATTGAATGTGCCGTATCCGCGCATTCCCGTTACTGGATTCTCTTTAAGCTTGTCCCTGCTCAGAAACTCTACCGGAACTCCCATGGCGTCGGCAACGCAAAGCCCCATTATGGCGCCCAGTATCGGGTTTCTTTCGTCTTCGCTTATGTTTTTTTCCTTGTTGAAGTCCATAATAAGTTCTTTCATCTCCATATGTTCCCCACTCGTTTTTTATCTCTTTTTTCATATCTTATGTATAATGAAATTGATTTATCTGTCGTAAATGTTTGCCGCCTGGAGAATTTTTGTTTTTACGGCTTGCCTCAGTTCCGGAGGCTCCATGACCTCGGCCGATGCTCCCATTCCGAGTATCCAGTTGGCTATGGCATCCATGCCCTGGGTGGTGGCCTCAAGAAGTATTGCGTTCTCTTCCGGAATGTCTGTTATTGTCTGCCCCGAGGCAATTATCCTTTCCCTTGTGGGCTGGATGAAGGGAGGCCTTATCTTGACGGCTATCTTCATTTCCTTGCCCTGGAATATTCCGAAGCATTTTTTTACGTGGCCTTCAAGGTCGAAAGCCCTGTCCCTTGTGAATTTTTCTTTGAGAAGCTCGTATTCCTCAACCCTCACCAGCTTGAAGTACATTTTCCTGTCCCTCTTTTCGCAGTGGGCTATGAGGTATATGCCGCCCTCGTGCTCTATGAGGGCGTAGGGCCGGACTATGCGCTCGCTCTTGCCAGAGGTGTTGGATGTGTATGTCATCCTTATTTTCCGCTTGGATATTGCCGCCCTCTGGAAGTCGTCGAGCTTGGTTCTCTCTTTCCCAATGTCCATTTCTGCAGAAGTTCTTTTTACCGTGAATACGTCGTAGGGCTCCGCTTCCCTTACCACTCCGGCATTTGCTCTTTCCTGCGGGAAGTATCGGAAGTATTCGAGCTTGGCCATTACGGATGTGAATTCGCTTTTGTAGTGGGGAAGGCTCTTTTCCAGCTCCTTGCCCAGCATTCTCATTGCTTCGAATTCATTTCTGGTGATTGCGCAAGGCAAGTGGTTCAGGGGCGAGTAAAGCTCGTATCCCCCGTCAGGCCCTGTGACGGAAAAAATTGCGAAACCCGCCTGCTCAAGATCGTCCCTGTAGCGGCGTATCTGCCTGGGGGCGACTTCGAGTTCTTCGGCGAGTTCGTCTATTTTCATCCTTTTCCTGCATTTAAGAAGCAACAGCATATTCATTGCATTACCCAGTCGGCTCATGATTT
>CAZAFW010000120.1:0-2323 GCA_964484935.1 uncultured Peptostreptococcaceae bacterium
ATATACGCTGATCCGAAAATATTCATAAAAATCGCCACTTCAAGAGCTCTATTTAGCCAACTTTCACTTCCACGAATTTCTTTATGTCCTCAAGATCCTCCAGCACCATCTTTCTTGTAGACTTGACCATGATCCCTCCGAAAAAAAGATTCATGAACCTGTTGACCGCATATTGATAAGACCTCCACAAAGCAAGATTGGAAAGGCCTCGGATGAAACTGTTTCATCGCTCTTGACAAAGAAAAACAATCTCGAAAAATACAAAAAACCCTATGACCGCAAGTCGGCATATGGGATACTCGAATCGAGAATGTCTATGGCTTCAGAGTAAAAACAAACAAAAAAAAGGCAGAAATGAAAAGAACATAGTAATGGAGCTCTTCGAAGCCGCAGGAAAATCCGCCGTGCGCTCCCTCAGCAGCAAGGTCGGGCGCGACATAGCAAGAGGACTCTTAGGAACTTTCTTTAAAAAATAACAAAGAATTGCTGCCCGTATCCGCGGATTTTATGATCCCTTTTTATTCAATTGAAAACAGGATGAATAAAAAAACACGGAAGACAAAATACTCACCATGAAGCTTCTCAAAGAAAAAGGAAACCATACTTACTGCAAATATGATTTATTCATTTTTCCCTGCAATATTCTTGGGTTTATGCCATGTTTTTTTGCCGCAACATTTAAAACAATCAATAGCAGAACTCCACAACTCTATATTTTCGCCGCGACCCTGCACGGAAGGCCTGTCATTCCCGTGTATTTTACAGGGTAAGTATTGGCAACGAATCGTCTGTAGGGCCTACCGCCAAGAACCGACCCCATGTTGCATAAGTTCTCCACTATGAAAACCCCTCTGTCAACGCAATACTGATCCTTAGGCGTGTGTTCCTTGCCTCTTCGCACGCCCGCAAAATCGATTCCAATTATAGAAATCCCTTTCTCGACGAGAGCCTCTATCAATGAATCGGACAATTGGGGATGCTCTGAAAAGTATTCCATCCCGCCATAGCCCAACTTGTCTACAAACCCGGTACAAAAAGCGACGAACATGCCATTTTCAACCATGCCCAAATCTATGTCGCTTTCACAAATATCCCTTCCGCTTATATGCCTCACATCAAAAACAATTCCGTCTCTCTCCAAATAAGCTATGGGGAATTCTTTGTCCATAACATCGAAATGCGTTCCCAAATGTCCCTTAAGCGCCTTCTTCCCATCGTCCCCAGAGGCTTTGACCATCTCAGGCGCAACCTCAATTGTCAAATCAATAAACATTGCAATCCGCCCTTCCCTATATGAGTTCTAATGCCACCAGCAATCCCATATTAATTATCAGTATGCCAGCCACCTTGTGAGCGGTATAAACCTTTTCCTTCCACATAATCCGCGATCGAGCAACCAATAGCTTATATATGTGCAATTCGCTTTTCATACTCGCGCATATAAACAGAAAAAGACCTATTGCAATCATTAAAGCTCCCCAAAACAAATGCATGTCAATTCTCCTTTCGCTTCCGGTAGGCATAAACAATAAAAAGCCTGACTCGGAAATTTATCAAGTTATAGTTTAGAATAACATTTCAATATCTTTCCGTAAACAAGCTCGTGCCCGTCCCTGTTGGGATGAACTCCGTCTGCGAGAAACAGTTGGGACCGAACCCGCCCGTTTACGTCCTTGAAAAATTCTCTGAAATCGACGAAAGCTGTTTCATCATCTTCAAGAAAAGACCTGAGTTCATCGCAATACTCGTCAATCTTTTTACTGTACTCAGTTCCGCCGCTTACGTACTCGAAGTGCGTAAGGTTTGTTTTTTTATCGTCAAACGGCATCGGGATACCTACCGCGCAATGAATCCCGTGGTGCCTCAGTTGCCTAATGGCGGCTTTTATGTTCGAAATGACAATATTTGGAGAAAGTCCGAACTCCACATCGTTTGTCCCGCCCATTATGAATACATGCGTGTACTCTTTCTTTTCCAATGCAAGAGGTAGCCTCGCAAGCATTCCTGCCGTCATGTCCCCGCTTATTCCGGCATTGGTGACGTCCCAGCCCTCTCTTTCTCTCAAAAGATTCACCCAGCAGTCTCTCGGGTCAATGTCATATCCTTCAGTCAAGCTGTCACCCAAGCACATCAGCCTAAATTTTTCCATTTTCCTATTTCCTCCCCCAATCGGCAATAATTTTAAGTAAAAATATTATTTGCCAAGATTTTTCATTTATGTCTGTAAACTCTTCATGATTCTACAAAAACATTTCAGGATCCTTGTCTGGCATTTTCGACAGCTTTATGGAGAATTTTTCTATCATGGGGTCGGACAATTCTC
>CAZAFW010000121.1:0-2272 GCA_964484935.1 uncultured Peptostreptococcaceae bacterium
AGATTATTGTCGAGTGAATATCAAGGTCAGTTATGCCTGTCTGAACCATTTCAAGGCCCTTGACCTGGTTTCCGCCTGAAAGTTGCTCACTCGGGAAAATATCTACAATATATTTTCCGCCAGTTTTTTCTTCAACTATTTCCTTGAATTTTGACGCACCCAAGAACCATGTCGAGTTTTCGTTTGTTGTAAGGTTCATTTTCAAGTGTACGGCTTTTACTTCCTCTGAACCGCCCTCTGCCTCACCCTCTTCAGCGGGTTTTGATGAACATCCTGCAAATACTCCTACTACCATTACTAAAACCATCAATAATGCTAAAATTCTTTTCATTTTGCTCCTCCTCTTATTTTTGCGATTTTTGACAACCTTTATATTTAAACCCTAAGGCACCAAAATGATTTTGCTGCCTTTTCCAGCCTTCAGAAGATCCACTGCTTCGTGGTATTTTTCCAAAGGCATGACATGTGTTACCACAGGGTCTACATAAAGCAAATTGTTCGAAAGCATGTTTTCCATTTTTGTCCAAGTATCGAACATTTTTCTACCATGGAAGCCTGTAATTTTTGCTTCCTTGAATACAACATCAGGACCAAGATCCAAAGAAATCGGTTTTGACGGCAATCCTACAAGACCAACTTGCCCTCCCTTTCGGAGAAACTTGAACCCTTGATTTATTGCATTTACATTCCCCGACGCGTCAATAAATACATCGACACCGACGCCTCCGGTGATTTTCATTATTTCATCAACTACGTCAAGCTCTTTTGAATTGAAGCTATGCGTAGTTCCCAAATCCTCAGCTAATTCCAACCTCTCGTCAATCACATCTATTGCGTATATTTCGGCGGCGCCCAAAGCCTTGACGGATGCTGCGGCCAAAAGACCTATAGGTCCGCAGCCTATAACAGCTACTTTCTTGCTGGCAACCTGCATTTCAAGACCTGCGCGAAATGCAACACCCAAAGGTTCAAGCATTGCGCCGATTTCAGGACGAATATTATCAGAAATTTTTCTTGCGACAATAGCCGGGACTGCTGCATATTCAGCAAAACATCCATTGGTATGAATTCCGAACATTTTGAGATTTTGGCAAATATGCTGCTCTCCGTTTTGGCATTGATAACATTCACCACACGGTATATGTGTTTCAACAGCCACATAATCTCCAACTTCAAGATTTTTTACATTCTCGCCTACCTCAACAATTTCTCCAGAACATTCATGACCCATTACCACAGGAAGATCCATTCCCACTCCTGCGGCCCAGCTGTTCCAATCATGAATATGAAGATCTGTCCCGCAAACCGCCGCCGCCTTGACCTTCAATAGAATTTCATCAGCTTTATGTTTTGGCATATCCACTTTCTTGTATACCGCCCCAGCTTCGGGACCCATTTTTACTATAGCGTTCATCATTGCCGTAATCAGCTCCTCTTAGTCCCGCATTATTCCGCCGTCTACATCGGTTATTTCACCAGATACATGCCTAGCCTCATCAGACGCAAGGAACATAGCCACGTTTGCTATATCTTCCGGCTCAGCAAATCTTCTAAGGGGAATGCCTTTTAGGAAATTGGCTCGCGCTTCTCCTTTGAAGTCTGCAATCATTGTAGTATTTACCGGTCCGGGACAAATTGCATTGGCGTTAATACCAAATGGTCCGCCTTCTCTTGCCAAGCCTTTTGTGAGTGCGATTACACCGGCCTTCGATGTGCCGTAAACAGTATTTCCAAATATGCCTCCGCCAACTTTTCCTGCAATTGACGCTATATTTACAATCTTGCCATACTTTTGCTCCATCATTATAGGCAAAACATTATGACATGTATTGAACACACCCTTTAGGTTTATACTTATCACTCTGTCAAAATCTTTATCATTGATTTCGACCAAAGGTCTGCTGTCTACGATTCCTGCATTGTTGACAAGAACATCAATTCTTCCAGTCTCTTTCATGATTGAGGATATATTTTCCTCAACATTTTGATAGTTTGAAACATCAGTCTTATATACCTTTGCAAAACCGCCTCCGGCTACAATTTCATCTGCCACACTGCTTGCACCAGCATCATTTACATCGAAAATAAACACTTTTGCACCAGCTTTTGCAAATCCCATGCAAATCGCTCTTCCTATTCCTTGGCTGCCGCCGGTTACAATTACTGCTTTATTGGTGAAATCCATTTTTTTCTCCTTCCATTGCCAACAAGGTAAAAATCTAGAACATTCCCTTGACGCCGTCGATGATGTCTTCCATTTTGGGCCTGTAAG
>CAZAFW010000122.1:0-2230 GCA_964484935.1 uncultured Peptostreptococcaceae bacterium
ATCTAGAACATTCCCTTGACGCCGTCGATGATGTCTTCCATTTTGGGCCTGTAAGCCTCTTCGAGGGTCGGGCTGAAAGGCACCGGAGTGAATTTTGCTCCTACGCGTACGATTGGTGCGTCAAGATAGTCGAGAGCCTCTTCTGCAACTACAGCTGCAACTTCTGATCCGAGTCCTCCCACCTTTACTGCCTCATGGGCTATCAGAAGCCTGTGTGTCTTCTTGACCGACTCTATTACTGTCTCCTTGTCAAAGGGAGCAAGCGTTCTCAGGTCAATTACTTCAACGCTTATGCCTTCGGCTTCGAGTTTTTCGGCGGCTTTGTTTGCAATCCCCATCATTATGGAATACGAAACTATTGTAACGTCTTTACCCTCTTTTACTACTGCCGCTTTTCCGATTGGAACTATGAAGTCCTCGTCTTCGGGAACCTCTCCCTTTTTCGCGAAAAGGTCTTTGTTCTCGAAGTATATGATGGGATCGTCGCTTCTAAGCGCAGCCTTTAAGAGTCCTTTTGCGTCAGCGGCGTTTGAAGGCGCTACCACCTTGATTCCCGGGATGTTGTTGAACCATGCCTCTATGCTCTGCGAGTGCTGTGCCGCGCCCGATCTGATGAGTCCGTCCGGGGCTCTTATGACCATTGGAACTGTTGTCTGTCCGCCGAACATGTATCTTATCTTTGCCATCTGGTTGAAGACCTCGTCCATGGTAACTCCGAGGAAATCAGCAAAGTGCATGTCTGCTACAGGTCTCATTCCCGCAAGCGACGCCCCTATTGCCGCTCCTACTATTGCTGTCTCTGTAATCGGGGTGTCGCGAACTCTTTCTGTTCCAAACTCGTCGGGAAGTCCGGCGAACTGGCCGAATATTCCGCCCTGTCTGGCTATGTCTTCCCCCATTACAAAAATTGTGTCGTCTTTTCTCATTTCTTCAGCCATTGCTTCTCTTGTTGCTTCGGAAAATGTTATTTTTCTCATTCTACAATACCTCCATCCACATAAAGGTCGTCATAAAGCTCTTGAGCATCCGGATACGGGCTTTCATGAGCGAAGGCCACTGCCGCCTCAATCTCTACCTCGACTGCTTCCCTGATCGCTTCAAGTTCCTTCTCTGTCATGAGTCCCTCCGAGAGAACTTTCTCTTCGAATCTTTTGATCGGGTCGTTCTCTGTGAAACGCTTCTGAACTTCTTCCTTTGTTCTGTATTTCTCGGGGTCTCCTACGAAATGACCCTTTATTCTATATGTCTTGCACTCTACGATGGATGGCCCTTCACCTTTTCGTGCTCTCTCGATTGCTTCTTTTGCCGTTTCATATACTGCGAAAACATCGTTTCCGTCGCATATTACTCCGGGAACTCCATATCCTACCGCACGGTCGGATATGTCTTTTACGGATGTGGTTGTGAGGTAGGGCGTAGTTGAAGCCCACTCGTTGTTTTCGCATACGAACACTACCGGAAGCTTCCAAACAGCGGCCATGTTCATTGCCTCGTGGAATGTTCCCCTGTTCGACGCTCCGTCTCCGAAGAATACTAATGAAACTGTATCTGTTCCTTTTATTTTCTCTGCCAGAGCGGCTCCTGTTGCAAGAGTGTATCCTCCGCCTACTATGCCGTTTGCTCCAAGCATTCCAACGCTGAAGTCGGCTATATGCATGGATCCGCCTTTGCCTTTGCAGTATCCTGTCTTCTTGCCGAATATCTCGGCCATCATTCTGTCAGTCTGCGCGCCCTTTGCTATGGTATGACCATGTCCTCTGTGTGTGCTTTGAATGTAGTCCGCATGAGTCAAATTCGCCATTACGCCTGTTGCTATGGCTTCTTCACCTATATACAAATGGACGAACCCCGGGACTTCCGCTTTCAAAGAAAACTCTTCTATACGCTTTTCAAAGGCCCTTATTTTGACCATTGTGGTATAGAAATTTTCTAAAAGCTCTTTCTTAACCATTGTGACACCTCCTGTGATTTGCATTGGTTCCGTTTTTCCTACACGCTATATTAATGCAACTTGCGTGCCAATTGCCTTTAAATGCAAATCTTTTTTTGGAGTGTGTATTTCCAAGGGTTTTAGCCCTTTTTCTCTTTTTCTTTTAAGCTCTTTTGATTTTTATATCAATTATGTTTTGTTCAGTTTTTTAGCATTTATAGGACCCGATCCCCCAGGCCTTGCAATTGCAACAGTTTGGTTGGTGTGCTCAAAATTTTAGCACCGCTCAGTTTTTGAGCA
>CAZAFW010000123.1:0-2177 GCA_964484935.1 uncultured Peptostreptococcaceae bacterium
CTTCAGTTTCAAAAACCATTTCCAATATTGACTCAATAATGTCAAATGCAATATCGATTTGTTCAATTTCAGGTTTTTCTATTTCATGCAATGATTTATTTCCCAATAGTCTTAACTCACTTAAAATATCCATTTGATTTGCACTAATATATCCACATTCATGTAAACCATATATCTTTCCTTGTAATTTCTTATTCATAGTAAATACTGTGGTTTCATCCCTTTCAGTTGGTACTTTACCTCTATCAATTCCTTTTACACTACATATTCCTTCAATTATTGCTCTTAAGCCTCCCGAAACAAGAATTAAAGCTCCAGAATTATAAGAACTAACGACTTCATTATATAATTCAGACAATTTATATGGCATCGACTTTATTTCAAGTGCTTTTCTAATTTTTCGTTTGGGATAGTAGTAACATATTTCTCCATTCCAATCAGGATTACAATCTTCTGAAAACCAACTAATTTGTCTAAATGAAAGAGTATCACATCCTCTACACATTACCGCCTGACAATCATCAAACCCTGAAATGGTATATTGAACATTTGCCAAATCTTCACTCCAATTAAATTTTACATTTGTTAAGATTTCATGCTTAGTCTCTGTATTACACCTTGCACAATAACATCTAATAACATTGCCTTTTGACTTATCGTATTCAATATTTTCATGTATACACATAGCACTCTCCAAATTATTGATTTAAAAAATCACTATTAAATCTAAAATTTTACGCAGCTACAACATAACAATTCTTCTACTTTTCTGTAATATAAAGAATCACTATGAACACTTTTCTTTGATTGTCTTTATAACTTTAATTTCTACATTTTTTCCATCCCATTCCATTTTAACACTATATATCCTAAATGCAATTATCCTAGACACCAGACTAGCGAGAATGCTCTAGTTCAAGGCATAAACAAAGCCCAGTAAGTGAAACGTATTAATACGTTTCACTTACTGGGCTTTGAATGATAACGCTGAAATTGTGTATTCTCGTCAGTTCTGGTTATAGCCAGGGAGATTCGAGCAGCCTCATCCCCTTCGGCTCCTTTGTAACCTCAACCTTAACTCCCAAAGGAAGTATCCACTTGGGGTCTGTATGCCCGAAGTCCATTTCCATTACTATCGGCAGGTCGGTCAATCCAAGCTCGAAATCGACTATGTCAAGAACCACTTTTTCAAGTTCCCTTTTCTCGCATGGGGAATAGTTGTCAGGCCGTCCTATGAAAAGCCCATTCAATTTATGCAGTATCCCCTGGGTTCCGTAGTTCCTGAGCATTACACCGAATTCCATTGGAGACGGCTTTTTGTCGGATGATTCGAGGAAGAGTATTTTGCCGTTCCAAAAGTCTTCTCCCGGCCAGTAGCGGGTCCCCTTGAGTCCCTCGAGGACCTCTATGCAACCGCCCCAAAGGGTTCCTTCCGCTCTTTCCCCCTGCACGAAATTGAAGCCTTTATCGTTGTTCTCGAATGGAAGGCAGAAGCCGGCAAGCTCGGGTCTTGTCCAATTTGCATATCCGTCTGTCCATTTGCCGTAGGGCGGATATTCGTAGGGAATTTCTCCTGTTAATAGAAAATCCGTCACATGCTTTTGGAAGGCCTCTGGCTGGTGCTCCCACTGGGCGAAGCCCGCCATTACGGAAGGCCCATAGAATGTAACCATCCCGAGGCTGTTGAGATAGGACAAAAATGTGGTGGAATCGGAAAAGCCCATGAAGAATTTGGGGCATTTCAGTATGCTTTCCGTGTCGAGATGCTCAAGTATCCTGACCGACTCGTAGCCGCCTATGGAGCATATGATTCCGTCTATGGTTTCATCCGCAAAGGCCGCGTTTATGTCCTCCGCCCTCGCCTTGGGGTTTTTATAAAGCCAATCTGACGATTTTCTGCTTGTGGGCATTTCCACAATCTCAAAACCCAGATGCTTCTTGAGGTTTGAAAGCCCCATGTCGAATATGTGCGGAAACATCTGCGCCGCTCCGCTTGATGGGGAAAGCCCCGCAATCCTTGAGCCTTTCCTTGGTCTTTTCACTTTTTTTATCATGTCAATTCCTCCAGGAAGTATTTTTCAAAGGCAAACTTTTGAAATACGAAGACGGTCATTTTGATTTCCATTCAACGATTTGAAGTCGAAATCTTCTGCCATCCTCTTCCATTTTACCACTAA
>CAZAFW010000124.1:0-2144 GCA_964484935.1 uncultured Peptostreptococcaceae bacterium
TGCCTGGGAGAGTAAGTCGTCGCCGGTTTTGTTTTTCATATAAAAAGGTTCGGAGTTTGATTCTCCGGGTCTTTTTTTTGTTTGTAAAATTGTTTGATATATTTGGAGTTGACAAGAGCGTCTTTCCGGCCTATATTTAGATATATAGACAAACATCTAAACAACAAGGAGGGTAAAAGCATGAATAAGACCTTCAAGGCTTTGTCGGATCCTACCAGAAGGAGGATTTTGGAACTTTTGGACGAGAGGGACATGACAGCCGGGCAAATTGCGGATCAGTTCGATATGAGCCAGCCATCTGTAAGCCACCATCTCAGTGTTCTGAAAAATGCAAACCTCATTATTTGGATAAAGGACGGGCAAAGCATAATATACTCGCTTAACACTACTGTTTTTCAAGAAGTGACAAAATGGTTTTACAATTTCAAGGAGAGGAGCTGAATCTTATGAAAATGAATCCGTTAATACTTGCTTTGCTGCTTTTGTCTTTTGCTGGAGTGCTGCTTGCATATCCCGGACTTCCTTCTCAGGTACCCACTCATTGGGCCGTGAGCGGAAACATAGACGATTATTCTCCAAAATGGGCCATACTGCTGCTTGCCGCTTTGCCTGTTGCGATATATCTTATGATGGTATTTTTGCCAAGAATCGATCCAAAGAAAAAATCGTACAATCTGCATAAGAGGGCCTATGAAATTGCCAAGGTTTTCATAACCTTGATCATGTCGGTTCTGGTTTGGATATCCATATTGGTTTCAAAAGGCGTTGATTTGGACGTGGGCCTCATAGTTTCGCTTATGGTGGGCGTGCTTTTCATAACGCTGGGAAATTACATGGGGCAGATAAGGCATAATTATTTTTTCGGCATAAGGACGCCATGGACACTAGCCAATGAGACAGTCTGGAAGAGGACCCATCGCATAGGAGGATACTGTTTTATGGGAATGGGCATCTTCATGATAATTGCAAATATTTTGAGGGACCATATGCCTTCATGGATAATGCTTCCAATCATAATTTTAGGAGCGGGTATACCGATCGTGTACTCCTACTTTGAATACCAAAGAATAGCCGGGGACAATTGAAACAGATAATGGATTAAAAAAAGACGCCATCGGCGTCTTTTTTTAATGCTTTGTCTAAGCAAGCAGCTCCAGAAATTTCTTGTTTTCTTCTATCATGCGCATCACATTTTCATGGGAGGTGCCTCCCGCCGAAATTTTGGAATCCGCGCAGTTTTCTATCTTTGCGGCATCGATCAAGTCTTCATGTATGTCTTCGTGGAAAGACTGCAATTCCTTGATGCCCATGTCTTCTATGTTGCAATTTCTTTCCGTGCAAGTAAGCACCATGCGTCCAACAACTTCATGGGCGCTTCTGAAAGGAAGCCCCTTCTTTACAAGATAATCGGCAATGTCTGTAGCGTTTAAGAATCCCATTTTTGTCGCCTGCATCATTTTGCCGGCGTTGAAAGTTAGAGTGGCAAGCATTTCATTGAATACGGGAATTACGGATTTTAGAGTATCAACAGTGTCGAAGAGTCCCTCCTTGTCTTCCTGCATGTCTTTGTTGTATGCGAGGGGAAGGCTTTTCATGACTGTCAGTATTCCCATAAGGTTTCCGTAGACCCTTCCGGTCTTTCCTCTTATGAGTTCGGCCACATCGGGATTCTTCTTCTGCGGCATTATGGAGCTGCCTGTTGAGTATGCATCGTCCATTTCGACAAAACCGAATTCGGAAGTGTTCCAAATGATGAGTTCTTCGCAGAATCTGCTGAAATGCATCATCAATATCGATGCCGCAGACTGGAATTCAATCAGGTAGTCCCGGTCGCTTACAGAGTCCATGGCGTTTAGCGAGACATTAGCAAAGCCTAGCTCGCGGGCTAGAAAATCTCGGTCTGTCCCGTAGGTTGTGCCTGAAAGTGCTCCTGATCCCAATGGAAGGACATCCATGCGGGCAAGGCAATCGGACAAACGCATATGGTCCCTCTTGAACATTTCGAAGTATGCCATTAGATGGAAAGAAAGCCTCACGGGCTGGGCGTGCTGAAGATGAGTGAAGCCTGGAAGAATGACGTCGATGTTTTTTTCAGACAAAAGTATTATTGTTTTCAACAATTCCTCGATCAATCCACAGATTTC
>CAZAFW010000125.1:0-2097 GCA_964484935.1 uncultured Peptostreptococcaceae bacterium
CGCAACCCAAAGTTCCTATTACAATTATCCCGACAAAAATTATGTCTATCCTTGACAGTTGTTCAGCTTCAATTATCATGTATCCAATGCCCGAAGAAGCTGCAATTAGTTCGGCTCCCATAAGCGACCTCCAGCTGTATCCAAGTCCAAGCTGCATTCCCGCCAATATTGACGGTAGAGCCTGGGGAAGAATAATTTTAATCAAGGTTTGCCATTTGGTGAACCCGTACGTCCTTCCGACTTCCACAAGCCTGTTGTCGCATCCTGAAATGCCGCTTACTGTGTTTATGAATATTGGGAAGAAAGTCGCTAAAATTATTACTGCGATTTTTGAGGTTTCACCTATTCCAAACCACAGTATGAGGAGCGGTATCATGGCTATCGGAGGTATGTGCCTCACAAACTCAAGAAAGGGAGACAGATATTCAAATGTTTTTTTGTTGAGCCCGACAAGCACCGCCATTGGAAATGCGATAAAAAAGGTTATTGCAAAACCCGCAAGCACCCTGAAAAGGCTTATGCCCAAATGTCTTATCAGTATTCCATTCTCAGATAATGCCAAGCCTGTGTTAAGCACTTTGACCGGATGTGGAACTATATATGTATTGAACCATTCCATTTCGGAACCTGCCGCCCACAACAGCAAAATTGCCAGCGGAAAAACAAATCCCCTGTATTTTTTCAAAAATACTTTCTCCCTTCAATTCGCCTTGTTTTTTTCAAATATAAAAGCCTTCCAAAAGGAAGGCTGCATGGTCTATTGTCGCAATGGCAAAATTCTCCGCCGTATGCGCAAGGCTATGTCCTACTCCCTTTTCGAATCAGAATACTCTTTTTCGCAAGGTCATATTCTATTTTTCCAGATATACGAAGAAAACTCTCCGCAAATCTGGAATATCAATTTCGTTAACATATTATCAATGTTTTCTCGAAATGTCAACCGCATTTAAGTATTGTTGAAAAGTCTTAATCCAACTAATGTCTCCTTCAATAGATAATTCTATCAAGACTGGGTATAAAAATATTGCCACAAATTATTATTAGGAGGGTTACCATGAATTATAAATTTGAACTGGTCGAGAAAGAACTTCAGCCGGCTTTGTCAATAAGGACGACAGCCACTGTTGAAGATTTGCCGATCGTGCTCTCAAAAGCTTATGGGAAAATAATGAACTACTTGTCTGAAATAGGCGAATATCCTTCCGATGCTCCATTTGTAGCCTATTACAACATGGATATGAAAAATCTTGACATCGAAATAGGTTTCCCTGTAGAGCGAAAACTGCCAATTAAAAATTACATTGAACCAAGCGAATTGCCGAAAGGCACTTATGTGCAGTGCATCCATGTCGGTCCATACAGTGAAATAGGGTCAACCTACGACACTTTGATGAAATGGATGGATGAGAATGAATACAGATCGAACGGTGTCGCCTATGAGTTTTATCTTAATGGCCCTGATAATGTACCGGAGGAAAAGCTTGAAACCCGCATCATGTTCCTGATCGAATAAGAGGCTCTCTTTTATCATTTGAGAATCTGCAGCTTACTTGGAATATCTTCGGCTGCCATTTTGTTTTGAGAGGCCGCATATTTTAAACGAAAAAATACAATTTAAGGCAAAAGGAATTTTGTTTTCTTTGAAATTCCTTTTGCCTTTTTTATGCTTTCATTTCATCTTTCTTTGGTACATAGTCCTTGGGGTTGGGCGCTTTTACAATAAAAAGCTCCAGCGTCTCTCCATGTTTGTTCATTCCGTTCATTTTTACGTTGTAGGGAATATTTATAATGCTACCTCTTTCATATTCTATGGTTTCCTGCTCGGCAAGCCTCAGCGATACAGTCCCCCTTGCAACGATCATATATACATTTGAATTCGAATAATGCTCCGGGAAACCTTCCCCTTCTTTAAAAACCATGTGGTTCAAGTGAATATTCCCATCATTCACTATTCTCTCTATGGTCTTTTCATTTCCTGTATAAAATTCATAAATTTTTTCCAACAGATTGTCACCTCCATCTGATTCCTCAAGTAATGATGCATTTTTGAAAAATTCGGGAGCCGCGAACAATCCCGGCTCCCGAATATGATCCAGC
>CAZAFW010000126.1:0-2013 GCA_964484935.1 uncultured Peptostreptococcaceae bacterium
TCAAGGAAAAGCCGAGAAATATAAAAAACTACGGTGTCGTGTGGAGATGAGAAAAACCTTATAATCTGATATGATACCTCCAAAGTAGACAGTCTAATTAATTAAAATTAGACAATCCACTTGGAGGTGTTTTTTTGTGGGTAAAACTTCAAGGATAAGTAAAGAATTCAAAATCAAAGCATGCAAAGATCATAGTTCTGGAAAAGAAAACCATGAAACACCACACCACACATGGTGGGATTGTCTCAAGTAGCCTGATAAATTTAGTACATATATTGGATTCAATAAGAAATATGAATTTTTGTCTTGAAAAATAGATTACGATAATCTTTGTATACTGTATATCGGTGCAAATAGGCGATAATTGCTTGACAATAAAAGCGAATTAATATAAATTGATATTATACAACTAATAAACAACAAAAATACAACAAAGCAACGATAAGAATATCAATAATATTAAAATGATTCTATAATTATTAATAAATTACATATTTGAGAAAATTGCATAATTCACAACCGTTGCAATAACTGAACTTCAAAACCACACAAAAAGGATTTCACCCCTAAAATGTCGAATATATTAGTAAAGACCAATCTACTATATGTTCACATGAAAGGAGGAAATCCCTAACATGATTATACGACAACAATGCCTATTATCCTATGACGAATTGATGAAATTAGGGCCGAAATCAAAACTTGTGATGATTCTAGATGAAATCGATGTGACTCCAGTGGCTGATCACATGAGAAAACCGAAAGATTCAAAAGGTCCTAAAGGTTATGCTCCTGAACTTTTTCTCTACGCACTCATCGCCATGCAAGTCGAGCAAATCAAAACTATTGCTGGATTGGTCAAACGGCTAAGCACTGATTTTTCATTCAAGTACGCCTGTGGATTTGGGCTGGTTGACAGCGTACCTTCTGAATCAGCATTCAGTAGATTTCTCTCAAAGCTTTCCGATGAATCCTCGCTTGAAGAGTTGTTTCACTCTCTTGTCCTCTCAGCCAAGAAAGCAGGTATCATCGAAGGCTCCATCATAGCCATTGATTCTACCAAACTTAGTGCCTATGAAGCTTCAAAACCAAAGAAAGAGATCATTGATGATGGTAAGCATCCCAATTGGGGAATGAAAAGAGACACTAATGGAAACAAGATTCGATGGTTCGGGTGGAAACTGCATATTCTTTGCGATTCAAAAAGCGAACTCCCACTGGACATCAAGATCACACCGGCCAATGTCCACGACGGAACGGTTGCAATCAGCCTCATTGAACATTTTCTAGCAGCCTACAAGGAGACATTCAAACCCTCCTATTATCTCATGGACTCAGGTTATGATTACGACTACATTTACAGGGATATCATCAATCGGTTCGAGGCAATCCCCATCATCGCCTATAATCCAAGAGGGAGCAAGGCTCCACCTGTGGGACTTGATGAAGATCTTCATCCAATCTGCTCCGCCGGATATAAACTTGTCTACTGGGGAAAAGACAATAGTTATATGAAATTCAGGTGCCCGCATGTTTTGGGCAAAGTCAATTGCCCATTTGGAAGCAACTGGTGTTCATCTTCAAATTATGGTTATACACTTAAGATTAATTACAAAGAGAACCCGAGACAAATTGGTTATCCACTTAGGTCATCGAAGACTTGGAAAACACTATACAACAAAAGGACTTCTGTAGAAAGACTAAATGGACGTTTAAAAGAACATCTGATTCTAAATCATTTCCATTCAAAAGGGATCAAGAAAGCTTTTACACATTCTTTACTGAACAGTATAGCTATTATTGCAGGAACGATAGCAGTCAACAAGAAACATCAAAACAAGCCAGTTACTACAAAAGCAGCATAATTCTATTAACGTTTTTGAATCCAATGAAAGTATTGGTTTTGTTGAGTGTTTTTGTTTCTTCATTTGGCGAAAATTGAATTATGCAAGATTCTCAATTATTAAAGACCTTACTTGCTAGCAATGTAGTCATATTAACAGCTACAATCCC
>CAZAFW010000127.1:0-2011 GCA_964484935.1 uncultured Peptostreptococcaceae bacterium
TTATAGATTGGCAAACTTATTTTGGTGACACAACAAAAGGACCTATATAAATAGATCTGAAAGAATGCATTTTACGTATTTATGCCGCTTTCGTATATGTATGATATAAGCCATTAAGTACTGGTTTTGGTTGAAGCTTGGTTTCTTCTAATTTTGTAAGCATATATTTTGGCAGAGGAAGAGGCGTTTTCCTGTTTATGCCTTGGTGTGTTCTATGTGTGTTATAGTAGCCATTGATATATTCATACAGTAAGTCATAAAGATGTTTTTCGTTGAGTGGAATAATATGGTTTGTTAGTTCTTGGCGTATTATGCCGTTTATTCTCTCTGAAACTCCGTTTTGCCAGGGACAATGATAAGCAGTCCTTTTGGATGTGATGTTGAGTTTTTTCAGAAAAGCTTGAAAATCATTGCAGACAAAAACTGAATCATTGTCATGTACAAGATACTTTGGCTTATGGCCATAGGGCGTAGCATTTCTTATTTGTTGCTTAATCCAAAACAGGTTCGGGTTTGTAGTCACTGCAAAATGCTCAATCTTCCGGTTGCCATGGTTGATAATGATTAGTACATATAGGATTTTGAATAAAAAAGTAGGAACTGTAAAATAATCCATTGACCATATCTCTTTTCCATGGTTTTTGAGGAATGTTTTCCAGGATTGAATCTGCTTGTCCGATGGTGGTTTTCTTGTTGAGGGAATGTACTTGGCAATTGAATTTGGACATGGAGGATCAATGATTCCCATAGAAACCAGCATATCGTGAATTTTTTCGGTCGACATCAGAGGATTTTCTCTATGGATTTTTCTAATGATTTCAATAACAGCTTTGGAAACAGGAGGCCTTCCTCTTTTTCGCGACTTCTTTTTCCAGTGAAGCTTGAAAGCTTTCTTATGCCATCTAATAACTGTAGCAGGCTTAACTACAACTAAATCCGATTTCCAGTTTCTGTGGACTTTTGAAATAATCACCCACAGCTGCCTGAAAGCAGAAGTAGGTCTGGTCTTTTTAATTTTCTTGTTTTCAAGTTGCTCGGTTAAAAGCGCAAGCTGGCTGCGGAGCGCAATAATTTCAAGATTCTTGCAAGTGCTATTCATGAATAGTGTTTTTGCAAAACACAGAACATAACTTGCCCATTGATTGATATATTTCAATAATGATTTCAATTGATTCCCCTCCCCTTTTACATATACCAATATTATACATATATATAATATTATTTACAAATACTGATAGGGAAAACAGATGCCGAGTAGGTGATTATATGTTAGCGAAAATAAGCATAGCGCTTTATACCATAGCTGCATTCTTGCATTATTCAAATGGACGTATGACTGTGTTTTGGCTAACAGCTCTGATAGGCATTGCAACTGCAGTATCTAGTTTGTACATGAGTTATCGCCAGGTTGGTCCTTATTTGAAAGAATATAGAGAGGTTGTAAAACAAATGGAGGCCGATGGAGCCTCTGATCAAGAAATACTTGAGTTTATGGATCGAGATCCGGAGATTGATGGAATAGAATTAAATGAGCATCCGGCTTGGCTGGTTATCTTTGCATGGGCAGGTTTAGCGGCTGGATTTGCATTGCTTTTAGCTGGAATCATGTGAAGCCGTGGGTATGAAGAAAGTCGCAAAGAGACAATACATCTCTAATTACAGGGATTTTTATATTATGGGCTGGCGAATCAAGTGTTATATGAAGTATATGTTTCATCTTAAATAAGGTATAATTATTTTGAATATGATTATGTAAACTATAAATGTGTTGGATGGAGGATGAAAGAGGGAAAAAGCAGACGGGACCATTTTGGGGAAGTAAAAGAGTAAAGGCACTATAAAAGTTGATAGGGACTAATGTACCGGGAAAGGTTATTTAAAACAATTCGTAATGATGAGATTTTATATTTATAAATAAAATTATAGTCTGGTAGAAGGTGTTGAATAATGCGTACAGAAAATTTAAAGAAAATAATCAGTGGTGGGGAAAGCATTACTGTAGAATTTAAAG
>CAZAFW010000128.1:0-1966 GCA_964484935.1 uncultured Peptostreptococcaceae bacterium
AAATATTTTTATTTGAAATCGATGAAAAAGAGCCTGCAGACCAGTATTTGCGTCAAAAAAGATTGAATTGTCTGATAAAATCTTATCAATTGTTGAAATCTAATCCCCCGGGCAATTATAATGTAAATGAAAAGTGAATATAGGTATTCGGATGATGATGGCGGGAGTCGATTTCACGATTCAAATGAATGATGGCCGCCAACGGACGATACTCTGGAGAGACCGCCTAGGGCGGCACCGAAGGGGCGAGAAAGATATTCGACAAAACTCTCAGGTAAAAGAACAGAGACGCATAGAAGGCGTGTTCTGTTTTTTGTTTTTTGAAAAAAGTGTACCTGCGCGGATTGGGCAAGAGAGGATAAATTTGGCAGCGGTTTGGTAAAAGCAGTTGTGAGCCTAAGGCATATGGGTATATAAAGTAGCAAGCGGGAATAAACGGCGGAAAGTGTAAGTACAGCGGGCAGCTTTCAGCAGGATGGAAATGCAAACCAATAAAGGAGGGCGAAATATGGATATTTCAAGCGCAAGAAAAACACCGCTTTTCGATGTCTTTGAAAAGTACGGTGGAAAGGTGGTCGATTATGCTGGATGGGCTCTGCCGGTTGAGTTCGAGGGCCTTATACCGGAACATGAGGCTGTAAGGAACGCCGCCGGACTTTTCGATGTGTCACACATGGGAGAGGTTGAAGTAAAGGGTCCCGAGGCATTTGAGTTTGTTCAAAACCTGGTTACCAATGATGTTTCGAAGCTTGAAGACAACCAGATTCTGTACGCGATGATGTGCTACGAAAACGGGGGCACGGTTGACGATTTGTTGGTTTACAAATATGCCGACGACTATTATTTCATAGTCATAAACGCCGGCAATGTGGACAAGGATGTAGAATGGATGAAGAAGCAGAGCCAAGGTTATGACCTCGAATTGACAAACCTTTCGGACCAGACGGCCGAGCTTGCGCTTCAAGGTCCGTCGGCACAGGCCATTCTGCAAAAGCTTACCGGCAAAAACCTTGAAGAGCTTGCATTTTTCTATTGCGCAAGGGATGTCGAGATAGCCGGAGTCAAGTGCCTCATTTCAAGGACAGGCTATACAGGCGAGGACGGTTTCGAAATATATGTCGAGCCCGACAAGGCTATACACATATGGGAGAAACTTTTCGGCGTTGGAGCATCCCAAGGGCTCAAGCCCGTGGGTCTTGGATGCAGGGACACCCTCAGGTTCGAAGCGGCTCTTCCTCTTTACGGGAACGAGCTTGGACCGGACGTTTCGCCGCTCGAGGCGGGACTCGGATATTTCGTCAAGCTTGACACAGACTTCATAGGAAGGGACGCGCTTGCCAAACAGAAGGAGGAAGGCCTCAGGCGAAAGACTGTCGGATTTGAAATGAAGGACAGGGGAATTCCAAGGCATGGATACAAGGTTTACGCAGGAGAAAATGAAATTGGACACGTTACAACCGGATATTTCTCTCCCACACTCAAAAAAAGCATAGGCTTGGCTCTGATCGATGCGGAACATGCGCACATGGGCGGGACCATTTTGATAGGAATCAGGAAAAAGAAGGCGGCGGCCGAGATAATAAGCAAGCGCTTCTATTCAAAAAAATACAAGAAATAAATGCCGGCAAGCAGCTGCCCGGCGGTTTAAAATACAAGCAGAAGAAAACACAAGGAGGACTAAAGATGAAAGTGATGGAAGGATTCTACTACACCAAGGACCATGAGTGGGTAAACGTTGAAGGAAATGTCGGGACCGTAGGGATTTCAGACTATGCACAGCATGCTTTGGGAGACATAGTTTTCGTCGAGCTTCCGGAGGAAGGCGACGAATTTGAAAAGGGAGAGGCTTTCGGCGCCATAGAATCCGTGAAGGCGGCTTCGGATTCATATCTTCCTGTAGGAGGAAGTATCGTTGAAATCAATGAAAGCCTTGAGGACGAGCCGGAACTTCTGAATGCGGACTGCT
>CAZAFW010000129.1:0-1898 GCA_964484935.1 uncultured Peptostreptococcaceae bacterium
TAAAATAAAAGAAGGAGGAAAAGTCAATGAAGCCAACATGGAATGAAACACCGTTTTGTCTCAATGTCAATCCAAAAGCCTCACCCAGACCCGTAGTAAGGGGTACCGACCAATTTACAAACAAAAAAGAGAGTGACGAAAAATATTTTGGCGGCATTGACTCCATCCGACCCGGCGGCGATGAAGCTTGAAGCACCGGCTTTTGCAGCGTATCGCGGCTAAGGAATTCCGCAATTCCCGCGCGTTCCATTGAAAAAAATTCTTAATATTTAAAATAACCATTGACAAGTTTCAAGTTGTCGAATAGAATCATCGTTAACAACTTAATCGCAAAAAGCATTGATTGGGACGAGTAAATTTGCAGATTGGCCACAGAGAGCCGGCAATGGTGGAAACCCGGCACCGAAAAACATTTTGAATGGACCCATGAGTTGGCGCTGAACCCGCGAGAGCGGAAGTATGCAACACGGGATTCTCCCGTTACAGAGATAGGATATAGGCTGGTCCCGTATCCGATGAGATGGCCGAAAGACTTTTTCGGCAAACACGAGGTGGTACCGCGTTAATACGCCCTCTGCAGCAATCGCTGCAGAGGGCTTTTTTATTTGTTAAAAGGGGGGATTTGAGATGGAACCTGCGTGGCGCATAGAATCCGATGAAACAGACTGTCAATCAAAAAAAAGAAACCGAAATCCAAGGAGGATATGAAATGAAAAACAGAAACGGATATTTTGGAAACTACGGCGGCGCCATTGTGCCTCCGCCCCTCGAAGCGGTTCTCAAAGAGCTTGAAGAAGCCTTCTTCAAATACATCGGGGACCCCGATTTTCAAAAAGAGCTCTCATATTATCAAAAGGAATACATAGGCAGGGAAAACCCTCTCTACTATGCCGAAAGCCTTACCGAAAAAATCGGAGGAGCCAAGATATACTTGAAACGCGAGGACTTAAACCACACCGGCGCCCATAAAATAAACAATGCCATCGGACAGGCCCTTTTGGCCAAGCGCATGGGCAAAAAACGCATAATAGCCGAAACCGGCGCAGGGCAGCACGGAGTTGCAACTGCCACAGCATGCGCGCTTTTCGGCATGGAGTGCATAATATACATGGGCCAAAAGGACACCGAGCGCCAGTCACTTAATGTATACCGCATGAAGCTCCTAGGCGCAGAGGTAGTCCCTGTGACCGACGGTGACGGAACCCTCAAGGAAGCGGTGGATGCAGCACTGGGCGATTTTGTGGAAAACGCCGAGTCAACCTTCTATCTTCTCGGTTCTGCGGTCGGTCCCCATCCCTACCCTGTAATGGTAAGGGAATTCCAGAGCGTAATCGGCAAGGAGGCCCGAATTCAGATACTGAAAAAGGAAGGCCGTCTGCCGGACTACATTGTGGCATGCGTCGGAGGCGGAAGCAATGCCATAGGCCTCTTCAATCCCTTCTACGACGACGAGCAAGTTAAAATTGTCGGCGTCGAGCCTGCGGGCAAGGGCCTTGACACCCCCGACCACGCCGCAACCCTTACAAAGGGCGTTCCCGGACTCATACACGGATTCAAGTGTTACAATCTCCAGGACGAACACGGCCTCCCGCTGCCCGTTCATTCCATAGCGGCAGGACTGGACTATCCGGGTGTAGGCCCAGAGCACAGCTTCTACAAGGATTCGGGCCGGGCGGAATATGTTGTTGCAACAGATGCCGAGGCTCTCGAGGCATTCGCCATTCTTTCCCAGGAGGAGGGAATAATCCCCGCTCTTGAAAGCTCACACGCCATAGCATACACGATAAAGCTGGCGGCAAGCCTTCCAAAGGGAAATATAATCGTAATGAACCTCTCCGGAAGGGGAGACAAGGATGTCAACCAGATAATGTCGCTCCTTGGTGCATAACTTCAAATAG
>CAZAFW010000130.1:0-1886 GCA_964484935.1 uncultured Peptostreptococcaceae bacterium
AACAGGTTCATATTGGGAGGAATCAGCTATCTGATGGTTCCTTTAATGGCGGTTTCGCTTATACGCTACTTCGGAATCGTTTTTTTGGAAAAGTATTCGAAAACTATTTACCGGATTTCAGTTCTTTTGGCGGTTTGTCTTGTATTATTGCTTGCTTTTCAGATGTTTGGGATCTTGCCTTTCATCAGTGGAGTTGCATATGTGAATTTTTTATTGGGTCTGACTATAGTATGGCTGGCGGCAGTTATTTTTTATGAGGCCGTTTTGCTTAAGAATAAAAAAGTGGGCAAATACGGAATTTATATGGGATTATTGGTAGTTTCAGGTTTGATGGAAATTATTGCATTTTTCAAAAAGGATTTTGAACATATGTCTCAATACAGCAAATTGGGTTTTGGGTTATTCCTTTTTTGCATGCTTTTGGAGTCTATCCGTTACTTTAACAGCATTTTGACACTTAACCATAAGACAAAGTTTTTGGAAGAAATGGCATATACGGATAGTCTTGTAGAAGGAAACAACCGGGCTGCATACGAAAGGGATCTGGACTTGATTTTAGATTCGCCCAATTACAAAATATTTGGATTCGTTTTGGTAGACATCAATAGGTTAAAACAAATCAATGACATTTACGGTCATGCAAGCGGCGACAAAGCAATCATAATATGCTATCAGTTGCTTTGCAAAGCCTTCGGAAAAACGGGCACATGCTATAGATTGAGCGGAGACGAGTTTGCCTGCATCGTTAAGGAGATAGATGAAGCGGTGCTGAGAGAGGCTGTAAATGACTTGAACCGAGAAGCGGATAGAGAAAACAAGCAACAAAAATATCCTTTCAGTTTAGCTGTAGGTTATGGCTTGTATGAAAAAGTAGGTATGGACGAAAGAAAGAATTTCAGCCAATTTTTTCATGAAGTGGATCAGCTTATGTACGGGAAGAAGAAACGCCGCTATAGCGATTGGATTGAATCGGAGACCGATCAACAAAACAATGGAAATTCAATTGATATCAATTTGGTCAAACCGGGAACGAGCTATAGAAAGGCAAGCGGGCGGGGTTGAATTTGATTGGTTATATAAACACAGCGGACTGCTTGATGTGGATCCTGAAAGAGACGTGTTTTAGGGCGGATAAAATTGACTGTATTATTCTGCTATTAAAAAAAGCGATTATAAATCATCGATGATTTATAATCGCTTTTTTTAATTTTTGCTAGCTTTTGCATTCTTGATGACGCTAAGCAGAATGCTGTGAATCGATTGATTTTCACTTTGTATGACGGGATTCTGTATATAGGTATTGTTCATGTTGAATCTGAATTTATTGGCTTTGCTTATCAAATTGTAATCGTCCCCGGTAAAGGATACCCCTACTACATACTTGGAGTCGTTTTGCGCATATCTTACAATTTGACCCGTTACAGTTCCAACGGATTCAATGCTCAGTTCAACTGACTTGTTTATATTGAAGTCGAAATTTGGACAATATTCCTTTAGAGTAATCAGCATGCCTTTTTCGGAAAAATCGGTTACTGTGCCGCAGTGGCCGCAATTGTCATGATGCTCGCAGGAAGTTATCAATGACTTGAAACCGAGGCTTGTAGGAATTCGTTCGGTTTTTCTTAAACGTTTCTTTTCCAGTGACAAGAATATTGAAATGAAAATGGCAGCCATGTTGTAAACGCACCAAATCATGTTGACAATGATTCCGCTGAGGAACATCCCGGCGGACCATTTGAATATAATATTCATGTTGACTACAAATGCTAAAACACTTGCGGCAAAAAGAAAAATATGAACAGATGCAAGGCTGAAATTGAATTCATCTTTGTCCTTCAGAGTTCCCTTTGGGGTTACGTTGAACTTCAACTGCCTGTTCAATAAAA
>CAZAFW010000131.1:0-1867 GCA_964484935.1 uncultured Peptostreptococcaceae bacterium
AAGTAATTGCCAGTACCAACCTTAAATAATACCCTTTTAAGTGACTAAGCTTTTAAGGGAGGAAAGGAAGTGCTGACAATTACTCACATCAATTATATCCGAGAAATTTACTTCGCGGAAGGCAAAAGCATCTCAGAAATATGTAAAATGACAGGAAGAAATTATCGCACCATCAAAAAGTATATTGAAACAGAAGACTTCAATGAATCAGAACACAAGGCAAAACGTCCGAACAAGTCAGATATACTTAGACCCATTATTCGCAAGTGGCTATTGGAGGACCGAGCCAGGCACCACAAACAGAGACACACGGCAAAGGTCATATACAAGCGTTTAAAGAAAGAGCACCCTGACATTCTGGATGTTTCCGAACGCACCGTAAGAACTATTGTCAAAGAAGAAAAAGAAAAAATCTATGGCTCTAAGAAAGCATATCTTCTCCTAAATCACCCGGGAGGGGAAGCGCAGGTTGACTTCGGAACATTCTATGGATACGAACAGGGCGGACTAAAGAAGTTTCATGAACTGATTCTCTCTTTCCCAAAATCCAATGCCGGTTTTGCAGTCGTTACGAGAAGCGAAACCAGGCAAGCTGTCTTGGAAGGCCTGGTAACCATCTTTAAACACATAGAATATGTTCCCATAGCCATATGGTTTGATCAAATGTCCTCAGCCGCATTAAGAACAAAAGATGAAAATGGTGTGTTGAAAGCAGCCGATTTCGTAACACGTTTTTCTATGCACTATGGCTTCAATATCAAGTTCTGCAATCCCAACAGCGGCAATGAAAAAGGCAATGTAGAAAACAAGGTGGGGACCATAAGGAGAAATCTGTTCGTTCCAGAACCAATAATTAAAGAACTGGATTCATTCAACCAAAAGTTGCTTGAGGACTGTGATGACCTCAACAAGGAAGACCATTATCGTCTTAAGGAACCCAAAACATTACTCTTTGAACAAGAAAAATCATTGATGGTTCCGGTAAGCAAAATTCCTTTCGATACCGCCAAATACGAAACTCGCAAAGTCAATAAATATGGTCTTGTTGAATTCTCTGGTTGCCGCTACTCTGCAAGCCCAAGGTATATTGGACAATTTGTAAACCTGAAAATCATGGCCAACGAGATTGAAATATTCTCGAAAGATTTTTCTGAAAAAATAGCCAAACACCCAAGATTGTTTCAAAACGGTGAAGAATCCATCCATCACATTGACTTCATCGATGTCATTAAAACGAGACCTAATGCCTTGAAATATTCAGGAATCTATACTCTTTTGCCTGAGGCGTGGCAAGATTACCTTCAGATGCTGGACAAAGAAGCATTTAGAGAAGCCTTCAATGTCCTAAAAATGATTTTACTGAAGGATGACATGGCTTTTGCAGACAAAGTTTTAAAAGAGACCATAAAACATGATTCTGCATCCCCTGAAGCTGTTGCAGTCACCTATAGAAGGCTTAAAGAAAACCGAATGATTTATGAAACTGTTGTTGACCTGCCTTCCGATTTGCCGTCATACGAGATGGATACATCCCAGTATGACCGGTTCTTTGGAGGAAATGTTTTATGAGAGAGGCAATCGGAAAATACCAACGGAAACTAAAACTTTCAAATGCTCTCATGGAAATCTATCCAATGATTGAAGCTGAAACCAACGAGGATTTCTTGCTGCAACTGCTTAAGGCTCTTCATGAAGACCGCGAGGAAAAAAGACGGATTAGAAATCTCAACAACGCCGGATTTCTTGTAGTTAAAACTCTCAATGGATATGACTATTCTCAAATCCGATTTCCAGAGGGTATTAAGCAGGATGAACTTGAATCAATGAGCTTCCTTGACAGAAAAGAGAATCTTATTCTCTATGGTGC
>CAZAFW010000132.1:0-1797 GCA_964484935.1 uncultured Peptostreptococcaceae bacterium
ATTGTCAACGCTTTCCACTCCCGTGTTTATTTGAGGTGTGCCCGCATAAAAGATTTCCTCCGGTATTGAAGTCTTGTTTACAGGAATTATGCTGAGCATGCTTTCGATGGAAAACGGGCATGCTAGACGAAAAAGAACCACACCCCAAAGCGCATACGAAAACACCTTGGGCATTTTTTTGAGCAAAAGCCTTGCAATCATGACAAATGCAATTGCAAAACTCCCTGTAATACTCATGTTTACAATCTTCAGAAATAGGCTGTCAATCATTGCCCTCCTCCTTTCTGCATGTCAATCAAACGTCTTATTTCCATTATTTCCTTTTCGCTGAGCCTGTTCCGGCGTGTAAAAGCCGCTACAAATTGCGGCAAGGATCCTCCGAAGGATTTGTTTATGAGCTGCTCCCCCTTTGCCGCCAGGAATTCATCCATTGTAATCAAAGAATATACGGTTCCGTTTCTGTTTTCGAACATCCCTCTGTCGCAAAGACGCCTAAGCATCGTGTATGTTGTAGTCCTTTTCCATGAAAATTCCTCTGCACACAGCTCCGTGAGCTCTCGCGTAGTTACGGGTTCCTTCTGCCAGATAATATCGGCAAATTTGCCTTCCTTCTCACCCAATTTGTATTTGTCCATAAACAAACCTCCTGTCGTATTCCATTAGACAGTTACAGTCTACTGCCATTAGACGAGTTTGTCAATATTTTTCGCGGTCAGGCTTTATAATAATAAGAAAAGGATGTCCAAGTGGACATCCTTTTCTTATTATTATAAATTCAGTTAAGTGAAGCTTTTAGTTCATTCCATTTTTCATTGTAGTATTCAGTCATCTCCTGGCCCAAATCGACAAACACCTCGCAGTTTTCCAGCACTTCTTTTGACGGATATGCGGCGGGGTCATCCTTGATTTCATCGTCGAGCATCTCTTTCGCCCTTATATGCGGAGTGGAGTAGCCAATATAATCAGTGTTGTTGAATGCAATTTCAGGGTCGCACATGAAGTTTATAAAAACTTCAGCCGCTTCCTGATTTTGTGTCGATTTTGGAACAACCATGGAGTCGAACCAAAGATTTGTACCTTCCTTGGGGATTGCGTATGCAAGATCCTCGTTTTCGTCCGCCGTATAAATGGCCTCGCCTGAATAGATTACCGCCAAAGCGCCTTCATTGCCTATCATTTTGTCCTTGACCTCGTCTATGACATAGGCCTGCACTAGCGGCGCCTGTTCTTTCAAAAGCTCTAACGCCTCATCCACCTCTGCTTTGGATGTCGAATTCAATGAATAGCCAAGTTTTTTAAGGGCGACCGCAAATGCGTCCCTTACAGAGTTTTGCATTATTATCTGTCCAGAGTATTTTTCATCCCATAAGATGTCCCATGAATCGACCGGTTCGTCAACCATTTTTGTATTGTAAAGGATTCCTACTGTTCCCCACATATAGGGAACAGAGTACTTGTCATTTTCATCAAATGCAAGTCCCTTGAATGATTGGTCTATATACTCGCTATTCGTTATGTTTTCAAAATTCAATTCAAGGAGTTCATCTTCTGCGATCAGTTTTTCAATCATGTAGTCTGAAGGAACCAAAACATCGTAATCCACAGCTCCGGACTTGTATTTCGTGTACATTATTTCGTTCGAATCAAACATCTCATAGTTTACTCTTATTCCGGTTTCATCGGTGAATCTTGTCAATGTGTCTTCTGCTATATAATCCCCCCAGTTATACACATTCAATGTCGCTCCCGCATATGGCTTTGCCGGATCGCTTTCCGGGGCTTTGGCGCAAGCGCTTA
>CAZAFW010000133.1:0-1690 GCA_964484935.1 uncultured Peptostreptococcaceae bacterium
ATAACTTCCGAGCAGTTGAGTGAACCTTATGAATTGGAGAAATTTGATTCTGGAGAGGATCTAGTCAGTGTGTATGAAGCAGGGCAAAGGTTTTCCATTATATTGCTTGATATGAAGATGAAAGAACTTGACGGTATACAGACGGCTGAAATTATTCGGGAATATGATGAAAATTGCATAATCATTATCATCACTTCTATAATTGAATATGCTGTTAGTGGATATAGTGTTGAAGCGTATGATTTCATTTTAAAGCCAATTGATGAAAAAAAATTTTCGAAGGTCTTTAAAAGTGCGGCAAAAATAATTCTGGCAGATAAGAATAAGAGTTATGTTATTCAAATGAGGGATAACATAACAGTTTTGAGGCTATCGGATATTGTATATTTTGAGAGCGATAGAAGAAAAGTAATCATTCACTGTAAAAAAGAGAAATATTCCGGCAATGAAAATATCAGTGATGCAGAAAAGAAGCTTTTAGCGGATGGATTTGTGAGAATCAGTAGATATTATCTTGTGAACATGCAGCATATCAAGGAAATTGCAGCAAACAGTATTATGATGTCGACAGGTGAGTTGTTGAAGTGCAGTAAAAATTATCAGAAAGATATTAAAATAAAATATATGAATTTTATGATGGGAGACATTGAATGATGCAGAATTATTTAATGAACATTATTATAATGATGAATGATGTAGTTGGACTGTTTGTCGCCTTAAGATTTTATAATAATATCCTAATGAAAAAAAAGATGAGTGAAAAGAGAAAGACAATCGGTCTGGTAATTATTCTACTGACTGAAATTATTGTAAATATTACGGTTGAGAAATCGGGCATTTTATTACTGGTTAGTTTTGTTGTATTCTTTGTTGTTGCCAATCTTTTTTACCTCGGGAAGGTATATGTAAAACTAATTGTGGCAACCTTTATTGTTGTATTCTCCTTCTTAATGGAGCTTGTTGCGGCACTTTTGATTGTAGCTGTTTTTGGAAATGTAATGCAGGATATCAGGCAAAACATGATGCTTTTGTTTTTGGGCGGGGTTATTTCAAAAATACTATTGCTTCTTCTTGTAGAGATAATTATTCGTTTCAAGAGAAGAAATGCATCGCAGGTAACTCTAAGGTCTTGGTTATTCATCATTTCAATTCCCGTATTTAGCATTGTACTATCTTTTGCAAATGTGTATGAACCGATTTTGAAAAATGAATTTAGCTATGTTTATGTGGTTTCAGGCATTTCGATTTTGTATATCAATATCATAGCATTTTATCTGTTTGACAGCATAGTTATGCAGATGACTGAAAACAATCTAGTTAGGTTTAGAGAAAAACAACTGCTGATGCAACGGGATCAATATGAAAATGTAATTGATGGCTATAATCAAGTAAAGAAAGTACGCCATGACATGTTAAGTCATTTGATAACGCTGGATGGTTATTTAGGTCGGAATCAATATCATGAAGCGGTGAAATATATTCATAGGTTGAATGAGGAACTTGATTTTGATAAAAGGGGAGTCGTATCCAACAATGTAGCTATAGATGCTTTGATTAGCAATAGGAAATCAAAAGCAGTTGATGAAGGAATTAAATTCGAAACTGAGATTATGATTCCCAAGAAACTCAAGATTGATGATATGGACATATGCATTGTTTTAGGAAATGCATTGAATAACGCCATCGAGGC
>CAZAFW010000134.1:0-1528 GCA_964484935.1 uncultured Peptostreptococcaceae bacterium
AAAAGAGACTCGACAAACTTGAAATAATAGAAAAGCCGAGAGAAAAAACAAAACCATCCTTTTCCTTCAAAGAAGCTCGTACACCCGGCAGATTCGTCTTCGAAGCAAAGGGACTTGTGCTCGGATATGGCGAGCCTCTGACCAAGCCCTTGGACATGGTTTTGGAAAGAAACAAAAAAATTGCCGTTACCGGTGTAAACGGTATCGGCAAATCAACTCTTTTAAAAACAATGCTTGGTATAATTAAGCCTTTCTCCGGCAAAATTGACACTGGAGAATATCTGCATCCCGGATATTTCGAACAGGAATCAAACAGAAACAATTCAAATACTGCTCTCGAAGAAATCTGGCAGGAGTATCCATCCATGGAAAACAGGGAAGTCCGTTCCGCCCTTGCAAGCTGCGGACTGACCAACGAGCACATAACCAGCCAAATGAAAGTCCTGAGCGGCGGAGAAAATGCAAAGGTCCGTTTGTGCAAATTAATGCTTAAATCCGTAAATTGGCTTGTATTGGATGAACCTACAAACCATCTTGACGCAGATGCCAAGATGGAATTGAAAAATGCGCTGATTGAATTCAAGGGGACCATTCTTCTGGTTTCCCATGAACCCGATTTTTACAAAGACTGGATAACAGACTTTTGGAATGTGGAAGATTGGACAACCAAAATTGTATAGCATTTTGATGCCTGCATTTTTTTCATCATTTCCGGTGATTTCTAAGATAGTTTTTCAAATACCTCGCGTCTTCAATTTCAAGATCCCTTTCTCCTGCGAGTGATTCCAGATGATGAGTGAATTCATGCTTCAAAGTATGAACAAGCTTTTGCAAAAGAGCTTCCTTGCCGAGCCTGCCGTAGACTTTCATGAATGAACCGTAATAAATTGATATGTACCTCCCCATATTGCCTCCTCTATGGTATTCCCCCAATATGAAAAGGTCGTTGTCAATCCCTGCCGGATTCATTTTCGTATCCGGCAAAAGCAAAATCCCTCCATTGAGTTCCTCAAAAAGTTGCTCTGGAAATTCAGCCGCAATGTCTTTCAGCATGATTTCCATTTCTTGCAAAGAAACCATTCTGATTCCTCCTCTTAAATATCCTTTAAACCCTGCAGAATTTTCAAATGTCTTGCCACTAAATCAAGATAACATATCAATATATTTTTTTCCCGAGCCTTATGTATTCTTCATACAATTCACCGGCTCCTCTGCTTTCAATCCTTTCAATCCCGACAATTTTTTCTTCGCCCCGCAGATGCCGGTATATTTTTTCATCTCTAAAACCTATTTTTTCGGCATCCTCAGCATTCAGTGCATGGAAAACTTGCTTTATGTTGGCCCATATTATTGCTGAAAGGCACATTGGGCACGGCTCCCCGGTAGCATAAATGACACATCCCGACAGATCGTATGTTCCAAGTTTTTCACTTGCCCTGCGTATTGCAAGAATTTCAGCATGCGCAGTAGGATCGTTGGAACTTGTAACCTCGTTGCATGCAGCGCTTATGACCTCGCCGTCTTTTAC
>CAZAFW010000135.1:0-1507 GCA_964484935.1 uncultured Peptostreptococcaceae bacterium
GTATCATATAAATGGGCATATGACAAATACTGGAGGGTTTTATGGAAAAGAAAATTCTGGTAGTTGAAGACGACAGGAACATAGGACGCATACTCAAGCTTCAGCTTGAACACGCAGGATACCAAGTTGAAGTCGAAACGGACGGACTTTCGGCCGATGAAAAGCTGAGGGGAAAAGCTTTCGACCTGGTATTGCTCGACATAATGCTCCCTCAGGTAAACGGCCTGGAGCTTTGCCGCCGCATAAAGGAGAGGTCTTCAGTTCCCGTAATAATGCTTACAGCGAAGGACTCCGTAAGCGACAAGGTTATAGGACTCGATTTCGGTGCGGACGACTATGTGACCAAGCCGTTTGAAATAGAAGAGCTCCTTGCAAGGATAAGGGCTCGTATGAGAGCCGGGGAAGCAAGCGACGCGGCAAAGGAAAAAATAATCATAGACAATATGGAAATAGACATCTCCAGCCATAGGGTGGAGAGGGGCGGAAAAGGGATAAGCCTTTCGAAAACCGAATTCGACCTGCTCGCATACCTTGCAGTCAACAGGGGAATTGTGCTTAAAAGGTCTCAAATCCTCGATTCAGTATGGGGATATGGATTTTTCGGAGGGGACAACGTTCTCGATGTTTACATAAAATACGTAAGAGACAAAATAGACAAGGATTTTGACAACAAGCTCATAGAAACTGTAAGGGGCGTTGGATATGTCATACGATAAAGGCAAAAGGCGGAAAAGGAAAAAAGAAACCATAAGGCACAAGACCACTGCGACCGTATTCGCATCACTTGTAATTGCCGGGGCGGCCCTTTGGATGCTGCGCATTTTTAGCGGAGAATGGGAGGCGGGGACATTCTTTTCAATCATTGCCTATGTTTCCGTTTCATACCTGCTGGCATATCTTTCCGCCATGGCCCTAAGCCGCAAATATGTAAGCCAGATAGAAAAAATCATAAACGAGGCAAAGGCCATAGCATCTTCCCAAAATCTTGACAGGCGGATTGCCGTATCTTCGCATCCCGACGAGTTGTCGAGCCTTGAAACGGCCTTAAACGAAATGCTTGGAAAACTCGAGGAGTCTTTTGAAAGGGAGAGGCGGTTCGTTTCAGACGCCTCCCACGAACTCAGGACACCGGTTGCCGTAATGAGGGGATACCTTGACATATTGCGCGGATGGGGAAGGGAAGACCCCAAGCTGATGGATGAATCCCTCGAGGCAATGTCCGAAGAGACGGACAGAATGGGGCGTCTCATAGAAGGGCTTTTAAAGCTTGCGCGGATGGACAGGGACGCACTTGGCATAAATGCGGGGCCGGTGGGTTCGGGAGCCCTCATAGGCAAGATGATTGAGGATTCTCAAAACATAAGGAAAGGCAGAAACGTAAAAACTTCCAAAATAGAAAATTTCAAAGTGATTGCCGACAAGGATCTCATACTGGAATGCCTGAGGGCTTTGTTTGAAAATGCCGTAAACTATACCGGGGAAAACGGAACCATTACATTTTCCGCCG